>JAEYGD010000226.1 GCA_023402505.1 Actinomycetes bacterium
CCGCGGGCGTACGGCACGTGGGTGTCGACCGGTGGGCGGCGGCCGCCGCCGACGCCGCGGCCGACGGCGCCACCGTCCGGGTCGACTTCTTCGACGAGCGCTCCGCCGCGGAGATCGCGGCCACCGAAGGCCCCGCGAAGGTCATCTTCTCGGCGAACACCATCAGCCACGTCGCACGGATCGACACCGTCTTCCGGGGCGTGGACCGGCTCCTCGCCCCCGACGGGATCTTCGTCGTCGAGGACCGGTACGTCGGCGACATCGTCGAGTTCGGCTACTACGACCAGATCTACGACGAGCACTTCTACCTGTTCGCCGTGCGGTCGGTGGACGCGATGGTGACCCGCTTCGGCTTCGAACTGGTCGACGTGCAACGGATACCGGTCCACGGTGGATCGGTGCGCTACACCATCGCCCGCCCCGGAGCGCGTCGGCGCCGCCCGAGCGTGGCGCGGATGATCGACGACGAGGCCCGCTACGGCATCGGGGACCACGACACCTACCTGCGCTTCGGCCGGCAGATCGACCGGGTCGGCGCGGACCTGGTCGCGCTCCTGACCGACCTGCGGGACGCCGGGCGCAGCGTCGTCGGCTACGGCGCCACCTCCAAGAGCGCGACCATCACCAACTACTTCGGCATCGGGCCCGACCTGGTGCCGTTCATCTGTGACAACACACCGGAAAAGCAGGGCCGGCTGTCACCCGGGGCGCACATCCCGGTCCGGCCGCACGAGGCGTTCGCCGACCCCTATCCCGACTACGCGCTGCTGTTCGCGTGGAACCACGCCGGGGAGATCATGGCCAAGGAACGGCGGTTCGTGCAGCAGGGCGGCCGGTGGATCCTCTACGTCCCGCACGTGCGCGTCGTCGGCGGCTGAGCCCGCCCGGTGGCCGGGTCACCCGGCCACCGCACCGGCGCGTACGCCGGGGTCCCCGTCCACCGACCCCAGCGACCGCCGCTCCTCCTGGTCGAGGGGGACCCGGCGCAGGGCGGACCGAAGCAGCGGCGGGGCCATCACCGAGGTCACGACGGCGACCAGCACGACGACCGTGTACATGTCCGCGTCGAACACACCCAGCCGCAGGCCGACCATCGCCAGGACCACCTCCACGACGCCGCGGGCGTTCATCCCCGCCCCGATCGCCAGTCCCGCCGACCCGGACAGCCCACCCAGCCGTGCACCCAGGTACGCGCCGGCGAACTTGCCACCGACGGCCACCGCGACCACCGCCAGCGCCGTGAACGCCAGGCCGGGATCCCGCAACGCGGTCAGGTCCATCCGCAGGCCCGCACTGGCCAGGAAGACCGGTGCGAGCACGGCCAGCACCACCGTCCGCAACGGTGCGAGCCGCGCCGGGTCCGGGGGACGGGCGAGCAGCCCGGCGACGAACGCCCCGAACACCGCCTCCATGCCGAGCGCGTGCGTCGTCGCCGCGCCGGTCAGCACGACGAGCACGGTTGCCGCGACCGTCGGTCCCGGCCCGTCCGACCGGGCGGCCCGGCGCAGCACCGCCCGCACCGCGACCCGCCCCAGGGTCGCCGCGACCAGGACGAACCCGGCCACCGCCGCGGCGGCGCCGGCCACCGCGCCGGCGCTCAGCCCCACCGTGACCGAGGTCGTCAGCAGGGAGAGCAGGAACCAGCACGCGGCGTCGTCGACGGTGCCCGCCATCAGGATCAGCTGGCCCACCGTACGGTGCAGCAGGCCCATGTCGGTCAGGGCCTTCGCGACGACCGGCAACGCCGTCACGCCCATCGCGACCGCGAGAAAGAGCGCGAACACCAGCCGGTCCGCGATCGCGTCACCGGCCGGCGCGGCCAGCACTAAGCCGAGACCGAGGCCGCAGGCGAGCGGCAGCAGCAACCCGCCGAGGCTCACCGTGACCACCGCCCGCCGGTGGGTCCGCAGCAGCCCCAGATTCAGGTGCGCGCCGGTGATGCCGACGAGAAGCAGCACGCCGAGCTGCCCGACGGCGTCGATCAGGTGCATCTCCCCGGCGTCGGACGGCAGGAGCAGGCCGGCCACCCCCGGCAGCAGGTGCGCCAGCAGGGACGGGCCGAGCAGTACGCCGGCGAGCAGCTCGCCGACGACAGCCGGAAGGCCGAGCCGGCCGGCGAGGTACCCGAGCACCCGGGCGGCCAGCAGGAGAGTGACCAGGCCGACCAGGAGGCCGAGCAACGCGTCCGGATCCAGCGGCGCGATGACCTCCCCGGTCATCCCGGCGTCTCCTGCTCCGGCCCGGGTGCCACCTCCCCGGCCGGTCCGGATGTCGGCGGCCAGGCGGCCCGCAGGTCCTGGCCGGCCCGCCGGGCCGCGGCGAGGCTGGACCAGGAGACCAGCTCCAGCAGCGACCGGTCCTCCGGCCGGTCGAGGCGGTAGGCGGTCACGACGTCGTCGGTGACCCGGTAGGAGAAGAAGGCGGTGGCCAGGGCCAGCCGTCCGGCGGCCCGGTCGGGCTCCGGCAGGGTGGCGACAACCGCGTCGAGCCCGGCCCGGTCGGTGATGGCGTCCAGCCCGGCCGGACCGGCCAGGAGGTCCAGCACCAGCCCGCGCACACTCGCGGGAACGGCATCGCGCCCCGCGCCGTCGATGGCGGCGGCGGCCCGGGCGAACGCGGCGGCCAGGCCGGGCCTACCGAGGGCCCAGTCGAGGTCCGGCGGCAGCGGCGCGGGCGGCAGCAGGTCGAGGTCCGCGCCCGGTTCACCGCTCCTGCGGGCCAGCCGCGCCATCGTGACCGCCGCCAGCCGGCGCACCGCCCGGGCCGCTGCCGGCGCCGTCGCCGCCGGCAGCGGCGACGGCGTGAGGAAGACGTTCACCATCCGGTTGAGGTAGTGGAACAGCACCGCGACACCGATGAGTTCGGTCATCTCCGCGCCGTCCACCCGCGGCGGCACGGCTGCGGCGCCGCGGTGGCGGAACCACTCGGCGAGCGTACGCAGCCGCGGATCGCGGACCTCACCGAGCCGGTCGTCGATCACGGCCTGGGCGTCCGGACCGCGCAACAGCCCGCGCAGCGCGCTGCCGTGCACGTCGACGCAGTACGGGCAGCGGTTCGCCAGCGACACCGCAGCGGCCACCGCCTCCCTCGTCTCACGCCCGGTCAGCCCACGCACCAGCAGCGTCTCGCGCAGCATCAACCAGCACGCCGACAGCACCGGCGGCGCGGCGGCGTGCAGCACCACCGGCGGCGCGAGCAGGCCGAACTCCTGCTCCAGCCGCCGGTGGACGTGCCGCACCTCGTCCGACGCGTGCCGGGCGGCCACGGGGCGCAGGTGCCGGATGTGGCGTCGGGTGATCGGGCGGGTCAGCCGGGCGAGCAGCCGACCCGTCGGTCGCCGGCCGCTCGTCACGCCGCCCGCCGTACGCTCGCCCGACCCTCGCCGGGCGACGGAGCCCCGTACGTCACGGCGATGCCCCGCTGCCGCGCCGCCCGAACCAGCCCCGGAACCGCGCGTTCGGCCAGCGCCGCGATCGTCAGCGCCGGATTGACGGTCAGCGCTCCCGGCACGGCCGAACCGTCGGTGACGAAGATGCCGGGGTGGCCGCGCAGCTCGTGCCGGTCGTCGAGGGCGGACGTCGCCGGGTCGTCGCCGATGCGGCAGGAGGACAACGGGTGCACCGTGTACGCCCCGACGTGGTCGTTCGTCCACGGCCGTACCCGGGCCAGCCCGTCCCGTTCGAAGATGTCCCGGACGTCGGCGTCGGATTCGGCCCAGCCCCGCTGGGTGTTCTCCGTCGGCTCGTAGCGCAACGAGCCGCGGCCCAGCATCTGCTGGGCGATCCGTTCGGCGTTGCCCCGGGCCGGCGGTGGCCCGAACACGCCCTCGTTGTCGTCCTCCGTCATGGCGAACACGGTCAGCCAGGAGCGCCACTGGCGGAGCATGGCCTTCTTCTGGCGGCCGAACCAGGTCGGCTCGGCGGCGCCGGGGGCCTGGGCGAGGACGGTGCCCAGGCCCGGCGGGAAGTAGAGCTGTTCCAGCGAGTACCGGCGGAACTCGGGTAGCGACCCGTCGAGCCGGTCCCAGGTGGCCACGCTGGGGCCCTTGCCGATCTGGTACGCCTCGTACGCCCGGCCGTCGCCCCGGTCGAGCCCGAGCAGCTCGCGGGCGCGCGCGTCGTCGACGACGACGGTGTTGAGCCGCTCCCCGTTGCCGGAGAAGTAGCGCCCGACCGCCGGCGGCAGAGCGCCGAGCTCGGCCTCCGAACGTTGCAGGATGACCGGCGTGGCACCGGCACCGGCGGCGAGCACGACCAGCTTCGCCTCCAGCACGCCGCCGCCCCGGGTGACCCGGTAGTCCTCGTCGTCGACGACGTCGTAGTGGACCCGGTAGCCACCCTCGGGGGTGCGCGTCAGCCGCTGCACCTCGTGCAGGGGCCGGATCTGCGCCCCGTGCGCGAGCGCGGCCGGCAGGTAGTTGAGCAGCAGCGAACGTTTGGCGTCGAACCGGCAACCGGCCATCATCCAGTTGCAGTTGGTGCACCGGGGCTTGTCGATCGCCGACGGAACGGCGTTGGCGGTGCGTCCGGCGCGGGCGCAGGCGGCGGCGAACAGGCCGCCGGCGAAGGGTACGTCCGGCCAGGACGACTCGGTCACGGGCAGCGCGTCGCTGACGACGTCGTACCAGGGGTCGAGGGTGTCCCGGTCGATCGAGGCCGGCCACATCCGCCGGCCGAGGCCGCCTGTGCGCTCGAAGACGAACCGGGGCGCCCGGGGCATCGTGGCGAAGTAGACGACGCTGCCGCCGCCGACGCAGTTGCCGGCGAGCACGCTCATGCCGTCACCGACGGTGAAGTCGAAGATCCGGGTGTACGAGGAGCCGAGGAGGAAGTCGTGCTGGAACTCCTCGCTGGCGAGCCACGGGCCACGCTCCAGCACGACCACCCGCGCTCCACCCGCCGCGAGGTGGTACGCCGGGATCGCCCCGCCGAAGCCGCTGCCGACGACGACGACGTCCGTCTGCTCGATCCTGGTCATTCGGGGCTTCCTGTCGCTGTCGTGTGCGGGTGGGGGTCGGCGAGCTGCCGCTGGTAGGAGAACCGGGGGAAACGCCACAGCCCGTCCTGGTCGGGTGGTCGGAGACCGAGGACGGCGAGGCCGGGATGCCCCTGCGCGAGCGCCGACGCGGTCGGCAGGTGGGGGGCGCTGTCGAAGGCCATGGTGCAGAAGAGGGCCACGCCGAACCACACCTCCCGTTCGGGGTGGGCCGGGTCGGTGAGCTCCTGCACCAGCGCCGTCCGGTCGTCGAAGCCGAGCGCGACGAACGCCGGCACGGACGCGTCGAGGGTGAGCCGCCGCGCCCGGGCGTAGTTCTGGGCGTGCAGGTTGAGCAGCCCGGCCATGCCGTCCAGCGCCTCGGCCAGCCCGAGCGCCGGATGGGCGAGCAGGTCGAGGGCACCGGCCTGCACGGCGCCGGGGTCCTCCTCGACACCGGCGATCGCCCGGTCGTCGGGGTGCCGTTTCGCCCCCGGGATGATCGTGTCGGCGAACGCCTCGAGCGTCTGCGTCCGGATCGGGTCGGGCGCCCCGCCCGCGGCCGTCACGCCGGTCCGTCCGGGAGGTGCGTCCCCGGCCCGGCGAACTGACCCGGCCGGCGTCCCGGCCCGGCCGGGCCACGGTACGCCTGGGCGATGTCCAGCCACCGGTCGGCGTCGGTGCCGACGGCGATCAGCGCCAGGTCGTCGCGGTGCCGGCGACGGGTCGCCAGGAGGCAGAGGTCGACGGCGGAGCCGGTGATCAGCTCCGCGTCGTCCGGCCCGTACTCCCACACCTCCCCGGAGGGCGCGGTCACCTCGAACCGGAAGCCGCCCAGTGGCGGGGTCAGGCCGCGGCTCAGGTACCCGAAATCCCAGGTCTGCACGACGAAACCGACGACGTGCCGGATCCGGTCGGTGTGCTGACGTCCGATCCCCAGCGCGTCGGCGATGTCCTGGCCGTGGCCGAACAGTTCCATCATCCCCGCCGCCGCGAGCACCGGGGCCGGCAGCGGCCGGACCAGCCAGGGCACCACCTGCCCCGGCGGCACGGACGCGAGCGCCTCGACCGCGCCGGTCCACTCCGTACGCCACCGGCCGGGCAGCACCCCGGGACCGGTGTCGAGATACCGGGACAGCGCGGCCGTCACGTTGGCGTCGAAGTCGTCGCCGAGCTGGGCCACGAAGGCCTGGAACGCCGCGGCGTCGGAGGCGGCCACGGCGGCCATCCGGAACACCGCGCACAGGTGCGCGACCTGGTGCCGGACCTGCCAGCCCGGTGCCGGCGTGTCGCGGGTCCAGTCGTCCGGGCCCAGGCCGGTCAGGATCCGGTCCAGGTCCGCGCAGTCGTCGGCCAGATCGGCGAACACATTCCCGCTCTCCATCGCTTGTCCTCCACGGTTCGACGTCGGCCCCGGTGCCGCTGCGACGGCGGCGCTCGGCGGGGCACGGCAGGGTCGCGAATCTCAGCGTGCCGACGAGCGCGGCGGTGGTCCTCTCCCGCTGTGCGGTCCTGCCGGCGCCGCCGCGAGGCGGCCGGACCCGTAGTGGCCGGCCGCGACGCGTCGCCGTGCGCCACCACTACGCACAGCGGGAGATGAATCGCTCGTCCCGCTGGCTGACGATCGAACCGCCGCCGACCGGTGCGGCGCCCGGCACGAGCAGGAGAGCGGGGAACATGCCCACCATCACCGGTTCGCTACGTCGGATAGCGCTGGCCCCCTCGCTGCGGCAGGTCGGGTTCGCGGCACGCCGGTTCCCGGTCGTGCCGTCGGAGACGACCCGCCGGCTGGAGGCGATCCCGCAGGCGGTGGTGTGCGGGTTCGAGTGGGGGGTGGAAGCCCGGGACCTGTGGGAGATCGAGCGTCGGCTCGCGCTGGTCGACCCGTACCTGCGCGGTTTCGGTTACGAGGGCGCGACCATGGCGTTCACCATCCGCGACGCGATGGCGCTGCACCGCACCTCGTGGGCACGGGAGCTGCTCACCGGGCCGGGACGCCGGCACATCTTCCTCAACTACATCGGGATCGGTTTCGCGATGGCCCGGTTGCCCCGGCCGCTCTGGCGCCGGGTCCTGCCGGACCTGACGGGGGTGCCGTACCACCCGACGATGAGCTGGCTCGCGGTCGACGGGTACGGCTTCGACCGCGCCTACTTCCGGACCGACCGCTGGGTCGACCGCCTCGACCGGCCCGCCCCGTACCCGTGGGAGGGCTGCCCCGACTACTTCCTGCGCGCCTTCGACCAGGGGGTCGGCCGGGCGCTCTGGTTCATGCGCGGGGCCCGCGTCGACCACGTCGCGGCGGCGGTAGCGCGCTTCCCCGCCGAACGTCGCGACGACCTGTGGAGCGGAATCGGCCTGGCCGCCACCTTCGCCGGCGGCTGCGACGCGGCGGGTCTGGCGGCGCTGCGGCGGCAGGCCGGCCGCCACCGGCCGCACCTGGCGCAGGGCGCGGTCTTCGCCGCCCGGGCCCGGACGTTCTCCGCCGCGGTGCCACCGCACACGGAGACGACCGTCGCCGCGCTGACCGGCCTGTCGGTGGCGGCCGCGTCGGCACTGGCCGACGACGTCGCGGTCGACGGGTTCCCGGCCCGCCGGGAACCGGCGTACGAGATGTGGCGCCGGCGGGTGCAGGCGCGCTTCGACGGAGAACCCCCGGAGGCCGGGGCGAACTGACCATGCCGCGGCGGGCGTCCCCGTCGCCGAAGACCGTTGCCGCAGGCGAACCGCGTGGAGCATCCGCGGATCGCCCGCTCGACGCTGACCACGTTAGGGGTACCAGTGGGTTCCATCGGTTCGCTGCGTCGCATCGTCCTGACGCCGGGCGTGCACAACACCGACCTCGATGTCCGGGGTTTCCACGTCAAGTCGCCGCAGGCGCGCGACCTGCTCGAGACGATCGGCCGGACCTTCCTCCAGGGCTACGGCGAGGCGGCCGAGGCCGCCCGGGTCGCCGACCTGGGACCGGCCCTCGACCGGATTCCGACCCGGTTCCGCGGGTTCGGTTACGAGGGCGCGGCGATGGCGCTGGCGGTCCGCGACGGGTTGCCGTTCGGGGGCGGGAAGGTGGCGCGGTTCCTCGCCGGTGCCGGGGCCGAGCACGTCTACATGGCCTACGTCGGCGTCGGCTGGGCGATGGCCCGGCTGCCGCGGTTCCGGTGGTCGCGGCTGCACCTGCCGGACTCGTTGCTGCGCTGGCTCGCGCTCGACGGCTACGGCTTCCACCAGGCGTACTTCCGCACCCGGCGGTACGTCGTCGAGCAGTTCCGTGAGGAGCGGTTCCCGTGGCCCGCCGACGACGACATGGGGTACGCCGGGCGGGCGATCGACCAGGGCATCGGCCGGGCCCTGTGGTTCGTCGGCGGGACCGACGTGCCGCAGGTCACCCGGCTGATCGACAACTTCGCCGAGTCCCGCCGCGCCGACCTGTACGCCGGTGTCGGCCTCGCCGCGACGTACGCCGGTGGGGCCGACGAGACGGAGCTGCGGGAGCTGTGGCGACGGGCCGGGACCTACCGCGCCCACCTGATCCAGGGCAGCGCCTTCGCCGCCACGGCACGGGTGCGCGCCGGGCTGGTGGTGCCGCACGTGGAGACGGCGACCCGGCTGTTCTGCGGCATGTCGGCGCTCGACGCTGCAGCGGTCACCGAACGCGTGCGGCCCGGCTTCTCGTTGCCCGGTGAGCCGCCGGCGTACGAGGTCTGGCGGGACCAGATCCGACGGACCTTGGCCATCAGCCGGTACGACGGCACGTCGGACGGCCGCTAAGAGCGCGGCGGTGACCGCGACCAGATGGGAGTTGTGCCCAACATGACGAGGATCGCCATCATCGGCATGGCGTGCAGATACCCCGACGCGGCGACGCCCAGGGAGCTGTGGGAGAACGCCGTCGCCGGCCGGCGGGCCTTCCGCCGGTTACCCGACAGCCGGATGCGGCTGGCCGACTACTGGTCGGCCGATCCGGCCGCGCCGGACCGGTTCTACGCCCGCACGGCCGCCGTCCTTCAGGGCTGGGAGTTCGACCGGGTCGCCTTCGCGGTGGCCGGCAGCACCTTCCGGTCCACCGACCTGACGCACTGGCTGGCCCTGGACGTCGCCGCGGCGGCACTGGCCGACGCCGGGTTCCCGATGGGCGCGGGACTGCCGACCGAACGCACCGGCGTGGTCGTCGGCAACAGCCTCACCGGCGAGTTCGCCCGCGCCAACCAACTGCGGCTGCGCTGGCCGTACGTCCGCCGGGTGCTCGCCTCCGCGCTGACCGAACTGGACTGGGAGGAGCACCGGCTGGCGTCGTTCCTCGACCGCGTCGAGGCCGACTACAAGCGCCCGTTCCCCCCGGTCGACGAGGACACCCTCGCCGGTGCGCTGTCCAACACCATCGCCGGGCGGATCTGCAACCACTTCGACCTTCGCGGCGGTGGCTGGACGGTCGACGGCGCCTGCTCCTCCTCGCTGCTGTCGGTCACCACCGCCTGCCGGGCGCTGGTCGACCGCGACGTCGACGTGGCCGTCGCCGGCGGCGTGGACCTCTCGATCGACCCGTTCGAGATCATCGGCTTCGCCAAGACCGGCGCGCTCGCCACCGGCGAGATGCGGGTGTACGACCGCGAGTCGAACGGGTTCTGGCCCGGCGAGGGCTGCGGGATGGTCGTGCTGATGCGGGAGGACGAGGCGCGCCGGGCCGGGCACCGCGTCTACGCGACCGTCGCCGGCTGGGGCGTCTCCTCCGACGGCAAGGGCGGCATCACCCGGCCGGAGGTCGGCGGCTACCGGCTGGCGTTGCGCCGCGCGTACGCGAGGGCCGGATTCGGGCTGGAGACCGTCGCGCTGTTCGAGGGGCACGGCACCGGCACGAAGGTGGGCGACACGATCGAGTTGTCCGCGCTGTCGCAGGCGCGCCGGACGGCCGACCCGGCCGCGGCGCCCGCCGCGATCGGTTCCGTCAAGGCGATGATCGGGCACACCAAGGCCGCGGCCGGGGTCGCGGGCCTGATCAAGGCCGCGCTGGCGGTGCACCACGAGGCGCTGCCGCCGACGCTCGGTTGCCCGCAGCCGCACGAGCTGCTCACCGCGCCCGACCGCGCCCTACGGGTGCTCCCGGTCGCCGAGCCGTGGCCCGACCGGGTGCCGCTGCGAGCCGGCGTCACCGCCATGGGTTTCGGCGGCATCAACACCCACGTGGTCCTGGAGAACCCGCGACCCCGGCGCTCCCGCCGGCTCGACGCGCGTACCGCCGCCCTCGCCGCCGGCGCCCAGGACGTCGAACTGCTCGTCCTGGACGGCATCTCCTGGCCGGCGCTGCGCGACCGGGCGCAGCAGGTCGCCTCCTTCGCCGGGCAGGCCTCGTACGCCCAGCTCACCGACCTGGCCGTCGCGTTGCGTCACGACCTGCGCGACCTGCCCTACCGGGCGGCCGTCGTCGTCGGCACACCCGAGGACGCGCAGCGACAGCTGCGGCGCGTGGTCGAGGCGATCGACAGCGGAGCGACATTGCCGGGGTCCGGGCCGGCCCGCGCCTTCCTCGGCCGGGTCAGCGGGCGGGGCCGGATCGGCTACCTCTTCCCCGGTCAGGGGTCCGGGACGAGCACCGGCGGTGGAGCGCTGCGGCGCCGGTTGCCGGCGGTCGACGACGTCTACCGGCGGGCGGCACCGCCGGTCGGTGCGGACCCGGTCGCCACCGAGATCGCGCAGCCCCGCATCGTCACCGGGTCGGTGGCCGGGCTCGCCGCGCTGTCGGCGCTGGGCATCGACGCCACCGTGGCGGTCGGGCACAGCCTCGGCGAGCTGACCGCCCTGCACTGGGCCGGCGTGATGGACCAGGCGACCCTGCTCCGGCTGGTCACCGCACGGGGCCGGGTCATGGCGGAGCACAGCGCCTCGGGCACGATGGCGGGGATCGCCGCACCACCGGAGGTCGTCGGCCGGCTGGTGACCGGCCTCCCGGTCGTCGTCAGCGGCTACAACGGCCCGGGGCAGACGATCGTCTCCGGCGCGGATGCCGCGATCGGGGAGCTCTGCGCCCGCGCCGCCGCCAGTGGCGTCCCGGCGCTGCCGCTGGCGGTGTCGCACGCGTTCCACTCGCCGCTGGTCGCGCCGGCGGCCGACGCGTTCGCCGGCACGCTGGTCGGCGTGGACCTGGCCGCCGTCAAGCGGCCGGTCGTGTCGACGGTCACCGGTGAGCCGCTGCCCGCGACGACGGACCTGGTCGCGCTGCTGCACCGCCAGATCACCGAGCCGGTGCGGTTCAGCCAGGCCCTCGCCGCGGCGGCCGGGGAGAGCGACCTGTTCGTCGAGGTGGGCCCCGGTCACGTGCTCAGCCGCCTCGCCGCCGACATCACCGACGTGCCGGCCGTGTCGCTGGACACCACCGACGAGTCGCTCACGAGCCTGCTGCGGGTGGTCGCCGCCGCGTACGTCCACGGGGCGGCCGAACTGCCGGACCGGTTGTTCGAGGACCGCCTGGCGCGGCCGGTCGACCTCGCCGCGCCCGCCGCCGTGCTGAGCAGCCCCTGCGAGGCGGCCCCGCTCACCGACGTCGACGGCGGGCAGGGAGCCGCCGTCGACGGGCCCGTGGACGCCGGTCCCGAAGCGGCGGCGCAGCCCGCACCGGTGGATCCGGTGGCCGGCCCGCCGGAATCCACCCTCGACGTGTTGCGCCGGATGGCCGCCGCCCGGGCCGAACTCCCGGTGGAGATGGTCCGCCCCGACAGCCGTCTCCTCGACGACCTGCACCTGAGCTCGATCACCGTCGGGCACGTCGTCAACGAGGCGGCCGACCGGCTGGGCCTGCCGCCGGCGCGTACCCCGTTGAACCTGGCGACCGCCTCGGTGCGCGAACTCGCCGAGATGCTCGACGAGCTGCGCGCCGGTGCGGGGGAGCAGGACGCGGCGGAGGCCGGCCCGCCGGTCGCCGGCGCCGGCAGCTGGGCGCGGGCCTGGCGCGTCGACCTGGACCCGGCTCCGACGCCGGAGCCGGTGGAGCGCGCCGACTCCGGCCCCTGGCGGTGGCACGCCCCGGCCGGGCACCCGTTCGCCGCCGCCCTCGCCGAACGGTTGGCGGGTGCGGGGGTCGGCGCCGGTGTGCTGGTCTGCCTGCCGGCACAGTGCGACGAGCCCGACCTCGAACTCGCGCTGCGCGGCTGCCAGGAGGCGCTGACCGGGGACGCGGGCGACCGGTTCGTCCTCGTCCAGCACGGCCGCGGCGCCGCGGGCATGGCCAAGACCCTGCGGCTGGAGGCGCCCCACCTGCGGGTGACGATCGTCCACCTGCCGCCCGACGCGCACGCCGTCGACCGCGTCGTGGACGAGGTGCGCGGCACGGACGGGTACGTGGAGGCGCACTACGACCAGGACCTCATACGCCGGTTGCCGACGCTGCGGGCCATGCCGGTGCACGCCGAGCGCAGCCAGGCGCCCCTCGACGACTCGGACGTGCTGCTGGTCACCGGCGGCGGCAAGGGGATCACCGCCGAGTGCGCGTTGACGGTCGCCGTGGACACCGGTGCCCGGGTCGCCGTGCTGGGCCGGTCGGACCCCGCGCGGGACACCGAGCTCGCGGCGAACCTGGAGCGGATGGCGCACCACGGGGTGCGGGCGCACTACGTGCGAGCGGACGTCTCCGACCCGGCGCAGGTCCGCGCCGCCGTCGACGAGGTCGCGCGGGTGCTCGGTCCGGTGACCGCCGTCCTGCACGGGGCCGGCGTCAACGAGCCGGCGGCGCTGCCGAACGTGGACGTCGCCGCCCTGCGGCGGGCCTTCGCCGCGAAGGTCGGCGGCCTGCGGGCGGTGCTGGCCGCCGTCGGGCCACGGAACCTGCGCCTGCTGGTCACCCTGGGCAGCATCATCGGTCGGGCCGGCCTGCACGGCGAGGCGCACTACGCGACGGCCAACGAGTGGTTGACCGACCTGACCCTCGAGGTGGGCCGGGAAAACCCGGACTGTCGCAGCCTCTGCCTCGAATGGTCCGTCTGGTCCGGGGTGGGCATGGGCGAGCGGCTGTCGGTCGTGGAGAGCCTGGCCCGCGAGGGGGTCACGCCGATCACCCCGACCCAGGGCGTGGAGCTGCTGCGCCGCCTGCTGTCGGACCCGGCGGCGCCTCCGGCGGTGGTGATCAGCGGACGGACCTCCGGGATCGACACGGTGCGCTACGAGCCGGCGCGGCTGCCGCTGCTCCGGTTCCTGGAACGACCACTGGTCCACTACCCGGGCGTGGAACTGGTGTCGGAGGTGGAGCTGACCGCGGGAGCCGACCTCTACCTGCCGGACCACCTGCTCGACGGCAACCTGCTCTTCCCCGCCGTCCTCGGCCTGGAAGCGATGGCCCAGGTCGCGCGGGCCCTCACCGGCAGTCCGGCGGCACCGACCATCGAGGACGCGCAGTTCCTCCGGCCGATCGTCGTACCCCCCGACGGGGCGACCCGGATCCGGATCGCGGCGGTCGTCACCGACACCGACGTGGTGGAGGTCGCGGTGCGTAGCGGCGAGACCCGGTTCGCCGCCGAACACTTCCGGGCCCGGCTGCGCTTCGACGGGCGGCCCCCCGCCGCCGGTCCGCCCGAGCCCGGCCCGGAGCAGCTGCCCGCGGTGCCGCTGCGGCCGGAGGACCTCTACGGCGACCTGCTGTTCCAGGGCCAGCGGTTCCGCCGGGTCCTGCGCTACCACCGGGCGGCGGCCCGCGCGGTGGACGCGGACCTGGCGGCGACGGAGGTGGACTGGTTCGCTCCCTTCCATCCGGGTGCCCTGGTGCTCGGCGACCCGGGGCTGCGGGACGCGCTGCTGCACGTCAACCAGGTCTGCGTCCCGCACGCCACGCTGCTGCCGGTCGGCGTCGACCGGATCCGGATGTCCGCCGGACCGGTCGACCCGGCCGGGTACCGGTACTGCGCCACGGAACGCTTCCGCGACGGCGACACATACGTCTACGACCTGGCGTTGCGCCGCGGGGACGGCACGGTGGTCGAACGCTGGGACGGGCTGCGCCTGCGGGCGGTACGCAAGAGCGACGGCCGGGGACCGTGGCTGCCGCCGCTGCTGGGACCGTACCTGCAGCGGACGGTGGAGGACCTGACCGGCGTCGAGTTGTCGGTCGGGGTGGAGCCGGCCGAGCCCGACGACGGTGCGGGTACCGGCGATCTGCGTACCCGTCGCCGAGCCCGCTCGGCCCGGGCACTGGCCCGGGCCACCGGCCGGGTGACGCCGATCCGGTACCGGGGCGACGGCCGGCCGGAGACCGACGCCGGCCAGGAGCTGTCATTCGCGCACGGGGCGGGGATGACCGTGTGTACGACAGCGCCGGCGACGACCGCCTGCGACGTCGAACCGGTGGCGCCCCGCACCCCGGTCGAGTGGCGCGGCCTGCTCGGCGCGCACGCCGAGTTGCTCCCGCTGCTGACCGCCGCCGAGGCGGGCGGCGAGCTGGACCTCGCGGCCACCCGGGTCTGGACGGCGATGGAGTGCCTGCAGAAGGCGGGCGAACCGCCGGGCGGCACGCTGACCGTCCTGCCCACCGAGCAGGCCGGCTGGGTCGTCTTCGCCGCCGGACCGATCTCGGTGGCGACCTTCGCGACGACCCTGCGTGGCCGTCCCGAGCCGGTCGTGTTCGGCGTGCTGACGAAGGGAGGCCGCTAGCATGGCGCGCTACTTCGAGTACCGGCACGTCGTCGGATTCGAGGAGACCAATCTCGTCGGGAACGTCTACTACGTCAACTACCTGCGCTGGCAGGGGCGGTGCCGGGAGCTGTTCCTCAAGGAGCGGGCACCGGACGTGCTGGCCGACCTGCGCGACGACCTGAAGCTGTTCACCCTGCGGGTCGACTGCGAGTTCTTCGCCGAGCTGGCGGTCTTCGACGAACTGTCCATCCGGATGCGGCTGGTCGACCTCGCACAGACCCAGGTGGAGTTCGGGTTCGACTACGTCCGCCTGGACGGTTCCGGCGCCGAGACCCTGGTGGCGCGAGGGCTGCAGCGGGTCGCGTGCATGCGCGGCCCGAACACCCGGACGGTGCCGACCCGGGTGCCGGATCCGCTGCTGCGCGCCCTGGCGCCCTACTCGGCGCGGACGGCCCCGTGATGGCCCCCCGGCCGGACCTGCCGGGCGACGCGGAGAGCCGCCGCGCGCTCCGGCAGGTCTTCGGCACCTTCGCCACGGGTGTGACGGTGGTGACCGTGGGCGGCGAGCGGCCGCACGGCATGACCGCCAACTCCTTCACCTCGGTCTCCCTGGATCCGCCACTCGTGCTCGTCTGCGTCGACCGCGGCGCGGTCATGCACGGCTGCCTGGACACGGCCCGGTTCTTCGGCATCTCGGTGCTGGCAGCCGGCCATGCCGGGCTGGCCCGCTACTTCGCCGACCCCCGGCGACCGGTGGGACCGGACGAGTTCGCGCAGGTCACCGTGGTGGCCGGTGAGCGGACCGGTGTGCCGCTGATCGCGGGCGCGCTCGCCTGGTTCGAGTGCGAGCTGTGGCGGCGCTACGACGGCGGCGACCACACGATCGTCGTGGGTCGGCTGCTGCGTACCGACCGGCCGGCGGAGGCCGACGCCCTGCTGTTCCACCGGGGACAGCTCCACACCACCCGCCCCGACTGGAAGGCGACGCCGTGACCAGCTCAACCGAACGCCCGCTGCCTCCGCCGGGTCCACCGCGTCGGGCCGCCCTGCGCCTGCTGGCGGTGATGTCCCGGGACCGGCTCGGCATGATCGGCGACGCCGTCGACCGGTACGGGGACGCGGTCCGGCTGCCGGTCGGCCACAAGAGCCTGCACGTGTTCAACCGGCCCGAGTACGCGAAGCACGTCCTGGCCGACAACAGCGCCAACTACCGCAAGGGGATCGGCCTGGTCCACGCCCGACGCGCGCTGGGTGACGGACTGCTGACCAGCGACGGCGAGGTGTGGCGGAACCAGCGGCGCGTGATCCAGCCGGCGTTCCACCCGCGGCGGCTGGCCCGCCACGCCGACCTCGTCGCCGCCGAGGCCGAGTTGCTGATGCGCCGGCTGCGGCGGCGCGGCGGGGAGGAACCGGTCGACGTCGTGGCCGAGTTCACCGGGCTGACCCTCGGCGTCCTGGGACGCACCCTGCTCGACACGGACCTTTCCGCGTTCGAGTCGATCGGCGAGGCGTTCGCCACCGTGCAGGACCAGGCCATGTTCGAGCTGGCCACGCTCAACGCCGTTCCGACCTGGCTGCCGCTGCGCCGCCAGCTACGGTTCCGCGGCGCCAGACGCCAGTTGCAGCGGGTGGTCGACGAGCTGGTCGTGCAGCGGGAGCGCCGACCGTTCGGTGACGAGGAGGACGTGCTGTCCCGGCTCATCCTGTCCACCCGTGCCGAACCCGACCCGGCGGTGGCCCGCCGCCGGCTCCGTGACGAGCTGGTCACGCTGCTGCTCGCCGGGCACGAGACCACCGCCAGCACGCTGGGCTGGACCCTGCACCTCATCGACAACGAGCCGGAGGTGCGGCGGCGGCTCCGGGAGGAGGCGGATCGTGTCCTCGGCGGTCGCCTGCCGATCTACGCCGACCTGCACCACCTGCGGTTCACCACGATGGTCGTCGAGGAGGCCATGCGGCTCTATCCGCCGGTGTGGCTGTTACCGCGCCTGGCGGTGGCGGAGGACGTGGTGGGTGGTTACCGGGTACCGGCCGGGGCCGACGTCGTGATCCTGCCGTACACCCTGCACCGGCACCCCGAGTTCTGGACGGCGCCGCAGCGGTTCGACCCCGACCGGTTCGATCCGGCTCGGGCGCGGGACCGCCCCCGGTACGCCTACATCCCGTTCGGTGCCGGGCCCCGGGTGTGTGTCGGCAGCAGTCTCGGCCTGATGGAGGCGGTTTTCGTCCTCGCGATGATCGCGCGGGAGCTGCGGCTGTCGACCGTGCCGGGTCACCGGACCGTCCCGGAGCCGATGCTCTCCTTGAGAATCCGCGGCGGCTTGCCGATGTTGATCAGTGGAGTCGGCGCGACCTCGTGACGGCGGTCCACCTCGGACAGGTGCCGGATCCGTAGTGCCGCCCGCAGCGGCAGGTCGATGAGCGAGTGCAGGGCCGGCGGGTCGAAATCGAGGGGTGGGCGGACCGTCACGTCCAGCGCCGGGAGGCTGCCTCCCTCGCTGACCCGGACCGGTCCGTGCCGGGCGACCGCGGTGATCTCGTCCGCCGGGTCCAGGATGTCCGGCGCTGCCGTCCGGGCGCGGAGCGAGTGCGCGACGAGGTGCCACGTGCCGGGGCGGACCCCGGCGAGTCGGTACGGGCCGGGGCGGTCCACGACCGCCCAGCTCGCCGGTCTGCCCTCGGCGATGGCGTCGGGGAACAGCCCGATGAAGATCGGTGCGGCGAAACGTGGGCAGAAGGCGCGCACCTCGCCGGTGATGGTGGCGCCGGTGCGTGGCCGAGGATGGCGGTCGATCGGCGGTAGCGCGGGATAGCACCGCCGGTAGGCGGCGGGGGACAGGCCCACGCTGCGGTGGAACCGTGAGCTGAAGGTGCCGAGGCTGGCGTAACCGACCGACGTGCTGACCGCGGCGACGGTCAGGGACGTGCTGACGAGCAGCCGCTTGGCCTCCTGGATGCGCAGGGCCGCCAGGAAACGTCCGGGTGAGATGCCGGTAAAATTGCGGAACAGCCGTGAAAAGTGGTACCGGCTGAACATGGCCGAGCTTGCCAGATCATCAATGGTCAGCGGCTCGGCAAGCCTTTCGCGCATCGTCCACAAGGCACGCCTTACGGCAATCTCGCCAATCAGCATTGCGCACTCTCCGCCTTCGGACGCGGCTTGCCCGACCGTCGACAACGCCGCCCGACAGTGTTATATGAAGGAAGCAATTCATAGCTGTCGTTATTGATCAAGATCTTGCTGAGGCTAGATGTTAACGCCCGAAAATCGGCGCGGCAACTCTTGCTCCAGGCGACACGCTGTCGGACAAGGGTCGAGAAGTAACTGGCGGTAACGGATATTCGAACTATCCGCCCGTTCTGCCGTCTTCCAGGGAGGCGCTGGCAAATGTGATGTAAGCGCTGCCGCCGGGTGGCTTCCGCTGCGGGTCGGCAGCCGGCACCGCGGTGGCCGATCCATGGGTCTGGGCACCGGCGGTGATGGGCGGATCGGCGGGAGCGAGACTGCTGGGTTCACGGATCATGGTCCGCGTTGTCCGACAGGCCGGACAATCGCGATTCGAGCGGCTCGTGCCGATCGATGTGGACAAAGGGGATACGCCCTGGGGGGACGATGAAGATGGCCGAGCTGAGCAGTCGGGCCGACCTGTCGGTGCCGACGATCAAGTTCTACCTCCGGGAGGGACTCCTGCCCCCCGGCCGGCCGACAAGGGGGAGTCGGCAACTGGACTACGACGAGCGTCACCTGGCGCGGTTGAGGATGATCCGCATGTTGACCGTGGTCGGCCGGATGAGCCTCGCGTCCGCCCGGGAAGTGCTCCAAGCGGTCGACGACCGGGGCCTGCCGCTCGCCAACCTGTGCGCCGCGATCAACGATGCCCTGTTCGCCGAGGAGGCGGATCTGCTCATGGTTCCCGAGCGGGAGGACGCCGCCGACCGGGTGGACTGCCTCCTGCGGGCACTGGGCTGGCAGGTCGCGGACGACTCACCCGGCCGGCAGACGCTGACCCGGGCGCTGACCGCGCTCGAGCTGCTGACCGTCGACGTCGAGGTCGACGTGTTGCTGCCGTACGCCCGGGCGGCGGCCGGCCTGGCGGCCCTGGAGGCCGCGCCCATGCCCCCGCAGGACGCCGAGTGCGACGCGTCCACCCGGGTCGCGCGGGCCGTCCTGCTCGAAACGGCGATGGCAGCCCTGCGCCGGATGGCCCGCGAGCACCAGGGCGGGACGGTCGAGCGGGCCGGCGCCAGACGGCGGTGACGGCGGCGCCGCCGGGCCCCTGTCGCCGGTTCCGGCCCTGCCCCGTGGGCCCGGCGGTGTTGCCGCAAAATTGCCGATCAATTCTTGTCAACGGCAACGTGCGAGATGATTGTCGTCCGCGTTGTCGGTCATGATGTTCCTGGTTCGGGACTACTCCGATAATGCGTTCGGCAACGTGCGGCGGCACGGATTGGACCGCTCTTCCGGCCAGGTCACGCGCCGTCGTATCCAGTGACCAGGCCGGTCGCCGGTGATCGCCGACAAAAGCTATGCCGGCCGGGTGCCCACCGTAGCCTTTCCGGTCCGCCCGACGAGTGGCGGTGGTCTCGAACCGTCGAATTCGCAGCAGCGCGGTGTCGTCGTACCGGCGTTGCTTATTTCGAGGGGGAGCCGTTGGCACCGCAACCGGTTGGCGTCCTACGCCGACTAATACCCGCGATCATGGTGCTCGTGCTGTTGGGCGCCACCTACGCCGTCGCCCGGCTGCCGTCGGCGTCGGCGTCGGAACGCACGAGGCTGGCGGCGCAGTTCCAGTTCACAGAGTTGCCCATCGTCCTGCCCCCGGGGCTGCCGGAGCGCACCGTCCGCGCCGTCAACCCCGAGTACGAGCACATCCGGTCCTGGGTGTCGTCCGTGGGCGCCGCCGTGGCCGTCAACGACCTCGACGGCAGTGGCGTGGCCAACGACATGTGCCTGGTCGACACCCGCAGCGACAGCGTGATCGTCACGCCCGCCCCCGGAAGCGGGAACGTGTACCAGCCGTTCGTCGTCGACCCGGCGCCGCTGCCGGTGCACGATGCGATGGCGCCGATGGGCTGCGTCCCGGGTGACTTCAACGAGGACGGCTGGACGGACCTGCTGGTCTACTACTGGGGTCGCACGCCCGTCCTGTTCCTGCACCGGGGAAGCACGACGGCGCTGAGCCCGAGCAGTTTCGTGCCGATCGAGCTGGTCGGACCGACCGGGACCGGCGACTACGACGGCCCGCTCTGGAACACCAACGCTGTCGCGGTGGCCGACTTCGACGGCGACGGTCACGTCGACCTCGGGATCTTCAACTACTTCCCCGACTCGCAGGTGCTCGATCCCGACGGGCTGGCGGGGGTGCAGATGAACCACTCGATGTCGCACGCCCGTAACGCCGGCGGCGCCCACATCCTGCGGTGGACCTCCGCCCGGGCCGGCGACTCCCCGTCGGTCAGCTACGTGGAGCAGAAGGCCATCGACCCGGCGTACGCGACCGGCTGGACGCTCGGGGCGGCCTCGGCCGACCTCGACGGCGACCTGCTGCCGGAGCTGTACCTGGCCAACGACTTCGGCAACGACCGTCTCCTGCACAACCGGTCGGTGCCCGGCCGGATCCGGTTCGAGCTGGTCGAGGGCGAGCGCGGACCGTTCACGCCGAAGTCCCTCGTCCTCGGCCAGGACTCGTTCAAGGGCATGTCGATCGAGTTCGGCGACCTCGACGGCACCGGCCGCTTCGACGCCTTCGTCAGCAACATCACCACCTCCTGGGGGCTTGAGGAGAGCACCTTCGTCTGGCGCAACACCGCGGCCAGCCCCGACGAGGCCGCAGCGTTGCTGCGCCAGGGCCGGGCGCCGTACGAGAACGTGGCGGCCGAGCGCAACCTCGCCTGGTCCGGCTGGGGCTGGGACGCGAAGATGGCCGACTTCGACAACGACGGCTCCGTCGAGGTCGTGCAGACCAACGGGTTCATCAAGGGCGGCCTCAACCGGTGGGCCTGGCTCCAGGAACTGGCGATGGCCAACGACCTCATGCTGCGCAACCCGGCGATGTGGCCGAAGGCCGGACCGGGCGACGACATCGCCGGCTCCCAGCCGATCGCGTTCTGGGTGGCCGAGGGCAACGGCCGGTACGCCAACATCAACCACGAGTTGGGCATGGGTGACGACACACCGAGCCGCGGGGTCGCGGTCGCGGACGTCGACGGCAACGGCAAGCAGGACTTCGCCGTCGCCCGGCAGTGGGGGCCGCCGAGCTTCTACCGGAACACCACCGCCGACCCGGGTGACTTCCTGGGCCTGCGCCTCTACCGGCCCGCGGCATCCGCCGGGGCGATCGGCACCCCGGCCTACAACGCCCAGGTACGGGTGCGGACCCCGGACGGCCGGACCCGCCTGGCACAGGTCGACGGCGGCGGCGGGCACTCCGGCAAGCGCAGCTTCGACATCGTGGTCGGACTCGGCGAGATCGGTGACCAGCCGGTCTCGGTCGAGGTGACGTGGCGCGACCTCGAGGGTGTCGTCCACACCCGGACGCGGGAGCTGACCCGCGGGTGGCACAACCTGATGCTGACCGACGACGTACGGGAGGTGCGGCGGTGAGCATCCGAACCGTCGACGAGCGGTTCCGCCCGGCGGTGCCGGAGCGGGCCGGCGGGGAGCCGCCGGCGCCGACGCCACCGGCGGCGGGTGCCGCCAAGGACCCGCGCTACATCGCGCTGCGCAACTTCGCGATCTCGATGACCGTCTTCAACATCCTCGGCTACACGGTGCTGGGTTTCGAGCAGCCGTGGACCTGGCCCATCTTCGCGCTCCTGGTGGGCTATTCGGCCGAGATCCTGATCGAGCTGGTGACGGCCGCGGCGCACCGCCGGCGGCCGGAGTTCGCCGGCAAGGGGCTGCGGGGGCTCTACACCTTCCTGCTGCCGACACACATCACGGCGCTGGCGGCCAACATGCTGCTCTACGCCAACGACCGCTTCTGGCCCATCGCCTTCGCGGTGCTCGTCGCGATCGGCCAGAAGGCGGTGCTCCGGGCGCCGATCAACGGGCGGATGCGGCACTTCATGAATCCGTCCAACCTCGGCATCACCGCCGCGCTGCTGGTCTTCCCGTGGGTGAACCTCGCACCGCCGTACCACTTCACGGAGCACGTCCCCGACGTGATCAGCATCGTGATCCCGCTGGTGATCATCACGTCCGGCACCGTGTTGAACGCGATGCTGACCAAGAAGGTTCCGCTCATCCTCGGGTGGGTCGGTGGCTTCGTGATCCAGGCGCTGATCCGGCACTGGACGCTGGACGTGGCGTTGTGGGGCGCGCTGGTGCCGATGACCGGGGTGGCCTTCGTCCTGTTCACCAACTACATGATCACCGACCCGGGAACCACGCCGACCAAGGGCTGGAACCAGTTCGCCTTCGGCTCCGGCGTCGCCGCGGTCTACGGGATCCTGCTCGCCTTCAACGTGGTCTACACACTCTTCTTCGCGGTCACCATCGTGTGTCTGATCCGCGGAGCGACGTGGTGGGTCATCTGGTGGCGCCGCCGCCGGGACGCCGTCGACGGGACCGCCGTGGCCCCGGCGCTCACGACGCCACGGGTATGACGACGCGCGCCGGCCGGCGGTCCCGCCCGCCCGCGCCCCCCGGACGCACAACCGCCGCAACGGCCGCTCGAC
>JAEYGD010000235.1 GCA_023402505.1 Actinomycetes bacterium
GCCGGGACCGGCGCGGGCGGGGTGAGCCCCGGCCAGGCCGGATCGGGTGGGCCGAGCCGCGCGGCCGCCAGGGTGCGCTCGACGAGCGCGCGCAGCCCGTCGGGTGTGACGACGCTGCCGCCGCCGGCGGCGGTACGCCCGTCGACGTGCAGCCGCAGCCGCACCCCGACCTCCGACTCGGCGACGTTTTGGTGGATGAACGAGTTGGCGAACCGGGTCAGCGCCAGGTCGGCGCGCGTCACCACCGCCTCCGCCTCGGCGGCCGGCCCGCCGAGGCGGCGGACCAGCTCCACGACCTGGCCGGCGAGCTCCAGCTCGGTCACGCCCGCACCCCCACCCGGACGCCGCGGAAACGGGCCGGCGCGGCCGGGTGGCCGGTGTGCCCGACCTGGCCCGGCTGCCCCTTGCCGCAGTTGGGCGTGCCCCAGGCGATCGTCTCGTGGGACAGCATGTCCATCGAGCGCCAAAAGAGCGGGCCGATCCCGGTGTAGGTCGGGTTGCGCAGCATCCGCCCCCGCTTCCCGTTCCTGATCTCCCAGCCGATCTCGCAGCCGAACTGGAAGTTGAGCCGCTTGTCGTCGATGGACCACGAGCGGTTGACGTCCATGAGCACCCCCTCGTCGGTGGCCGCGACGATCTCCTCCAGGCTGTGCGGCCCGGGCTCCAGCCCCACGTTGGTCATCCGCACCATCGGCAGTCGCGCCCAGCCGTCCGCGCGGACGCTGCCGCCGTGGTCGAGGCCCGCGACGGCGGCCGAGTCGCGCCCGGCGAGCACACCCACCCAGCGCCCCTCGCGGACCGCGTCGCGCTTGACGGCGGGGGAGCCCTCGTCGTCGTAGCCGAAGCTGCCGAGCGCGCCGGGGATCGTCGGGTCGATGGTGACGGTCATCAGCTCCGAGCCGTAGCGCAACGAGCCCAGCTGGGCCAGGTCCAGCCAGGAGGTGCCGGCGAAGGCGGCCTCCCAGCCGAGGATCCGGTCCAGCTCGATGGCGTGCCCGACCGACTCGTGGATCTGGAGGGCGAGCTGCTCGCCGCCGAGGATCAGGTCGGTCTCGCCGGCCGGGCAGAGCGGCGCGGTGAGCAGCGCCCGCGACTCCTCGGCCATCCGTGCGGCGTGCGCGGTCAGGTCGAGCGACTCGACCAGCTCCCAGCCGGTCGTGCCGTACTGCCCCCGGTAGCTCGGGTAGGACCGGCGCTGGGTCTCCCCGGCACCGATCGAGGTCGCCGAGATGCCGCCGCCGCACTCGCGGATGTGCTGGTCGATCCGGTGACCCTCGCTGGAGACGAACCACTTCGTCGTGTCCCAGATCTGGTAGAGCCCCTCGGCCAGGTCCGCGCCGTGGTCGGCCATCAGCTTCGTGGCCTCGACCAACAGGTCGCCCTTGGCGGACAGTGGCACGCCGAGCGGATCCACCTCGCAGGCCGAGGCCCAGCTCGCGGTGACCGGCTCGCTCGGGACCAGCTCGATCGGCGGGCCGGGGACGCGGGCGCTGGCGGCGGCGATCGCCGCGGCCCGCCGGCCGGCGTCGCGGGCCGCCGCGTCGGACAGGTCGGGTACGGCGTGGAAGCCCCAGCTCGATCCGACCAGGGCGCGGACGCCCAGCCCGACGCTCTCGTCCTGGGTCAGCTCCTCGATGTCGCCGTTGCGGGCCGACATCGACTCGTAGCGGCGGTGCATCACCCGGGCGTCGGCATAGCGGGCGCCCGCGTCGAGGGCGGCCTGGACGGCGGCGGACGCCGCGTCGAACTCGCTCATGGGCCGACCCTAGGCGAGCCGGCCGACATCCGTGTTCCCTCCGTCCCGGGTTGCGGCATGTCGTGGTGTCGCCGTCGACGGAGGAACCCGACCTGCCGCGTCCCGGGTCGAGCCGGGCCGACGCGGGGGCTGTCCAGCGGCGTTGCCCAGTCGTTACGCTGAGGCCCGCTGACAGCCCCGCCTTTGTAGCTTATTTTCACCCTCGGGACCTTGTTGTAGGTTCCCTACATCAACCCCCGAGGGAGGCGGTCGTGGGCAGTCCGGAGTCGGTGCGGGCCGGGGGCCGTCCCGGCGTGCCGGAGCCGCGTTCCGGGGCGGGGCCGTACGTGCGCGTGAGCGACCTCCGGGTGCGGTTCGACACCGAGGACGGCGTGGTGCGCGCGGTGGACGGGGTGTCGTTCGCCGTGGAACGTGGTCGCACGCTGGGCATCGTCGGTGAGTCCGGCTCGGGCAAGAGCGTGACGTCGCTGGCCATCCTCGGGCTGCACGACCCGAAACGCGCCACCGTCACCGGTGAGATCACCGTCGGCGACCGCCAACTCGTCGGCCTGCCCGACGAGGAGATCCGCAGGATGCGGGGCCGCGACATGGCGATGGTCTTCCAGGACCCGCTCTCCGCCCTGCATCCCTACTACTCGGTCGGCCGGCAGATCGTCGAGGCGTACCGGATCCACCACCGGCAGGCGAGCAGGAAAGAGGCGCGCGCCCGGGCGATCGAGATGCTCGACCGGGTCGGCATCCCGCAGCCCGCGAAGCGGGTCGACCAGTATCCGCACGAGTTCTCCGGCGGCATGCGGCAACGGGCGATGATCGCCATGGCGTTGGTCAACAACCCCGACCTGCTGATCGCCGACGAACCGACCACGGCCCTGGACGTCACCGTGCAGGCGCAGATCCTCGACCTGCTCGGGGACCTGCAGCAGGAGTTCAACTCGGCCATCATCCTGATCACCCACGACCTGGGCGTGGTCGGCCAGGTCGCCGACGAGGTGCTGGTGATGTACGGCGGGCGGGCGGTCGAGCACGGCAGCGTCGAGCAGGTGCTGCGCCGGCCGCAGCACCCGTACACCTGGGGTCTGCTGGCCAGCGTGCCGTCGCTGCACGGTGACGCCGACGCGGAGCTGGTGCCGATCAAGGGCAACCCGCCGAGCCTGATCAACCTGCCGTCCGGGTGCGCGTTCCACCCGCGGTGCCGGTACGCCGGGCGCAACGGCGACCGGTCGTTCACCGAGGTGCCGGAGCTGCGCCAGGTGCGCGAGCGGGGTCACCTGGTCGCCTGCCACCTCCCCGAGGACGACCGGCGGCGCTTCTACGCCGAGGACATCGCGAACGCGGGGGTGGCCCGATGACGGCACCGGAACTGGCCGACCGGGCGGACGCGCGCGGCGACGGGCCGGACGCGGCCGGGGAACACGCCGGGTCCACCGGCCGGCCCCCGGCGCGGGAGCCACTGCTGCGGGTCGAGGGGCTGACGAAGCACTTCCCGGTCCGTGGCACCTTCCGGTCCACCGGCGCGGTGCGCGCGGTCGACGGGCTCGACTTCGAGGTACGCCCGGGCGAGACACTCGGGCTGGTCGGGGAGTCCGGCTGCGGCAAGACCACGACCGGACGGATGCTGGTCCGGCTGCTCGAACCCACCGCCGGGAAGATCGTGTTCGAGGGGCGGGACATCACCCACGCCGGGCGCCGGGCATTGCGCCCGTTGCGCCAGGACCTGCAGATCATCTTCCAGGACCCGTACGCCTCGCTGAACCCCCGCCACACCGTGGGCCGGATCGTCGCGATGCCGTTGCAGGTCAACGGGATCAAGCCGCCGGGCGGCGTCAAGAAGCGGGTGCGGGAACTGCTGGAGACGGTCGGTCTCAACCCGGAGCACTACAACCGCTACCCGCACGAGTTCTCCGGCGGTCAACGGCAGCGCATCGGCATCGCCCGGGCCCTGGCGTTGCGGCCGAAGCTGATCGTCGCCGACGAGCCGGTCTCGGCGCTGGACGTCTCCATCCAGGCGCAGGTCATCAACCTGCTGCGGAACCTGCAACGCGAGCTCGACCTGGCCTTCGTCTTCATCGCGCACGACCTGTCGGTGGTCCGGCACTTCTGCCAGCGGGTGGCGGTGATGTACCTGGGCAAGATCGTGGAGATGGGTGACCGGGCCGACATCTACGAGCGCCCGCAGCACCCGTACACCCAGGCGCTGCTCTCGGCCGTCCCGGACGTCACGCGGCTGGGACCGGCGGGCCGCATCCGGTTGTCGGGCGACGTGCCCACCCCGCTCGACCCGCCGTCGGGCTGCCGGTTCCGCACCCGGTGCTGGAAGGCGCAGGAGGTGTGTGCGACGGAGGAGCCGGCACTGATCCACCGGGACGGGGGCCGGCAGGTGGCCGCCTGCCACTTCCCGGAGAAGGGAGAACTGCGGTGACCGAGCAACGTGTCGCGGGACCGGTCGGGCCGGACGTGGCGGCTCCGGTCGAGCCGGAAGCGGGCCTCACCTCGGGCGAGAAGGCGTTCGTCGGCCGGTCGCCCGGCCAGCTCGCCTGGGCCCGGCTCAAGCGTGACCGGGTCGGCATGATCAGCGGCGGTGCCCTGATCTTCTTCGTCGTGCTGGCGGCGGCGGCACCCCTGGTGCAGAGGCTCTACGGCAAGGGGCCGCTCGAACGCTTCCCGGAGCTGCTGGACCGCAACGGCAACCCGCTGGGCTACCTCGGCGGCATGAGCACGGACCACTGGCTGGGGGTGCAGCCCCGGCTGGGGCGGGACATCTTCATCCAGATCGTCTACGGCATGCGGACCTCGCTGATGGTCGCGTTCGTCGCCGCGGTGGTCACGATCCTGATCGGCGTGCTGATCGGCATCGTCGCCGGCTACCTCGGCGGCAAGGTCGACGCCGCCGTCACCTGGTTCGTCGACCTGACCATGGCCTTTCCCTTCTACATCTTCTGCTTCGCCGCGGTGCCGATCGCGGCGGCACAGTTCTACGGGCCCCGCGACCAGGAGTCGGAGTGGTTCCGGCCGGCCCTGCTGGTGCTGATCTTCGCGATCTTCAACTGGACCTACACCGCGCGGCTGGTACGCGGCCAGGTGCTCTCGCTGCGGGAGCGGGAGTTCGTGGAGGCGGCGCGGGCGTCCGGCGCGGGCCTCGGGCACGTGTTGTTCCGGCAGTTGCTGCCGAACCTGTGGGCGCCGATCCTGGTCGTCTTCTCGCTCAACGTCCCGTCGCTCATCACGGCCGAGGCGGCGCTCTCCTTCCTCGGCATCGGCATCCTTGAGCCCACGCCGGACCTCGGGCGCCTGATCTCCGAGAGCGTGCCGTACGTCCGGGACGACCCGGCCTTCACGCTCACCGGCGGGATCACGCTCTTCCTGCTGGTACTGGCGTTCAACCTCTTCGGCGACTCGTTGCGTGACGCGCTCGACCCGAAGTCGACCCGATAGGCGGACCTGACGATGCTTCGCTTCGCCATCAAGAAGGTGCTGCTGGCGGTCAGCACGCTCGTCACGGTCAGCGTGCTGACCTTCGGCCTCTTCTTCGCGGCGCCGACCAATCCCGCCGAGCTCATGTGCGGCAACCGCAAGACGTGCAGCCCGGAACAGGAGCAGATGATCGAGCGCCGGATGGGCCTCGACAAGCCGATCGTCACGCAGTACACGGACTTCATGAAGGGCATCGTCGCCGGCCGGACCTTCGGCGAGGGCGAGAGCGCCCGGGAGTGCCCGGCACCGTGCCTGGGCTACTCGTTCCGGAATGACGAGCCGGTGATGGACATCGTCGGCCGCACGTTGCCGGTGACCCTGAGCATCGTCTCCGGGGCCGCGGTGGTCTGGCTGCTGATGGGCATCTCGATCGGCATGATCTCGGCGCTGCGCCGCGGCACGGCGTTCGACCGGATCGCCGTGGTCACCTCGCTGATCGGCGCCTCCATGCCGATCCTGCTGTTCGGCCCGCTGCTGCTGATCATCTTCGTGTACGAGGGTGGCCTGCTGTCCTATCCGCAGTACACGCCGCTCACCGAGAACCCGGTGAAGTGGGCGGCGGCGATGCTGCTGCCCTGGCTCGCGTTGGGCTTCCTCAACTCGGCCATGTACGCCCGGCTGTCCCGCGCGCAGATGATGGAGACGATCTCGGAGGACTTCGTCCGTACGGCGCGGGCCAAGGGACTGCCGAAGCTCAGGGTCTACGGCCGGCACGCGCTGCGGGCGGCGATCACGCCGATCGTCACGATCGCCGGTCTCGACCTGGGCGTCTACCTCGGCGGCACGGTGATCACCGAGACGATCTTCGGGTTCACCGGGCTCGGCAAGGCGGCCCTCAACGCCGCGATCAACCTCGACATGCCCCTGGTGATGGCGACGGTGCTGCTCGCGGCGTTCTTCATCGTCGCGGCCAACATCGTCGTCGACCTGCTGTACGCGGTGATCGACCCGCGGGTGCGGCTCGGCTGAGGGCCGGGGCGGCGGCAGCGGCGGCACCCAGCCGTTGTCGGACCGTTATCCGGAGGAAATGTTCTAAGGCTGAAGATATCGATGGAGGATTTCTTCATCCTCCACGGACCGGGAAGGACGACCCATGCGACAAAGACGTGCGGTTGCCGCGACGGGCCTCGCGCTGGTGCTCGCGGCATCTGCTCTGAGCGCCTGTTCGAAGAACACCGGCGACAGTGGCACCGACGACGAGAAGGTCCAGAAGCAGACCAGTGCCATCGCCACCGACCCCAAGGAGTCGCAGGGGCCAGCGCCGGAGGTGGAGGGCGCCAAGAAGGGCGGCACGCTCAAGCTGATCACCGAGGCCGACTTCGAGCACCTCGACCCGCAGCGCACCTACACGGTGCAGGCGATGTCGGTGCAGCACCTGCTCGTGCGTACCCTCACCCAGTTCCGGGAGGACGGCGAGGGCAAGCTGACCCTCGTCGGCGACCTCGCCGAGACCCCGGGCAAGGACGTCAACGGCGACTGCAAGACCTGGGAGTACACCCTCAAGAAGGGCGTCAAGTACGAGGACGGCACCGAGGTCAAGGCCGCGGACGTCGCGTACGGAATCGCCCGGTCGTTCGAGGAGTCCATCGACGGCGGCGCCACGTACGTGCAGGAGTGGCTGGCCGACAACCCCAGCTACAACGAGGTCTACAAGGGCCCCTACACCTCCGGCAACGTCAACGTGCCGGGCCTGACGGTCACCGGCGACCACGGGCTGAAGTTCGAGTTCAAGAGCCCGCACTGCGACCTGCCCTTCGCCCTCGCCCTGCCGACGTCGGCACCGGTGCCGCAGGCCAAGGACACCAAGACCGAGTACGACCGGCGGATCTTCTCCTCCGGCCCGTACAAGATCAAGGAGTACGTCCGGGACACCCGGCTCGTCCTCGAGCGCAACGAGAACTGGGACCCGAACACCGACCCGCTGCGCCACAACTACCTCGACAGCGTGGTCGTCGAGATGGGACCGGACGACACCGCCCAGACCGAGCGCGTGCTCGCCGGCTCCGGTGACGACGCCGCCGCGATCGCCTGGGACGGGGTGCCGCAGTCCCTGGTCAACCAGGTGCTCAGCGGCGACCAGTCGATCAAGGACCGGACCCACCACGAGCAGGGTCCGTTCGTCTACGTGCTGAGCATCAACAACGAGCGCATCAAGGACCTCGACGTCCGCAAGGCGATCGGCTGCGCGCTGGACAAGCAGGGCATCGTGCTGACCCAGGGCGGGGAGGCCACCGGCAAGCTGACCAACACGCTGATGGCCGACACCACCGTCGGCTGGGCGGACTACCCGGACCCGACCGGCTGCGGCCCGACCGGCAACCCGGAGAAGGCCAAGGAGCTGCTCGGCGGCAAGAAGGTCAAGCTGGCCTTCCTGTCCCGGGACAGCGCGTTCGGCCAGCAGACCGCTCCGGTGGTCAAGGAGAGCCTGGAGAAGGCCGGCTTCGAGGTCGTCGTCTCCTACATCGACCGGGCGCAGCACAACCCGACCGCCCGTACCCGGGGCAACCAGTACGACATGTACATCTCCAACTGGGCCGCGGACTGGCCGAGCGGCGCGTCGACCATCCCGGTGCTCTACGACGGGCGCAAGCTCGGCCCGCAGGGCAACTCGAACGTCTCCTACTTCAACGCCGACGACGTCAACGCCGAGATCGACCGCGTGTCGGCGCTGCCGGCCGGTGACGCCGGCCCCGAGTGGGCCAAGATCGACAAGATGATCCAGGAGAAGTACTACCCGGTCGTCCCGATCTACCAGACGAAGCTCCTCCAGGTGCACGGCGCCAAGGTGGGCGGGGTCTTCCTCTCCGCCACCTACGGCACCGAGGTGCTCTACAACGCCCACATCAAGCAGTAACGCCACCACACGGACTGGCCCCCGGTCGACAACGTCGTCGGCCGGGGGTCTTCGCGTCGTCGAGGCCGGTCGCCCTTACCCCGGTGGGTGCGGAAGGTCCCCCGCTCACCCCAGGTGGGTGCGGAGGAAGTCCAACTCCAGCCTGAGCAGGCGCTCGCGGACGCCGCCGGCCGCCATGTGCGTCGCGCCGGTCAGCGGCAGCACCGCGTGCGGGCGGCCGCTGGCCAGCAGCGCCGCCGACAGCCGCAGCGTGTGCGCCGCCACCACGTTGTCGTCGACCAGCCCGTGCACCAGCAGCAGCGGCCGGGCCTCCCCGGGACGGGTCAGCGGCTCGGCGGCCAGCTCCACCAGCGAGTGGTGGGCGTACACGTCCATGCCGTCCTCCGGCAGGCCGAGATAACGCTCGGTGTACGCGGTGTCGTACAGGCTCCAGTCGGTGACCGGCGCGCCGACGATCCCGCACCGGAACAGCTCCGGGTGGCGCAGCACCGCCAGCCCCGCCAGCCAGCCGCCGAACGACCAGCCCCGCACCGCCACCTGGCCCAGGTCCAGGTCCGGGTGCTTGTCGGCGAGCGCGGTGAGGGCCTCCACCTGGTCGGTGAGGACCACGTCCGCCACCCGCCGGTGGATCGCCTTCTCGAACGACGGTGCCACTCCCGGCGTACCCCGGTTGTCGACGACGACCACCGCGAACCCGGCGTCGGCCCACCACTGCCGTTCCAGCCACGCCGACCGCGCGGCGAGCACCTCCTGGTGGCCGGGGCCGCCGTAGACGTCCAGCAGCACCGGCAACCGGCGCCCGGTGACGTGGTTGTCCGGGTAGAGCACCGCGGCCGGCAGCCGCCGGTCGGTCACCCGCTCCAGCAGGGGCAGCGGAGAGTACGGCGGGGTCGCCGCGAACGACCGCAGCTCCGCCACCTCCCGGTCGCCCTGCCACACCGTCCACCGCCAGCCGGCGTGGTCCAGTGAGGCGCTGCCCGTCACCAGCACGTCCCCGCCCACCTCGGCGACGTGCCAGCCCGAGTCGGTGGTGACCCGCCGGGCGTCCACGCCCCCGCCGATCGTCGTACGGACCCGGAACAGGTGCTGCTCGCTCGGCTCGCCGTCGCTCGCCTCCACCAGCAGGTCCGCCGGCCCGTTGCCGGTGGCGGCCGGCAGCCGGCCCACGACCCGCCGCACGTACAGCGACGGCGGGGTGAGCAGGGTCCCGTCGGCGAAGAGGCAGCGCGCGTCGTACCCGTCGTGGGCCAGCTCCCCGCCGACCAGCACCCGGCCGTCCGGCAGGTGGGCGGGCGTGCCGGGGATCGGGTCCACCCACCGCGGGTCGGCCAGCTCGGCGTGCACCTGCGTCTCCCCGGTGCGCGGGTCCACCGCCAGCACCAGCCCGTGCTGCTGCGACCGGCGCAGCACGGTGATCAGCGGTCCGCCGTCGGCCCAGTGCACGGTCGTCAGGTACGGGTAGGTCTCCCGGTCCCAGTGCACGTCGACCCAGCCGTCGTCGAGGTCGAGCAGGTGCAGGCTGACCTCGGCGTTGGGCCCACCGGCCCGGGGGTACGCGACGACGGTCGGCGGGCTCGCCGGATCCGCCGGGTCGTGCAGGTGCCAGCGGTCCAGCCGCGACTCGTCGACCCGCGCGGCGAGCACCGACCGCCCATCGGGCGCCCACCAGTAGCCCCGGAACCGGTCGAACTCCTCCGCCGCGACGTGCTCGGCGAGGCCCCAGGTGACCCCGGAGTCCTCGCCCGCCAGCATGGTGTCGGTGCCGTCGTGCTCGACCACCCGCAGCTCGCCCCGGCGCACCCCGTCGGCCGCGTCGGTCACGTACGCCAGCCGTTGGCCGGTCGGGTCGGGACGGGGGTCCAGCACCGGACCCACGGCGGCCACCTCGACCACGTCACCGAGGACGAGGTCGGCCCGGAACAGCCGGCCGGCGAGCGCGAACACCGCCACCCGGGCGGCCGAGTCGAGGGCGTACGACCCGATGCCGGAGGCGCTCAGCCGCCGGCGCTCCCGCAGCGCCCGCTCACCCGGGCCCAGCGTGTCGGCGTCGCCGCCGAGCAGCGTCGCCGGGTCGGCGACCAGCCGCTCCTCGCCACTGGCGACGTCCAGGAGCCAGAGCGCGTCGGCCGGGTCCTCCGGGCCGGCCGAGCGGAGGAAGACCACCCGCGAGCCGTCGTCGGCCACCGAGATCGCGCGCGGCGCCCCGTGGCGGAACCGACGGGTACGCGCGGCCAGCTCCGGAAAGTCCACACGTCGGATCGTAGGACGGTGCCGGAGGTGATGTGGCCGACCTGGGTGGACGCGTCCGGGCCGGTCGTGGAGAACCGCCGGTTAGAGTGACGGACGTGACGACGCTGCCCGATCGCCGGCTCCTGCTGGTCCACGCGCACCCCGACGACGAAGCCATCGGCACCGGCTCGACGATGGCCCACTACGCGGCCGGCGGCGCCCGCGTCACGCTGGTGACCTGCACGTTGGGCGAGGAGGGCGAGATCCACGTGCCGGCGCTGGCGCAGCTCGCCGCGGCCGAGGCCGACCAGCTCGGCGGCTACCGGATCGGCGAGCTGGCCGCGGCCTGCCGCGCGCTGGGGGTCACCGACCACCGGTTCCTCGGCGGCGCGGGGCGCTACCGGGACTCCGGCATGATGGGGCTCGCCACCAACGAGCACCCGCGCGCCTTCTGGCAGGCCGACCTGGACGAGGCCGCCGGGCACCTGGTGGAGATCATGCGCGAGACCCGGCCACAGGTCATGATCACGTACGACGGCAACGGCTTCTACGGGCACCCCGACCACATCCAGGCCCACCGGGTGGCGATGCGCGCCCACGAGCTGGCCGCCGCCGAGGGGTTCGCCCCGGCCAAGGTCTACTGGACGGCGATGCCGCAGAGCGTGCTGGAGGCCGGGATGGCCCACTTCGCCGGTTCGTCGGACAATCCGTTCGCGGGCATCGAGGAGGCGACCGAGCTGCCGTTCTGCACCCCCGACCCGCAGATCGCGGCCCGGATCGACGCCACCGACCAGCACGCCGCGAAGGAGGCGGCGATGCGGGCCCACGCCACCCAGATCCCGGACAACTCCTGGCTCTACTCGATCGCCGGCAACTTCGGCAGCGAGTTCATGGGCGTGGAGTACTACACGCTCGCGGTCGGCGAGAAGGGCCCCGGCTCCGGCCCGTACGGCTGGGAGGACGACCTGTTCGCGGGGCTTCCGGTCGGGGCCGGCCCGGACCGGTCCCCGGTCGGCGCGGCCGGTTCCCGGTGACCCTCCCCGCCGCGCCGGTGTCGGTCGTGCCCGACGAGAGCGTCCCGCCGCCACCCGCGCGGTCCGGGCGGCTGGCCGACCTCCTCCTGCGGATGGCCGGCGGCGTGCTCGCGGTCCTCGGCGGCGCGCTCAGCGCCGTGCTGGAGCTGATCCTCGCCCCGGCCCGGCTCGGCGGGCAGCTCATCGGGGCGGCGGTGCTGGTCGCGGTCGCCGCGAACGTCCTGCTCAGCTGGTTCGCCCACCGCACGGTCGAGCGCCGCTGGGCGGTGGCGCTGCCGGCGGTGCCGTGGTTCGCGATCGTGGCGGTCGCCGGCATCCGCACCGCCGAGGGCGACGTCCTGCTGACCGGGACGTGGGTGGACCTGCTCCTCGTCGTGGCGGGCGCGATGACCTTCGCGGTGATGGGCTTCCGGCAGGTCCTCGCGGTTCCGCCGACGGCCCGTTCCGGGGACTGACGGCGCACCGCTTCCGGTGGTAGATATTCCTGCCAGGAGGAGTCCGCCGGAGGACGGCGGGCGGTACGGCGGGAGGCGTGCGATGAGTCAGCGGTGGCGCGCGGTCGGAGTGCTCGCGGGTGCGCTGTTCGTGGTCAACGTGCTCGCCCGGCTGATCATCCGGTTCGGGTTCGACGGTGACGACACCACCGCCGCCGACCGGGTGTCGCTCGGGATGTTCGTGGTGATCGGGCTGGTCCTGGCCGGGGTCGCCTTCGTCTGGAGCCGGCGCCGGCCGGTGGCCCGCTGGGTCGCCGACATGGCCGCCGCGGTCGGCGTCGCGCTGGCGCTGACGATCTTCGTCGGCCCGCTGCTGGTGGGGCGGAACCCGTTCGGCGACGGCGCGGGCACCTTCTTCGCCCAGATCTGGCTCTACCTCGCGGCCACCGGCATCGGCGTGCTGCTCGGCTACCTGCTGGCCATCGCGCTCGGCCTCGACCACCGCTCGCAGACCCTCAAGCGGTACGCCGAGACGAAGACCGCCAAGCCGCGCAAGCCGGTCCGCCGCTGACGGCCGCCGCGCCGACCGGCTCGCCGGCCGTCGGGGTGTCCGCCGCGTTCGACGACCCCGCCGCCGGGAACCCGGACGGATCTCCGACGGCGCCGGTCAGTCCGGGGCGACCCGGGTCAGGTAGGTGTGGTGGGTGGTGAAGCCCAGCGAGCGGTAGAGCGCCACCGCACCGACGTTGTGCTGCTCCACCTGGAGGAAGGCGTCGGTGGCACCGGTGGCCGCGCCCCACTGCGCCAGCGCGTGGATCACCCGGCGGGCCAGCCCCTGGCGTCGCGCTTCGGGCGTGACCTCGATCAGGCTCAGGCCGAGCCAGCGGCCCGCCCCGGTGACCGTGCCCCGGCCGACGGCGAGGAGCCGGCCGCCCGCGTACACCTGGGCGAAGCGGACCTCGTCCACGGCGGTGAGCACGTGGCGGGCGGCGTCCGGCAGGCCGCCCTTGCGACCGGCGGCGACCGCCAGCCAGTCCGCCGACGGCTCGACGGCCAACTCGACCTCGACGGTCGACCCGACCGCGGCCGGACCCGGCCGGACGCCGTCCGGAACCGGCCGCGCGTCCGGGCCGTCCGGGCCGGGTACCGCGACCGGCGGGTCCGCGGCCCGGACCGGTGCCGAGCCGACCAGGACGGCCAGCGGCACGGTCTGCACGAGCACCGGCGGCCGGCTGGCCCAACCCCGCGTGTCGAGTTCCGCGCCGACCGGCGCGGCGAGCGGGAGCGGCGTGTTGACCAGGGCCGGCCGGCCGAGGTCGGCGTACCAGCGCACCACCGCGTCGATCGCGGCCGGCAACGGCCGGTCCGGGTCGCCGACCGGAAGCGCCGAGTTGGCCCGCCCGGTCCAGCCGTCGGCGCTACGCAGCAACCAGTCGCCCAGGCGGGCCCGGGTCGGCGCGGGCCACGCCTCGTCGGCGGCGCGCTCCAGCGCGGCCACCG
>JAEYGD010000239.1 GCA_023402505.1 Actinomycetes bacterium
CCGCGACGCCGCTGCGGGCCCGCTCGGCGCGCCGGCGCAGGCGCCGCCGCAACAGCAGGTCCTCGTACCACCAGCGACCGCCCCGCCGGGCGAACACCGCGACCACCACCAGCACGGCGAGTACGGCGACGCCGGCGGCGAGCCAGGACGGGCCGCCCAGCGCCGCGACGACCGCGAGAGCGCACAGCTCCAGGACGACGAGCTGGCCGACCAGGACCGGCCCCAACCGGCCCCGCCGCCGGGTAGGAGCGGCCGGGGCGGCGGCCGGCTGGGCCGCCTGGGGTGCGGCGCCGGTCTGTGGCGGGCGGCCCGGTGGCGCCTGAACCTGCGTCATCGGTGGCAGTCCTTCCTGGACGGTGCGCGGCGGCGTCGTCACCGGCGCGGGCGGGGGTCCCGAGGGCCGGCCGCCGGCCCCTTATCGTAGGGAAGCCCGCGGCGCCGACTCGGACCTGATCGTCGCGGACCCACCCCCGCCGGAGGTTAGCCATGCGGACCCGCCGTGACCAGGTGCAGGCGTACCGCTTCGTCACCCGCCGCATCGTCTCGGCCCTGCTGTCGGGCGATCCGGAGACGAGCAACCTGCCGATGCGACGGCTGGGCATGGCGGTGTTCGGCAGCGTGCTCGCCGCGGCGGTGGTGCTCGGCGGCGTCGGCGCGTACGGGCAGCTCACCGGCAACACCGCCCCGCTGGAGCCCAACACCCTGGTGATCGAGCGGGAGACCGGGGCCACGTACGTCTTCGTGGACGACCAGCTGCACCCCACGCTCAACTACGCCTCCGCCCGGCTGATCCTCGGCGAGGCCGACCCCGAGATCCGGACGATGTCGCAGGCCTCGATCCGGGACCGTCCCCGCGGCCGTACCGTGGGCATCGTCGGCGCTCCGGACGCCCTGCCGGACCGGAAGTCCCTCACCGGCCTGCCGTGGTCGGTCTGCGACGTGCCGGACCAGTCCGGCTCCGGGCGTTCGGCCACCCGCCTGGTGATCGACCGGTCGTTGCCCGGTGGCACCGCCCTGGGTGACCGGGCGGTGCTGGTGCAGGTCGACGGCCAGCGCCACCTGCTCACCGGGGACGCTCGGCTGCAGCTGCTCGGCGGCGATCCGGCGGTCGCCGCACTGCGGATGGCCGGCGCTCCGACGCTCACCGTCAGCCAGCAGCTGCTCAACGCGGTGCCGGCCGGGCCGGCGCTGCGCGAGCCGTCCATCCCCGGCGACGACGAGCCCAGCGACGCGGTCGTCGGCGGTGAGCGGGCCCGGATCGGCCAGGTCTACCGGGCGGCCGGCCGGCACTACGTGCTCACCCGGGAAGGTCTCGCCTCGATCGGCGAGGTGAGCGCCCTGCTGCTGCTCCGGACCGGCGGTTCGGTGACGGACATCACTCCGGACGAGGCGGGCCGGTTGCTGACCGACCAGCGGGTCGAGGCCGAGGGCCTCCCGGCGGCCCTGCCCGCCCTGCACCCGGTCGCGGCGGGCCGCACGGTGCTCTGCGCGACGTACCGCGCGAGCGCGGACGGCGGACCGCCCACCACCACGATCGAGGTGTTCGACCGGGCACCGGCCGAGCTGTCCGCCGGGCCGCGGGGGCCGCTGCCGGTCCGGCAGTCGGGCCGGGACGGCGTACGCACCGCCGAGGCGGTGCTGCTGCCCGGCGGCAAGGGCGTGCTCGTCCAGGCGGCGACCGGGTCCGGGGAGAGCGGTACGGCCGCGCCCGGCGCGACCGTACACCTCGTCACCGCGCAGGGAGTCCGGCACCCGCTGGGCCCCGGCGCGCTCACCGCGCTCGGCTACGAGGGCGTGACCCCGCTGGTGGTCCCGTCGTCGTTGTTGGCCCTGATCCCGACCGGGCCCACGCTGGACCGGGAGGACGCGCTGGCCCGGTACGCCCCGGCCGAGCCGTCCCCGGCCGAGTCGTCCCCGGCCGATTCGTCCCCGGCGACGGGCACGGCCGGACCGCCGGGCACCGATTGATGCATTTGAACACGAGCGGGTCGCCCGGCGTCGCACCGGTCGACTAATCTGAGCCTTGCCAACGGTTATCGACTCACGACGTACAGGGATGCTGCCATGACCGGGCGCACGACAGTCGACCTGATGTCCCTTGAGGACTTCCACCGCAAGCTCGGCGAGCGGCTGGCCGAGGTGGAGCGGGCGGTGCGCAAGCTCGACACCGAGATGCAGTGCCGGCCGCCGGCCCTGGGCTCCTTTGCCGACGCCACCGACAACGCTCGGCGATACAGCGACATCCACCTGGCCTACTCTCAGCACGTCGCCAGGCTGCGCTCGGCCGTCGAGGCCGCGCAGAGCGCCACCGCCACCATCCTCGCCCGCTACCGCACCGCCGAGGCACGCAACGCGGCCAACTCCGCTGACATCACCGCCGCGCTGGCCGGGGTCGACGAGGCGCTGACCCGGGAGGAGCAGCCGCGTGTCTGACTACAGCCAGCGCTACCAGGGCGTGAGCCACGAGGAGCTCTACAACGGCGTGATGGCCGGCCAGCCCGGCCAGATCGACGGCGTGGCGGCACAGTGGACGGCGCTCAAGGGGATCGTCGACGACGTGCGCCGCGAGCTCTCCGGCGACCTGGAGAAGCTCGGCAACACCTGGACGGGCTCGGCGGGGCAGGAGTTCCAGCGCCGGGTCGGTCTCGTCGCGACGTGGGCGGAGTCGCTCGGCGAGGGCATGGCCGACGTCAGCCGTGGGCTGACCCTGATGGCCGACCACCTGCGCACAGCCCGACAGCAGGCGGAGAGCCCGGCCGAGACCGACGACCACGACCAGGCCGTCTCGGGTGCGGCCAAGGGCGCCATCTTCGGTGTGCCGGGCATGGTGGTCGGCGGTCTGCTCGGCCACCAGCAGGACAAGGCCGAGCAGGAGAAGGCGCACCAGCGGATGGTCAACGTGGTGTCCGAGCTGGCCGCCGGCTACGACCTGTCCGCCTACGGGCGGCTGGTCCCGCCGGTGCCGCCGCCTCCGGACACGCCGGACACGGTCGACGGCAGTGCCCCGGCGCCGCGCAGCGGTCCCACGGTCGGCACGCCGACCGCCGCGCCGACCGCGACCGGGCTGACCGCGCAGACCGGTGGAGCGACCACGGCGAACTCCGAGCGGGCGTCCGTGGGCCCCACCGCCGGCACCGGGGGCACCGGCGAGATCACCCCGACCGGCTCGGGCACCTCCGGCACCGGTCCGCTCGGTGTCGTGCCCGGCACCGGCGGCGGCACCTCGCTGGCCGGCGTCGACCCCCTGGTGGGCGGGGCCCTGGTGGGCGGTGCGACCGCCGGCCTCGCCGCACTCGGTCGTCCGGGCGCCGCCCCGCCGGCCACGCCCGGCACCGGTCCCGGCCTCAGCTTCGGCTCACCGGGCGGCACTCCGGCCGGTGGGATCGTGGGCACCGGCTCGCTCGCCGGCTCCGGCAGCACCGCCCCCGCAGCGGCCCGACCCGGGGGCGGCACGGTCACGCCGGAGACGCGGTCCGCCACCGGCGTCGGGCGCAGCATCGACGGCCGCCGTGGCGAAGGTGCCGGGCGGGACACCGGCGGCCTCCGCCAGAGTCCGGCAGCCGGCCGGGGCACGCCCGGCGACCGCGCGGTCGGCGGCCTGGGTCGCACGGACGCCGCCCGTGGCTCCGGCGCCAACCGTCCCGGTGTGCTCGGCACCGGCCACGGCGCCGACGAGCCGTCCGAGGGGCGGCTGACCTGGCTGACCGAGGACGAGATGGTCTGGTCTGACGGCCCGGAGGGCGCGCCCCCGGTGCTCGGCAGCTGATCCGGTACCACCCGAAAGGGGCCACCCGACGGTGGCCCCTTTCGTCGTCCGGCGACGGCCTCCGTCCACGTCGGACGGGTGGTGGCGGTCACTCGATCCGCAGCTCCGGCCGGCTGCACCGGTCGGGATCCGGAGCTAGGTTTGTCTGGTGCCGTCCGCCGCGTCCGCCCACCCGATGTGGGGTGCCGTGCTGCGATCGCTGCGTGACATGACCCGGCTGGCGATGGCCGTTCTGGTGCTCTCCACCGGGCTCGGCGCCGCCGCCTCGGCGGCCTCACCACCGGCAACCGCCTGGGCCACCCAGGTGGCGGCAACGAGCCACGTCCACGGCGCGACCGCCTCGCCGGTCACCGCGCCGACCCGGCCGCAGCCCGGCACGGCCTCCCACGTCGCCGTGACCACGCCACAGCTCACCGTTGCCGCCCACGTCGTCGTAACCCGGCCGCAGCCCGGCGCGGCCTCCCACGTCGCCGTGACCGCGCCGCAGCTCGCCGGCGCGTTGATCGAGCCTGCCGCCGCGCCCACCGCCGCGGCGGTCGCACCGCTCGTCCCCGAGCCCGCCACCGGCGACGCGGCTACCACCGGTCGGGAGATCCCGCCGGCGGCCACGGCGCCCGGCGCCGTCACCCGGCGCGGGCCTCCCGCCGCCTGACCCGGCACACCGCGCACCGCGCGGGCGCGCGCCACAGACGGCGCCGCGCAGGCCGGTAGATCCCGGAGGACCCGCCCCGACGAGGGGTGGCCGACTTCCGTGACGCTGCGCCGCCGGTCCCACGATCCCCGCCCCTGACCGGGCCACCACAGTCGAGTCCGTCCGTCGACCGCGAGGTGTCACCTCATGCAGACCGTTCTCTCGTCCGTCCTCCCCGACGTCCCCCGGGCCGCGGCCATCTGGCTCGGCCTGCTCGCCGTCGTCGTCGCCACCGTCGCCGCACTGCTGCTCCGTCCCGGCCGCTCCGGTTCCGACGCCGGCCTGCGGATCCGCCGGGCGGCCATGCCGAGCGACCTGGAACGGGCGGTCGAGGAACGGGAGTTGAGCCGGTACGCCGATGAGGTCACCGTCGCCGCCGAGCGCGCCGCCACCACGGCGCGGCGGCTGCGTACGGAGTGGCTGACCGCGCAGGAGGCGGTCGAGTCGGCGTGGGGCGCGTACGAGGAGGCGGAGGCCGAGGTGGGCCGGCTCAACGCCGCGGCGGCGCTGCCCCTGCCGCGTACCGACCGGACGCCGGCCGAGTACGCCGAGCGGGAACGGTTCCTGCACCGCACCGCGCTGGCCGCGTACTGGCGGCGGGAACTGTCGGTGGAGCAGCTCAGCGGGGTCTTCGCCCACCAGGACGGGTGGGACCCGCGGCTGCACCCGGTCGAGCAGGAACTGCTGCTCCGCCGGGCGGTACGCGACAACCTCGCCGCCCGCCACCGGGCGGCCCAGGAACGGGAGCAGGCCGCGTGGCGGGCGGCCGAACGGGCAGCCGAGGCGGCGCGTGCCCTGCGCGAGGAAGCGTACGCGGCGCTCGGTCGCCGCCCGGAGGAGCAGCCGTCGGTGCTGGCCCTGATCGGCGCCGCGCCCGAACCCGCGACCGAGCAGACCCGGGAGATCCCGGCGGTGCCGGCGAAGAGCCCGACGGCCCGGGGCCGCGCGGCGGTGGCGGCCTACTGACGCGGGCCGCGCGACGGTGCCGCCTACTGACCTGACCGTGCGGCGCTACCGGCCTACTGATCAGGCCCCGCGGCGCGGCCGGCCTACTGACCGGGCCGGGCGACGGTGCCGGCCCGCTGACCGGAGTCGGCCCGGCCGGCGTCGGCGGGCTCGACGGATCGGCGCTGGCGGACGAGGCGGCCCAGGTAGAGCAGGGTGCCGGCCAGCACGGCCATGTCGTCCAGGTAGATCGGGTCGGGCAGCAGGTCGACCGGGAGCACCGTGTAGACCAGCGCACCGTAGAAGGCGACGCGACCCCCGACGCCGAGGCTGCCGAGCATCCGGCGCATGCGGAGCACCCGGACGGCCAGCACCACCGCCCCGACGAGCGTGACCACCGCCACGACGCCGAGGATCAGCCAAGCCTCCCGCGACACACCGTCACGCTAGCTCAGCCGGGCCGGCACCGCTCGGTCGACGTGGCAGTATCGCCCGCAGGCGGAAGGGGGACAGCGGGTGGATCTGGGCGACGAGCGGGTGGCGCGATTCTGCCGGGAACGGCACCTGGCCACCTTGACCACCCTGCGCGCCGACGGGACACCGCATGTCGTGCCGGTGGGGGTCACCCTCGACCCGGCCGCCGGTCTGGCCCGGGTCATCACGAGCGGCACCTCGCGTAAGGCCCGCAACGTGGCGGCTGCCGGCCCCGAGGGCGCCCCGGTGGCCGTCTGCCAGGTCGACGGGCGACGGTGGCTGACCATCGAGGGCCGGGGGGTCGTACGGGCCGATCCGGGTGCGGTGGCCGAGGCCGAGCACCGGTACGCCGAGCGTTACCGCACCCCGCGACCCAACCCGTCGCGCGTGGTCATCGAGATCACCGTCACGCGCCTCCTGGGTGGTCTGTGACCGTCTGACCGGTTCCGACCGGCCACCTGCGCCCTTCCCTCCAGCCGGAGGTGGGCGGGTGAGCAGCGCCACCCGCACCCCGGAATCCCCCGCCCTCCCCGGCCGTTGCATCCCCCGATGGCCGACGAACCGAACAGCGGCACCACCGGATCCAGCCTGTCGCAGTACGCCCGCGGGCCGGCGCGCCCGCGACCGTCCAGTCCGTGAGCCGAGCGCCTTGGTGCTTGCCGTCTCCGGAGCGTCCGGAGACGTCAGACCCCCCGAATGGAGCCCGACCCATGAACGTGATCGTGCAGAAGAGCGGTCTGTCCGTCGCCTGCCTGCTCGTCGCCGGCGGCTGCATGGTGGGCCCGGCTGCCGCCGCCCACGCCGCCCAGACCGTGACCGACCCCGTCAGCTCGGTCCGGACCGACAAGGCCGACAAGCCGGGACGCGGGGACAAGCGGGCCGAGCGCATGGTGGGCATCGAGTACCAGGCGCAGCCCAACTTCTACTACTGCGGTCCGGCCGCCACCCGCATCGCCCTGTCCGCGCTCGGCAAGACGCTGTCCCAGGACGAGGTCGCCAAGCGGCTGGGCACCACCGAGGCGGGCACCGACTCCGCCCTCGACACCACCAGGGTGCTCAACGAGCTGACCGGTGGGAAGTACCGGACCACCGAGATCCCGGGCCCGGTGGCCAAGCCGGAAGAGGTCGACCGGCTGCGCGAGAACCTGCGCCGGGCACTCGACGAGGGACGCCCGGTCGTCGCGAACATCAAGGGCACCGCGGTCGACACCGACGGCGCTCCACACTCGTACGAGGGCGGGCACTACCTGACGCTGGTGGGTTACCGGGACGGCGGTGACCTCGTCCGGATCGCCGACCCGGCCGCGCCGCAGGCCGAGTACTGGATGACCCTGGCGAAGGTCGCCAACTGGATCGCCGAGCGCGGCTACTCCTCCTGACCCACTGACGGCGCGATTCGGTCGGCGACCGGAGGGTAGGAGGGCCCGCACCGATTCCGCAACCGGTAAGGGGCACGCCATGACCAACCCAAGCACTGCCATGGATCGCGACGTCGTCGACGTCCTCACCGCCGACCACCGTGAGGTCGAGGTCCTCTTCGTCGAGCTGGAGAACCGGCAGGGCACCCCCGAGCACCGCCGGCACCTGGCCGACGTGGTGATCGCCGAGCTGGTCCGCCACGCGATCGCCGAGGAGATGTACGTCTACCCGGCCGCCCGCAAGGTGCTGCCCGACGGCGACGAGATCGCCGAGCACGAGATCGCCGAGCACGCCGACGCCGAGCGGACGATGAAGGAACTGGAGGCGGTCGACCCGTCCGAACCCCGGTTCGACGAACTGCTCGCCCACCTGACCAGCACGATCCGGCACCACGTGCAGGACGAGGAGAACGGCCTCTTCCCCCGGCTCCGGGCGGCGGTGGCCCGGGAGGAACTCGTCGAGCTGGCCGGCAAGGTGGAGACCGCCAAGCGGACGGCACCCACCCGCCCGCACCCGGCCGCCCCGGACCGCCCGCCGGCGAACAAGCTGCTCGCCCCGGGTACCGGCCTCGTCGACCGGGTACGGGACGCGTTCAGCGGTCGCCCCACCACGACGGCCGAGCTGCGCGAGATGGAGAGCTGACACGACCGATCCCGGGTCGCCCGTACCGGGCGGCCCGGGATCGCTGTCGCGGTCAGCGGGCCTGGTCGCCCTGACCGGTGCGGGCCTGCGCCATGTCCACGCCCTTGTCTGTCTGCTCGTCGTACATGCCGCCGGTGCGCTTGTCGGCCATGTCGCCGGCCTTCTCGATGCCCTGGTCGACCTGCTTGTCGTGCTTGTCGGCGAAGTCCTTGGCCTTGTTCATGAAGTCGCTCACGGCGTCCTCCTCGACTCGGGGTTCGATCTTCTGCGTTCCCTGGCGGCGTGAGCGCAAACGCCGGCCGGTGGGTGTACCCCCGGCGTGCCCCGACACCGGGTGATCCCCGGTCGGCACGGGAAATGCGCGTGGCGGTGCCGGGTGACCCCGGGGCGGGACAACGATCCAGGCCATAACGTGGGTGTGGCGGAGACGCCGGCCGGGTACCGACTCGCCCGGAATCGAGGAGGGTCGACGTGGTCGAGGACGGGCGTACGTCTGAGGAAGTGCCGGACCAAGCGGCAGCCGGTCCAGCGGGACGCGCGCCCGCAGACGCAGCGCCGGACCGGGGACCCCGGGCCGCCTGGGCGAGCCTGCCCTGGCTGGTCCGCGCCGCGGTGGTGTGGAGCGCGTGCCTGGTCGTCGTGGTCACCGGGCTGTACCTGCTGGGCAGGATCGCGGTGCTGCTGGCGCCGCTGGCCATCGCGGTGGCCGCCACCGTCTTCCTGGCCGCGCTGCTGGACCCGGTGCAGCGGTTGCTTCGCCGGCTGCGGCTGCCGGCCGCGCTGGCCGCGCTGCTGACCGTGCTGCTGCTGCTCGGTGTCCTGGTCGGCGTGGGCACGCTGGTGTGGAACCTGACGGCGAGCCAGTTCGACGAGCTGGCCGGCGAGCTGACCCGGGGAGTCGAGCAGACCCGCGACTTCGTCACCTCCACCCTGCCGGTGAGCGACCGGCAACTCGACCAGCTGGTCGACCAGGCCCGGCAAGGGCTCAGCCAGGGCGGTGGGCTCGACCCGGTGTCGGGCGCACGGACCGCCGTCGAGGTGATCGGCTCGGCCCTGCTCGCCCTCGTACTGCTGTTCTTCCTGCTGAAGGACGGACGGTCGATGTGGCGATGGGTGCTGGACCGGATGACCGGCCCCAATCGGGCACTGACCGCGGAGGCGGGCCGTGCCGGTTGGCAGACGCTCGGCGCGTACAGCCGGGGGACCTTGATGATCGCGGCGATCGACGCGATCGGCATCGGCCTGGCGCTCGTGCTGCTCGGGGTGCCGCTGGCGTTCCCGCTCGCGCTGCTGGTCTTCTTCGGCGCGTTCATCCCGATCATCGGCGCGACGGTGACCGGCGCGATGGCGGTGCTGGTGGCGCTCGCCGCGAACGGCCCGGTCACCGCCCTGCTCGCGCTGGCCGCCGTGATCGCCGTGCAGCAGACCGAGGGCAACCTGCTGGAGCCGCTGATCATGAAGCGGCAGGTCCGCCTGCACCCGGCCGTCATCCTCGTCGCGGTCACCGCCGGAACGCTGATCGCCGGCATCGCCGGCGCGTTCGTCGCCGTCCCGATCACCGCGGTGCTCTGGCGCGTGGTGGACACGATCCAGCGCCACCGCACGGCCCCACCCTCATCGTGATCAGGAAACCGGGGCGGCGCCGCTCCGACCTCCTGACCGACGGGGTTCAGCGCAGGTGCGTGGTGAACCAGGTGGCCGCCTCGTGGGCGACCTGTTCCAGCGTGCCGGGCTCCTCGAACAGGTGCGTGGCGCCGGGTACGACGGTCAGCTCGGCGCTGTCCGGCAGGGCGTCCTGAGCCTGCTCGTTGAGCGTGATGACCTGCTCGTCGAGGCCGCCCACCAGCAGCAGGGCCGGTGCGGTCACCCGGTCGAGCGCTGGCCCGGCCAGGTCCGGCCGGCCGCCCCGGGACACCACCGCCCGGACGAGGTCGGGTCGCTCGGCGGCGGCCACCAGGGCCGCGGCGGCCCCGGTACTGGCCCCGAACAGCCCGATCGGCACCGCGCCGAAGGGTCGCTCGGCGGCCAGCCAGTCCACGATCGCGGCGAGCCGGCCGGCGAGCAGGCCGATGTCGAAGCGCAACTCGGCGGTACGCGCGTCGACCGCGTCCTCGGCCGGGGTGAGCAGGTCCACCAGCACGGTGCCGAGGGCGCTGTCGTTGAGCACCCGCGCCACCGCCACGTTGCGCGGGCTGTGCCGGGAACTGCCGCTGCCATGCGCGAACAGCACCACACCGGTCGGCTCGGGTGGAACCAGCAGGTCCGCCGTGAGCTGGGCGTCCCCGGCCGGGATCGTCACCTCGCCGCTGCGTACGTCCATGCCCGGCACGTTCCCCACCGTCCGGACGCCATGCCTCTCCGGAACGCTCCGCCGGCCGGCCGCCCGCGTTTGCCGGTGTCCGCGCCGGGTAGGCGACAGGCGACCGCAGACCGTACCGGCGCGCGAAGCGCCCCGACGGATCGCGAGGATCGCCATGGCGCAGCAGCAGCGAGAGCCCCGGCAGCAGGCCGCCGAGCAGGACCGCCGGGAACAGGACGCCGAACGCGGCCGGGACTGGGCGGACGAGGCGGCGCAGGCGCGCACCGCCGACGATCCGCGGGCGATGGCGCCCCACGACGCCGCCGGCCGGCCGTCGCAGGGCAGGGCACTCTGACCCGCTGAGATCCACGGAAGGGGCCCGCACCTGAGGGCCCCTTCCGTCATGCCTGGCGTTCGGGCAGACGGATGAGCGGCCCGCGACCCGGTGGCTGCTCCGGGGCCGGCTGCGGTGTCTCCGCCGGTGGGATCGCCACCGTGACCGGCTCGGTGCAGGTGACCCGGATCTTCTCGTCGTGGTGACGCAGCTCCACCACGTCCTCCGGGCCGCCGTTGCGCAGGGCGTACGTGGTGCGGTGGGGCTCGACGTCGACCCGCAGCCGCATCCCCCGCCAGGTCAGCGAGAACGCCAGGCGACTCAACCGGCTGGAGAGCCGTGGCGCGAACGACAGCATCCCGTCGTGGTCGCGCAGCCCCCCGAACCCGGCGACCAGCGCGATCCACGCACCGGCCAACGCGGCCATGTGCACCCCGTCGCGGGTGTTCTCGTTCAGGTCGTGCAGGTCCATCAACGCGGCCTCGCGCAGATAGGTGTGCGCCAACTCGAGGTAGCCCACCTCGGCGGCGAGCACCGCCTGGGTGCACGCCGACAGCGACGAGTCGCGGACGGTACGGCGTTCGTAGTACAGGAAGTTGCGCAGCTTCTCGTCCGGGGTGAACGCGTCGCCCCGCCAGTGCATCGCCAGCACCAGGTCGGCCTGCTTGACGACCTGCTTGCGGTACAGGTCGAAGTACGGGTAGTGCAGCAGCAACGGGTACTTCTCCGACGGGGTGCCCGCGAAGTCCCACTCCTGGAACCGGGTGAAGCCCTCCACCTGCTCGTGTACGTCGAGTTCCTCGTCGTACGGGATGTGCATGGCGGCGGCCGCGTCCCGCCAGGCCGCCGCCTCCTCGTCGGTGACGCCCAGGTGGAACGCCTCGTCCCGGTACCGCATCACCGCGTCCGCCGCCGTGATCAGGTTCCGTTGGGCCATCAGGTTGGTGTAGATGTTGTCGTTCTTGACCGCGGTGTACTCGTCCGGGCCGGTGACCCCGTCGATGTGGAACTGGCCGTGCCGGTCGTGGTGGCCCAGCGACCGCCACAGCCGCGCGGTCTCCACCAGCAGCTCCAGGCCGATCTCCCGTTCCAGGTCGGTGTCGCGGGTGGCGAGCACGTACCGGCGGACCGCGTCGGCGACACCGGCGGCGATGTGGAACCCGGCCGTGCCGGCCGGCCAGTACCCGGACGACTCCGGCCCTTCGATGGTCCGCCACGGGAAGGCGGCCCCCGCGAGGTTGAGGATCCGGGCCCGCTCCCGGGCGGTGGCCAGGGTGCGGTGCCGCCAGTGCAGGGCGTCGCCCACGGCGGCCGGGTGGGTGTACGTGAGCACCGGCAGCACGAACATCTCGGTGTCCCAGAAGGCGTGGCCGTCGTACCCGGGACCGGTGAGCCCCTTCGCGGCGATCGGCCGGCGCTCCGCCCGGGCGCCCGCCTGCAGCACGTGGAAGAGCCCGAAGCGCACCGCCTGCTGCACCTCCGGGTCACCCTCCACCACCACGTCGGCGGAGTCCCAGAACTCCTCGAGGTATTCGCGTTGCTCCCGCAGCAGCCCGTCCCACCCGTCGAGGCGGGCGCCGGCGAGCGCGGCGCCGACCTGGTCACGCAGCGCCGGCAGCGAACGACGGCTCGACCACCCGTACACCAGGTACTTCACGACCCGCAGCGTCTCGCCGGGCTTGAGCACGCAGGCGATCGTGGTACGCACCCAGTCCTGGTAGCCCTCGGACTCGACCGTGGTGCGGGCGGTGGTCTGCACCTCGTGTTCCATGGCGGCGGCGAGGCGCAGGTTGGACAGCTTGGTGCGGTGGATCAGCAGGCCACCGTCGTCGCTGGTCAGCTCCTCCTCGGCGAGCAGCGGTGACTCCAGCACCGCCGCCACCCGCGGGTCCTTGCTCTGGGCGGGCAGCGTCTCGTTCGCCACCAGCTCCGACTGGAGGATGAGCCGCAGCGGCTTGTCGTCGGCGACCTCCACCTCGTAGTTGACCGCGGCGACCGACCGCTGCCGGAAGGAGACCAGCCGGGTGCTGCGGACGCGTACCTCGCGACCGGCCGGCGAACGCCAGTGCAGGACGCGGTGCAGCGTGCCCTCCCGCAGGTCGAGCACCCGCTCGTGGGACAGCAGTTCGCCGTAGCGCACGTCGAGCGGCTCGTCGTCGACGAGCAGCCGCATGAGCTTGCCGTTGGTGACGTTGACGACGGTCTGACCGGACTCGGGGAAGCCGAACCCGGCCTCCGCGTACGGCAGGGGCCGCAGCTCGTAGAAGGAGTTCAGGTACGTCCCGGGCAGGCCGTGCGGTTCGCCCTCGTCGAGGTTGCCGCGCAGCCCGAAGTGGCCGTTGGACAGGGCGAACAACGACTCGGACTGGGCCAGCACGTCCATGTCCAGCCGGGTCTCCCGGACGTGCCACGGCTCGACGGGGTACGCGCGCTCCCGGATCACGCGCGCGCCTCCCGGTCCCGCACGACCGGTCCACGGTCGATCCGGCTCGACTCCCGGGCCGCCGCCTCGCGGCCCGGCCCGGCCGGTTCCGTCCGGAGCAGTTCGGCGAGGTCCCGCACCACCACGTCCGCGCCGTTGGCCAGCAGGGCGTCGGCCTGGCCCACCCGGTCGACGCCCACGACGTAGCCGAACCCGCCGGCCCGTCCGGCGGCGACGCCGGCGAGGGCGTCCTCGAAGACGACGGCGTTCGCCGGGTCCACCCCGAGCAGCTTCGCGCCGGCCAGGAAGGTGTCCGGTTCAGGCTTGCCGCGCAGGCCCTCGGCGCGGGTCACCAGCCCGTCCACCCGGGCCTCGATGAACGGTTCCAGGCCCGCGGCGGCGATCACCTCCCGGCCGTTCGCGCTGGCGGTGACGACCGCGCGCCGCAGACCGGCGGCGACCACCGCCTCCAGGTAGGTCACCGACCCCGGGTAGACGTCGACGCCGTGCGTACGCAGCTGGTCCAGCAGGAGGACGTTCTTGCGGTTGCCGATCCCGTTGACCGTGTCCGCGTCCGGCGGGTCGTCCGGCAGCCCCTCGGGGAGCAGAATGCCGCGCGAGGCGAGGAACGTACGCACCCCGTCGGCGCGGGGGCGGCCGTCCACGTACCGGTTGTAGTCGTCGCCGGGGTCGAACGGCCGGAACGGCTCTCCGGTGAGCGCGGCGCGACGCCGCAGGAACTCGTCGAAGGTCGCGGTCCAGGCTGCGTTGTGGACCCGGGCGGTCTGCGTGAGCACACCGTCGAGATCGAAGAGGCAGGCGGTCACGTGCGCAGGCAGGCCCAGCATCGTACGAATCTAACCAGAGCCCCGCCCGGTCAAACGTCGAAGTCGGGAACGGTCAGCGTGCCGTCCTCCGCCAGGGGGAGGCCCGGGTTGTGCGCGACCTCCCAGACGTGCCCGTCGGGGTCGGTGAAGCAGCCCGCGTACCCGCCGTAGAACGTCTCCCGGGCGGGCCGGGTCACCGTCGCGCCGGCCGCCGCCGCGTCGGCGAGGATCGCGTCGACCTCGGCCCGGGAGCGGACGTTCTGCGCGAGGGTGAGCCCGCCGAACCCGTCGTCACCGGGGTCGGTGACGCCCGCGTCCTCCGCCAGCCTGTCCCGACCCCACAACACCAGCGCGAGCCCGCCGGCCTGGAAGAAGACGGTCTCCTCGACCTCCTGGCCCCGCCAGCCGAGGCGCTCGTAGAACGCGCGGGCGCGGGCGACGTCGGCGACGCCGAGGGTGACCAGACTGATCCGCTGCTCCATCCCAGCAGGCTATCCACCGCGCCCCCGGGTTCGCCGCTACGGCCCGGAGGGTTGCCGCTACGGCTCGGAGGGTTCCCCGCCACGCCTCGGAGGGTTCGCCGCCACGGCTCGGAGGGTTTGCCGCCACGGCTCGGATGGGGAAGGAACGGCGCATGGCGAAAGCTGACCACGGGCCGCCCTGGTACCCGATCCTGCTGTCGGTGCTGTGCTTCCTCGGAGCGGCGTCCGCGATCGCCGTCGACCGACCGTACACCGCCGGTTTCTCCCTTCTCGCGGGAGTCGCGGTGCTCGTCGGCGCCCGGCTGCAGCGGGGGCGGTCCGGAGAGCCGGCGCAGCCGAGCAGGGCGACGGGATTCCTCGTCGCCGCGGGGTTCACCGTGGTGGCGGTCGGGGCGATCGTCTTCCTGCTCAACGCCGACGGGAACGTCACCGCCTACCTGGTGGGTGGTGTCGTGCTGGCCATCGCGCTCTACGCGGTGGTCGCCATGACCGTCCGGCTGTGGAGCGGGTGGGGTGCCGGGGACGGGGGAAAGGCTCCCTGATCGCGGCAGGTCTCCGCGTCGCGCGGCCGCTCCGGCGTGCTGCTGAAGCGCGGACGTCAGTTCGGCCGCAGCGTCCAGACGACCGTCATCTCGCCGGTGGGCTTGCCCTCCTCGGTGGCGATCTCGACGCGTACCGGGAACTCGGGTCGCTGGCCGGCCTCCAGCTCCGCCAGCACCTCGGCGGCCGGTCGGCCGAGCCGCGCGGTCGCGCGTACCGCGCCGAGGGCGAGCTTCCGGTAGGCGATGTCCGCGCGTACGGCGAGCGGGGTGGCCCGGTCGAGCACGTGCGCGAACGCGGCCAGCACCACCGCGCCGGAGGCGGTCTCGCCCAGGGTGAACATCGCGCCCGCGTGCGGGCCACCGACGTGGTTGTGGGTGGCCGGGGAGTCGGGCAGCCGCACCACGGCGCGTACGCCTCCGTCGACCTCCGGGGCGACCTCGACGAACTCGAACCCGAGCGTACGCGCGAAGGGCACGGCCGCCAGCATCCCGGCGGCCACCTGGTGGGAGTCGATGCTCATGCCCCGCACCCTACTCCCGAGTAACTTACCGGGCAAGACTCCGCCGATCATGGAGTTGTGGGGCCGGACAGAAGCGACAAGCCGGGGTGAATCGCCCACCACAAGTCCATGATCGACGCGGGAGAGGGCGGGTCAGCGCCAGCCTACGTCGATGCGGTCGCCGCGCTCGTCGAAGAAGTGCAGGGCGTCCATCCGGACCTGGACCGCCAGCTGGTGTCCGGGCGACACGGCCGGGTAGGGCGCGAGCCGGACCGCCAGCTCCGCCGGGCGGCGGTGGTGCCGTCCCGGGTCGGGGAGCACGCTGGTCCGGGTGCCCGCCGACGTCCCGACGTCCTCCCCCGCCGACTCGCCGATCCGGCCGGTGATCCGCTGCACCACCTGGTTGAACCGGCGCAGGCCGCGCTGGCCCACCGGCGTCGACTCCACCGGCGCGCCCATCTCGTCGACGACGACGGCGGTGGCGCCGATGTCGAGGAAGGCGAGCGACTCGTGCCCGTGGTGCTCCAGGTAGCGGATCCGGCCGTACAGGACGTCGCCCGGGGTGTCGGGGGCGACCGGGGTGAGTGCCTCGGCCCGCATGCCGACCACGATCCGCTCGCCGTGGTAGTGGGCCACCGCCCGGCTGCGGATGTCGTCCCACGGCAGGTAGAGCGCCTGCTCCCCGAGGGTCAGCGTCACGTACCGGTCCAGGTGCACGTAGACCGACGCCTCCAGCAGGTTCATCCGCGGGCTGCCGAGGAACGCCGCCACGTAGAGGGTGGCCGGGCGGCCGTACACCTGGGTGGGGGTCCCGACGTCCTGGAGGACGCCCTTGCGCATGATCGCCACCCGGTCGGCCATGGTCAGCGCCTCGGCCTGGTCGTGCGTGACGTACAGGGTGGTCACGCCCAGTTCGCGGGTCAGGCCGGAGATCTCCGCCCGCAGCTCGGCACGGAGTCCGCTGTCGAGGTTGGACAGCGGCTCGTCCATGAGGAACAGGCCGGGCCGGCGTACGATCGCCCGCCCCATCGCCACCCGCTGCCGCTGGCCGCCGGAGAGCTGGCCGGGCCGGCGGGCGAGGACGTCGCCGATGCCGAGCGCGCCCGCGACGTCGGCGACCCGCTCGCCACGCTGCTCCGGCTCGAGCCCCGCCAGTCGAAGCGGAAAGGCGATGTTGTCGCCGACGGACATGTGCGGGTAGAGGGCGAAGTCCTGGAAGACCATCGCCACCCCCCGGTCGCGCGGCGGCAGGTCGTTGGCCAGTTCCCCGTCGAGGAGAACCGCACCGGACGTCGGTTCCTCCAGACCGGCGACCATCCGCAGCACCGTCGACTTGCCGCAGCCGGAGGGGCCCAGCAGCACCATGAACTCACCGTCGTTGACGTCGAGATTCACGCTGTCGACGGCGCGTGTGCCGTCGTTGAAGACCTTGGTCACATCCTTGAGCGCGACGGTGGTCACCGTCTCCTCCCCCAGCTCGTCGGCCGAACCCGGGAATGACTGTGACGAGGACCACCCAGTAAGTACATCAGGTGAACGTGCCATGTTTTGCCCGTGACAGGACTATTACGCGTCATCGAGCCGCGCCAATGCCGCATTCCAGACACAATGCACGTCAAACGGGTTGCTCACCGAGAAAGACGTGCCGGACCACCCGCTCCGCGGCGTGCCCGTCGTCCAGCCGGCAGAACCGGTCCCGGAACCGCCGACGCGCCACCGCCGCCTCCGGTCCGCGTACCGCGCCGGAACGGAACACGTCGAGCAGACCGGTGAAGTCCGTCGCCACCGCGCCCGGCGCCTCGGCGGTCACGTCGAAGTAGACACCCCGCGCCAGCCGGTACGCCGCCCAGTCCGGCGCGTACACGACGATCGGCCGGTCCAGGACGGCGTAGTCGAACATCGCCGACGAATAGTCGGTGACCAGCACGTCGGCGGCGAGATAGAGGTCCTCCACCCGGGGATGGGCGCTGACGTCGCGTACCCGGTCCCGGGTCACCGCGCGCAGCGCCCGCCGCTCCCGGTCGTGGAAGTAGTGGCTCCGCATGAGCAGCCGGCCGCCCGGCCCGAGCGCGGCGAGGAACCGGTCCGGGTCGAACGGTGGCCGGTAGCCCGGCAGGTGCTCGCGGTGCGTCGGCGCGTACAGGACGACCTGCTCGCCGGCCCCGAGACCCAGCTCGGCCCGGATCCGCAGCACGTCGTCGGCGGTGGCGGTGACCAGCCGGTCGTTGCGGGGGTACCCGACCTCCAGCGTGGTGTACCCGGCCGGGTACGCCCGCTCCCACATCTGGGTGGAGAAGCTGTTCGACGTGATGCTGTAGTCCCACCGGTCCACCCGGCGCAACAGCCCGGCGAAGTCCATCCCCACCGCCCCCACCGGATAGCGCTGCTGGTCCAGCCCCATCACCTTGACCGGCGTGCCGTGGTGGGTCTGCACGTGGACGCTGCCGGGACGCTTGCGGACGAAGTCCGGGAAGTTGACGTTGTTGACCAGCCAGCGGGCCCGGGCCAGCACCCGGGACTCGGCGGGGGTGCCGGCCACCACGTACTCGACGCCCTCCGGCATCCCGTCGGCGCGGTCGCGCCGGACGATCCACACCCCGCGCACCTGCGGGGCGAGCCGGCGGGCCGCCTCGTAGATGGCCGCCGGGTTGCAGGCGTAGCCCCGGTACCAGTAGGCGGCGTAGACGGCCAGCTCCGGGTCCACCGGGCGCAGCAGCTC
>JAEYGD010000242.1 GCA_023402505.1 Actinomycetes bacterium
GGTCCGCCCCGCAGGGCGGACCCGACCGGCCGGGGACGGTCAGAGGATCGGCGTCATCGAGCCGAAGCCGGTGCCGATCCGGATCGCGGTCGCCCAACCGCTACCCAGCCAGCGGTAGTGGTAGAGGTAGCCGCTCGACGTCTGCACCGCGACCAGGTCCGGGCGGCCGTCGCGGTCGAAGTCGCCGACCTGGGCCAGATCACGCATGGTGTTCCAGCCGGTGCCGATGTTCGTCCGGGTGGTGAACCCGCCGGTCGAACCCGGGTAGAGGAACAGGTTCCCGGTGCTCTTCTCCCGCGCGATCATGTCCGGGAAGCCGTCGCCGTTGAAGTCGCCGCCGGCGTTCAGCTCGTCGACCGTGTTCCAGCCGCCACCGAGCCGGACCCGGGTGTTGAACGCGCTGCCGCCACGGCCCGGGTAGAGGTAAAGCGAACCGGTCGACGACTCCACCGCCACCAGGTCCTGGAACCCGTCGCGGTTGTAGTCACCCATCCAGGTGATGTCCCGGAAGCCGTTCCAGCCGGCACCGAGGTAGGACCGGCCGGTGATCCCCGAGCCGTTGCCGGGGTAGAACCACAGGTGGCCGGTGGCCTTCTCCCGGGCGATGACGTCCTCGCCGCCGTCGCGGTCGAAGTTCCCGGCCCGGAAGATCGTGTCCATGCCGTTCCAGCCGCTACCGAGGTCCACCCGCCCGCTGAGCGTGGTGCCGTTGCCGCCGTACACGTAGAGGCGGCCGGTGGCCGGGTCGCGGTAGCCGACGTCGGACCAGCCGTTGCCGGTGAAGTCGCCGAACCGGGCGGGCGGCAACGGGGCGACGTCGAGGTAGTCGCCGTCGATGTTGATGGTGACGCCGCCCCACGTCTCCTTGTGCGGGCCGACGTGCTGCTTCATCCGCCGCTTCGGCCACCAGTAGTTGGCCGGGATGCTCGGGTCGGTGACCGTGGCGACGTTGTCCCAGTTGGCGAAGTCGATGTAGTCGGGCCGCACGTGGCCGGGGGTGTCGTAGGCGGCGACCTGGTCGGCGATGCCGCGGACCACGCTGCTGTAGAAACCGGAGAAGTAGCCCCGGTCGTGCAGGCGGACCGTCCACGCGCTCATGAACGTGTTGACCGCGGTGGTGCAGGCCGCGTCGCCGCCGTCGTAGTCCTCCATGTCGTAGAAGAGCACGCTCTCGCGGGGCAGACCCAGGTTGACCGCCTGCGCCACGGCGTCGTCGGCCATCGCCCGGCCCTGGGCCGCCGCCTGCGCCGGGTCGATCCGCGGCTTGGCGGTCGGGTAGCACGGAGCCTGGGGGCCGACGTACATCGGCACGAGGTGCCAGCCGGCCGCGGTCTGGGTGGCGACCCATTCGGCCGTCAACGCGGGCTGCTGGCAACCCCGGTTGCTGCCGCCGAAGTAGATGACGATCGCCCGGTACGGAGAGGCCTGCCAGGCCTGCATCTGCGCCGTGGTCGGCGCGGTGCAGGCGTCGAAGCCGAGACCGGTGTAGGTGCCCGGCTGAGGGCCGACGGCGGCCAGGGCCGGGCTCGCGGTGACCGTCACGGCGAGACCGGCGGCGAGCGTGGTGGCGGCGGCGCCGGCCAGGGCCCGACGCGCCACACGGCGTGCGGCACGCGGCAAGTAAGTGGATGTCACGATTCCCCGATCGTTGTCCCGTGGGTGGGAAGCCGGCGGGCGGACGCCAGGCGTCACTCGCTCATCACCGGCCCGCTGATTCTCACGGACGCCAGCGGCGTTTGTCGAGGTCGGAACGGACAGGAATCGACAGTGGATGGCCACGGGACCGCGATCGGACCCGGTCGGGCCGGGTCACGGGGTGGCCGGCGGGCAGCTCACCGCCCGCCGGCCGGACCGGTCAGCGACTCAGAGCAGCTCGACGACGGTCGCGTTGGCCATGCCGCCGCCCTCACACATCGTCTGCAGGCCGTAACGGATGCTGTTGTCGCGCATGTGGGCCAGCATGGTGGTCATGATCCGGGCCCCGGACCCCCCGAGCGGATGACCGAGGGCGATCGCCCCGCCGCGCGGGTTCAGCCGCTCCGGGTCGGCCTCGGTCTCGGCGAGCCAGGCCAGCGGCACCGGGGCGAACGCCTCGTTCACCTCGTACACCCCGATCTCCTCGATGCCCAGCCCCGCGCGGCGCAGCGCCTTCGCGGTGGCCGGGATGGGCGCGGTCAGCATGGCGACCGGGTCGTCGGCGGCGACGACGGCGGTGTGGATGCGGGCCAGCGGGCGCAGGCCGTGCCGGCTGGCCCACTCGGCGGTGGTGACCGCGAGCGCCGCCGCGCCGTCGGAGATCTGCGACGCGGAGCCGGCGGTGACCACGCCGTCCGGACGGAACGGGGTGGGCAGCTCGCCCAGCTTCTCCAGCGACGTGTCCCGGCGGATGCCCTCGTCGGCGCTGAACTTGCCCCCGTCGGCGAGTGCGACCGGCGCCACCTCGGCCTCGAACGCCCCGGCGTCCTGCGCGGCGGCGGCCTTCTCGTGGCTGGCCAGCGCGAACTCGTCGAGCTGGGTACGGGAGAAGCGCCACCGCTCGGCGATCAGCTCCGCGCCGACGCCCTGGTTGAACGGGAGCGGGCTGTCCTCGGCGACGCCCTCGACGCCCCGGTAGCGCTCCAGGATCGCCGCGCTGAACGGCATCCCGCCGGCCACGCTGGAACCCATCGGCACCCGGGTCATCGACTCGACCCCGCCCGCGACGACCAGGTCGGCCTGCCCGGACAGCACCGTCGCGGCGGCGAAGTGCAGCGCCTGCTGGCTGGAACCGCACTGCCGGTCGAGCGTGGTGCCCGGCACCGACTCCGGCCAGCCCGCCGCCAGGACGGCGTTGCGGGCGACGTTCCACGACTGCTCGCCGACCTGGGAGACACAACCCCAGAAGACGTCGTCCACCTGGCCCGGGTCGATGCCGGTGCGCTCGGCGAGGGCGCGCAGCACGTGCGCCGAGAGGTCGACCGGATGCACACCGGCGAGGCTTCCCTTGCGCCGCCCCACGGGGGTGCGTACGGCGCCGACGATGACTGCGTCACTCATGTCTACTCCCCGGTAACCTGGCTGGTCTCGATGGTACGTCGCGGCCCGGTCCGGCGTCGCACCCGCACTGGCATGCTGGTCGCATGGATGCCACGTACGGGGTCCGGCAGTGGCGGGTCCCGGCCCGACTCCCCGCCGTCAAGGCCGGCGGCGCGCTGGCGCTGGTCGCGCTCGGCCTGCTGCTCGCCGACGGTGACCCGGTACGGCTCGTGCTGACGCTGCTGGCCGCCGCGGCCCTGCTCGTCTGGGCGGCCCGGGACGTGCTCGCCCCGGTCCGCCTCGCCGCCGACGCGGAGGGGCTGACGGTGGTCAGCGGCTTCGCACGCCGCCGGCGGGTGCCGTGGTCCCGGGTCGAGGCGATCGGCGTGGACCGGCGTACCCGGCTCGGCCTGTCCAGCGCGATGCTGGAGATCGACGCCGGGGAGACGCTGCACCTGTTCGGCCGGTACGACCTGGACGCCGACCCGGCCGAGGTCGCCGAGGACCTGCGGACGGTCCGGCCGGCGTCCTGAGCCGGTGGTGGCGCCTCAGCCGAGCAGCGCCGCGGTGCGGACCATCGCGAGGACCAGCAGCGGCAGCACGATCACCAACCCGCCGACCACCTGCACGAGCGTACGGCGCGAGCGCGGAGCGTACGCGAGGACGAGGGCCATCAGGCCGCCGGCCGCCAGACCGCCCAGATGACCGGGGATCGAGATCCCCGGCACGGTCAACGTGAACACCAGGTTGATCACGAGAATGGGCAGGACCTGCGAGATGTCCCGGCCCATCCGACGCTCGATGACGATCAACGCGGCGAAGAGCCCGAAGACCGCCGTCGACGCGCCCGCGGTCGCCGCGTTCGGTGCGCTGATCAGGTAGGCGGCGACGTTCCCGCCGAAGCCGGCGATCAGGTAGAGAGCCAGGAACCGGGCCGGGCCTAGGCTCGCCTCCAGCGAGCGACCGAGCACCCACAGGGCGTACATGTTCAGCAGCAGGTGGAGCACGCCGTAGTGCAGGAACATCGCCGTGACGAGGCGGTACCACTCGCCGTCGGCGATGCCGCCGATCATGCCGTCCGGGAAGACGGCCAGCCCGAGCACGGCACCCCGCTCGGTCAGCGGGGTCGAGCCGCCCAGCAGGCCACCGAAGCCGGAGCCGCCCACGATCGCGTCGCCGTTCCGGTCACTGGCGATGGAGAGCAGCATCACCAGCACGTTGACCGCGATCAGCGCCTTGGTCACGTAGCCGTGGCGGCCGGCGGCACCGCCACCGAAGGCGGTGCGCGCCGGCCGTACGCTGCGGCGCCCCTCGTTGACGCACTCCGGGCACTGGAAGCCGACCGACGCCTCCCGCATGCAGTCCGGGCAGATGACCCGTTCGCAGCGGGTGCACCGGATGTACGCCTCCCGGCCGGGATGCCGGTAGCAGACCGGGGTGGTCGGCGGGGACTCGCTCATGTCCCGGTACCCGAGCGCTCAGTCATGCGAGCAAAGGTACCTCGCTGCCGCCTCAGGAGCCGCTGCGCTCGATCTCGACCCGCTCGATCACGACGTCCTGCAGCGGACGGTCGGCAGGGCTGGTCGGGGTGTTGGCGATCGAGTCGACGACCTTGGCCGACTGCTCGTCGGCGACCTGACCGAAGATCGTGTGCCGGTTGGTCAGGTGCGGCGTCGGCGCGACCGTGATGAAGAACTGCGACCCGTTCGTGCCGGGGCCGGCGTTCGCCATCGCCAGCAGGTACGGCCGGTCGAAGCGCAGCTCGGGGTGGAACTCGTCGGCGAACGTGTAACCCGGACCACCCCGGCCGGTGCCGGTCGGGTCACCCATCTGGATCATGAAACCGCTGATCACGCGGTGCGAGATGGTGCCGTCGTAGTACGGGCCACTGCCCGGCTGGCCGGTCCGCGGGTCGGTGTACTGCTTGCTGCCCTCGGCCAGCTCCACGAAGTTCCGGACGGTCTTCGGGGCGTGGTTCGGGAACAGCTGCAGCCGGATCGCACCGGCGTTGGTGTGCAAGGTGGCGTAGACGTCCTCGGCCACGGGTACTCCTCACTCGTTGGTCAGTTCCATGCGGATCCTCCCATGTGCCCGATCTGGTCATGCGGAGGCATCCGAAGGTGGAGGATGACGGAGGACAACTCCCAGGAGGTGGGACCGTGTTTGGAATCGGGCGACGCAAGACCCAGGGGCAGCTCGCGAAGGCGGAGTTGAACCAGGGCTTCGGTCACCTGAAGCAGGCGGCGACGTACGCGGCGCGGGGTGCCGGCGCCACGGTGGGCCCGCGGGTCCGGGCGGCGCGGGGGGCGATCGCGCCGACCGCCGTCGTCGTGCGGGACCGGGCGTCGAGCGGCTACGCGTCGACCATGTCGGCCCTCGCGCCGCTGGCCCTCGCCCTCCGCAACGCCGAGGCCGAGGCGACCGGCAAGGCCCTCACCGGGCGCAAGGCCGCCGCCGCCAAGCGGGCCGCCGTCAGCAGGAAGGTGAAGGCGAAGAACATGAAGGCAGCGCGTAGGAAGAAGTCCGGCCGGGGCGGCCTGATGACCGGCCTCCTCGCGGCCGGCGCGGTGGCCGGCCTGGCCGGTGCGATGGCCATGCGGCGGCGCCGCGAGCAGCAGGAGTGGGCCGAGTACGACCCGACCCGCAACCTCGAGCCGATGCGCGACGAGGTGGACACCATCGAGGTCACCACCCGGACCCCGGCGGAGAAGGCGACCGGGGCGTCCACCCTGGCCGGTGGGCCGACGGGCGCGGGCAGCTCGGCGGTGGCGGGCGGCAGCAGCGCCTCCACCACCACCCCCGCCAAGCAGTCGACGGTCCACGCCACGGACAAGGTGCCGTCGGTCGCCGAGGGCGCCACGGAGAAGTCCGGCCGTCCCGCCGACGACCTGTCGAAGGCGCTCAAGAACGGCCGCCGCTGACCCGTCACCCCGCGATCTCGCACCGGTGGCCCCTCGTTCGCGCCTCGAATCGCGTTCGTCGGGCAAAAAGTGCGAGATCGCGGGGGTCCGTGGTCCTTCAGAGCCAGCCGTTGCGGCGGAACCAGCGGTACAGGGCCAGGGAGATCGTGAGCATGACGGCGAGGACCGACGGGTAGCCGTAGGTCCACTTCAGCTCGGGCATGAAATCGAAGTTCATCCCGTAGATGCCGGCGATGGCGGTCCAGACCGCCGCGATGGCCGCCCACGCGGCGATCTTGCGCATGTCGTTGTTCTGGTCGACGGTGACCTGCGCCAGCCGCGCCTGCAGGATCGAGTTGAGCAGATCGTCGTACGAGTTGACCTGCTCGACGGTCCGGCTGAGGTGGTCCTGCACGTCCCGGAAGTAGCGGCGGATCTCCTTCGGCACGTCCCGGTTCATCTGCGCGGTGATCGTCATCAGCGGACGCTGCAGCGGCATCACCGCCCGCTTGAACTCGACCAGTTCCCGCTTCATCTGGTAGATCCGCTGGATGCGGCCGCTGCCCTGCCGGTCGAAGACGTCGGCCTCCAGCGCGTCGAGGTCGTCCTCCAGCCGGTCGGCGACCTCCAGGTAGAGGTCTACCACCCGGTCGGTCACCGCGTACGCCACCGCCCAGGGGCCGTGCAGCAGGAGTTCCCGTTTGCTCTCCAGGTCGGCCCGCACCGGCGACAACCGGCAGGCGTCCCCGTGCCGGACGCTGACCAGGAACTTCGGCCCGACGAAGAGCAGCACCTGGCCGGTTTCGACCACCTCCGAGGTGTCGGTCAGCTCGGTGTGCTCGCAGTAGCGGGCGGTCCGCAGGACCAGGAAGCTCACGTCGCCGAACCGCTCCAGCTTGGGGCGCTGCTGGGCCTTGACCGCGTCCTCCACGGCCAACTCGTGCAGGCCGTACGTGGCGGCGATCTCGGTCATCTCCGCCAGCTCCGGCTCGTGCAGGCCGAGCCACACGAAGCCGTTCTCCGCGCGCTGCGCCGCGGCCAGCGCCTCGGCGTAGTGCCAGTCGCCGGGCTGCCGCTCCCCGTCGACGTAGAGCGCGCAGTCGACGACCGCCGCGCGCCGGGAGGCCGGCTCGGGCGCCCGCGCGGAGCCGTCCGGGTTGAGCCGGCGGGTCATGGCGCGCACCGGGGCCGTCCAGTCCCGGGACCGGATCACCCGGCCGCCGCCCGGCGCCACCGTCCGTCCCCGCTCCGACCGGTCCGCCATCCCGCCCCTTCCGCTCGTCACCGCGTTGCAGGGTACGCCGCCGGCGACGCCCCGGCCGGTGACGGAGCGCCACCGGGGTGGCGCCGGGCGGGCCGAGCCGCATCGGGGGGTGAGGGGACGGCACGGCCCACCCGGCACCCGGTGGGGGCGGGGGTTCTGCTGGTCGCGCCGCTGCACGTGCCGCCCGGGCCGGAACGCCCGGGGCTCGGGGCCGCCGGTGCGGGACCGGATCCCCGCTACACGTGGTGAGTGACGCTCGCAGCATTGTGGGCCGGTGACCGCTCCGGGGCGATACCCCGGGCGGCCGATACCCGCGTTCTGTCGGAAACCCGACAGAAATTCAGCTCCGTACGGCCGCCATCGCCTCCGCGAGCCGGCGCACACCCTCGTCGATCCGGTCCGCCGTCACCGCCGAGTACGCCAGCCGCAGCGCGTGCCGGCCCCCGTCGAGGACGAAGTCGCTCCCCTTCACGACCGCGACCCCGCGCTCGGCCGCCGCCGGGGCGAGCCGGTCCACGTCGACGTCCTCCGGAAGCTCCACCCAGAGGAAGTAGCCACCGTCCGGCTCGACGAAGCGGGCCTCCGGGATGTGCCGGCGCAGCGAGTCGGCGAGCACGCGGGCACGCTCACCGAGCGCCCGGCACACCGTCTCGATCGAGCGGTCGATGTCCCCGGACACGCAGAACTGGTGCACGATCGCCTCGGACACCATGCCCGGGGAGATGTACAGGCTGGTCGCCCTCTTCGCGATGTCGGCGATCAGGTCCGCCGGCCCGACCAGGTAGCCCACCCGGACCCCGGGGCAGACCGTCTTCGTGAAGCTGGAGGCGTGGACCACCACGTCGCGGGTGTCCAGCGAGAGCATCGACGGCAGCGCCTCGCCCCGGAACCGGATGTCGGCGTACGGGTCGTCCTCGAAGATCGTGAACTCGTACTCGACGGCGAGGTCGAGCAGCTCCCGCCGCTTGTCCAGGCTGAGCGTCACCCCCGCCGGGTTCTGGTAGTTCGGGATGACGTGCGCCAGTCGCGGGCGCACCCCGGACTCCAGCAGCTTGCGCAGCTCCGCGGTGTCCAACCCGTCCGGCTGGACGGTGATCCCGTGCAGCTCGCCGCCCATCCGCTTCAGGTTGAGCAGCGTCCGGTCGTACGTCGGGCGCTCCACCACCACCGCGTCGCCGCGGCGGACGAGGTGGTCGAAGAGGAAGGCGTCGGCCTGCAACGAGCCGTTCGTGACCAGGACCTGCTCGGCCCGGACCCCGTGCTTCTTTGCGATCCACTCGCGCAGCGGAAGGTAACCGACGGAGGTGCCGTACGCCGTCACACCGGCAGGGTCGGCGTCGAACGCGCGGACGGCGGCGGCCTTGAGCCCCTCGACATCGACGATGTCCAGCGAGGGAGCGCCACGGGCGAAGGAGATCAGCTGCTCGGCGGTCATGGCTGTTGAGCGTACGGAAGGCGTCGGGGTGCGCGCGGTCGGCACGGCGATGTCCGCATCCTGAGCCACCGGGTCGGGTGACCGGCGTCGACCCGTGGCGGGCAGATCGGACCGGAAGGCCGAGCGGGTCGTGCTGCACCGCGCGCGGAAGATCCGCTCAGCCGGTGCCGACCATCCGGCTGGCCGCCCACACCCGCATGATGTCGCGGACCGAGATCACCCCGGCGACCTCACGCCCGTCGAGCACCACCAGGTGCCGAAAGCCCCCGTTGGCCATCGCGGCGGCCGCCTCCTCGACCGTCCACTCCGGCCCGGCGTACACCACGTCCGAGGTCAGGTGGTCGCCGGTCCGCTCGACGTCGCAGTCCAGCCCGGCGCCGATGGCGTTGAGCACGTCCCGTTCGGTCATGATCCCGATTCCCTCGGAATCCGGGTCGATCACGATCGCCGACCCGATCCCCCGGGCCGACATCATCTGGGCCGCCTGGCGGAGCGTGTGCTCCGGGCCGACGACGAGAACTTGGCTGGACATCGCTTCCCGAACCTGCATCACGCATCACCCCTGTGGGACGGTGGCACCCGGTAGGGAACATGGTGCGCCTGGTGCGTTTCCGGGACAAGACCGCTCATGAATGCGATCCGGTGCGGCTCGCTACTGTCGAGGCGTGTCCACCGAGCCCCTGCGCTGCGCGGGCGCGCTGATCGTCGACGACGACGGCCGCCTCTTCATCCAGCGGCGGTCCCCCGACCGGCGCCTCTTTCCCGACTGCTGGGACATCGTGGGCGGTCACCTCGAGCCGGGCGAGGAGGTCGAGGACGCCCTGCGCCGGGAGGTCACCGAGGAGACCGGCTGGACCGTCGCGCAGGTGCTCGGTCAGGTCGGCGAGTACCGGTACGTCGGCGACGACGGGTTGCCGCGGATCGAGAGCGACTGGCTCGTACGGGTCGACGGCGACCTGGGGCGGCCGAGGCTGGAGGTCGGTAAGCACACCGAGTTCCGGTGGCTCACCGAGGCGGACCTCGACCTGCTCGACGAGCACCGCGACGTCAACGACGGGCTGATCCGCCGGATCGCGGAGGACGCCTTCGCCCTCCTGCGCACGATCGGTTCGTGAACGACATCGTCGACCTCGCGCCGCACCGGTTCGCCGGGTTGGTGGCACCGGCGGTCGACCGCGTCTTCGTCGCCGGCATGCACGCCATGCGCGACGGCGGCGGCGCCGAGGCGAGCCAGCGGTACGGCGGCCCGGACGCCACCGGCTTCCTGGTGGAGTTCCGCACCCGGCTCGCCGCGCCCGGGGGCACGGTGGACGGGGCCGGCTTCACGGCGGCCACCCGGTACCGGGACCCGGCCGGCTGCCGGCGGGCGCTGGACCGGCACGTCGCGCACGGAATGGTCCACCGGCGGGTGGACGGGGCGATCACCGCCACCGAACGCGGCATGGCGTTCCTGGACGAGCTGTGGCAGGTGCAGGCCGAGGTCACCGCGGAGTTGTGGGCGGGGCGCGACGACCGGGTGCTGCGCCTGGTCGAAGGGCTCGGCCGGGTGCTCGCGTACGCGCTGGTGCTCACCGAGGAGGAGGGCGGCACCGGTGCGTTCGCCGCGCTGGCACCCCCGCACGAGCCGGACGGCACCCCGCCCGGCGTGCTGCTGTTCAACCGGCTCGCGACGCTGCGGTACCACCGGGCGGACGCGCACGCGGCGGCGTGGGCGGCCGCCGGGCACACGGCGGCGAGCATGGTCGCGCTGGGCGACGGGCCGGAACGCCTCGCCATCGAGCTGGAGACCGACCGACGGGCCGCCGGCCCGTACGTCGTGCTGACCGCCGAGGAACGTCTGGCGATGCTCGCCGACCTCGCCGCCCTGCCGGGCTGATCCGCCGCCGGCAACCGTGGCGGCCGGACCGGCCGTTACGGTTGCCGGCGGCGGGCCCGCCCGACGGCGCTATCCTCCTCCGGTGAGCGCCAGAACAACGGGACAAGATGCCGGCATGGTCGGAATGGTGCTGGCCGCCGGCGCCGGGCGGCGGCTGCGTCCGTACACGGACACGCTGCCCAAGGCCCTGGTGCCGGTCGACGGCGAGACCACCATCCTCGACATCGCGCTGCGCAACCTCGCCGAGGTCGGGCTGAGCGAGGTCGTCGTCGTGGTGGGCTACGCCGCGGACGCGGTCCGGGAGCGGCAGGCCGACCTGGAGAAGGCGTACGGGGTCACGATCACCCTGGTGCACAACGACAAGGCCGAGGAGTGGAACAACGCGTACTCGCTCTGGCTGGCCCGGGACTGGTTCGCCCGCGGGGTCCTGCTGGTCAACGGAGACACGGTGCACCCGGTCAGCGTGGAGAAGACGTTGCTGGCCGAGCGAGGGCCGGGCGTCCTCCTGGCGATCGACACGATCAAGTCGCTGGCCGAGGAGGAGATGAAGACGACCTTCGACGCCGCCGGCCAGCTGACCCGGATCACGAAGCTGATGGATCCGGGTGAGGCGTACGGCGAGTACATCGGCGCGACGCTGATCGAGCCGCACGTCGCCGGGCCGCTCGCCGACGCGCTGGAGGCGACCTGGCGGCGGGACCCGAACCTCTACTACGAGGACGGCTACCAGGAGTTCGCCGACCGGGGTGGGGAGGTCCGGGCCGCGCCGATCGGCGACGTCTCGTGGGTCGAGGTCGACAACCACGACGACCTGGCCCGCGCCCGGGAGATCGCGTGCCGCTACTAGCCCGTACGGTCAACACGCCGCTGCTGATCGAGGTCCGGCGCGGCGCGGTGGCCGACCTGGGTCCGTTGCTCGCCGACCGGCGGATCTCCGCGGGCGGGGACGTCGCGGTGGTGGTGGGACCGGGGCAGGGCGAGAAGATCGCCGAGCTGTGCCGGCCGAGCCTGGGGTCGGCCGACGTCTTCACGGTCGCCGGCGGCACCATCGACGCGGCCAACGACCTGGGTGACCGGCTGCGCCGCCGCCACTACGACGCGGTGGTGGGCATCGGCGGCGGCAAGACCATCGACACCGCGAAGTACGCCGCGACCCGCTACGGCATCCCGATGGTGAGCGTGGCGACCAGCCTCGCCAACGACGGCATCGCCTCCCCGACGGCCTCGCTCGACCACGAGGGCGGCAAGGGCTCCTACGGCGTGCACATCCCGATCGCGGTGCTGGTGGACCTCGATTTCGTGGAGAACGGCCCGGACCGGCAGACCCAGGCCGGGATCGGCGACGCGGTGAGCAACCTCAACGCCTGCGCCGACTGGGAGCTGGCCCACGAGGTACGCGGCGAGCCGATCGACGGGCTCGCCGTCACCCTGGCCCGTACCGGCGCCGAGGCGCTGCTGAACCACCCCGGCAAGATCACTGATGACGCGTTCCTGACCACGCTCGGTGAGGCCCTCGTCCTGAGCGGGATCGCCAGCTCGGTCTGCGGCTCCACCCGCCCGGTCAGCGGCGGCGACCACGAGATCTCGCACGCGATCGACCGGCTCTACCCGGGCACCGGGTCGCACGGCGAGCAGGTCGGTCTCGGCGCACTCTTCTGCACCTGGCTGCGCGGCGACGTGGAGCGGTTCGGCCAGCTCGCCCGCTGCCTGCACCGGCACGGCCTGGCCACCCGCCCGGCCGATCTCGGGCTCACCGACGAGCAGTTCGTCGAGGCGGTGCAGTTCGCGCCGCGTACCCGGCCGGACCGGTACACGATCCTCGAACACCTGGCGCTGTCGCCTACCGAGGCGCGGGATCGGCTGGCAGACTACGCCGGTGCAATCCGCGACCACCTTGGCTGAGGCCCGTCCCACCGTCGCCGACTTCCACCGGGTCAACCGGGGCGGCGGCCTGTTCAGCGAGTCGGTGAGTCAGTGGCTGGGTGCGGTCTTCGCGCTGGTCGCTCAGCGCCTCGGGCTGCGCCCCACCGCGCTGACGATCACCAACTTGGTGCTCGGGCTGGGCACTTCGGTGGCCGTGGTGGCGCTGGCCGAGCCGGTCGCCGAGGGACGGGTGCCGGCCTGGCTGGTCGGGCTCGTGGCGCTGATCGGCTGGCAGGTCGCGTACGCGTTGGACTGCGCGGACGGGCAGCTCGCCCGGGTGACCGGCCAGGGCAGTGCGGCCGGGGCGCGGGTGGACGTGCTCTGCGACGTCGCGGCGCAGATCGCCCTGGTCGCGGCGCTCGCCGCCACGGCCGTGGCACAGTCGCCGTCCACGCCGGCCTGGCTGGTCGCCGCGTTCGCCGGCACCTGGATGGTCAATCTCGTCACGTCGGTGATGCAGGCCGGCCCGAACGCGGCGAGCATGGTCACGTCGACCTCGCTGCCCGTACGCCTGGTGAAGCTGATCCGCGACTACGGCGCGGTGGTCCTGGTGGCCGCGCTGGTGCTGCTCCTCGCGCCGGCCCTGGTCCTGTGGGTGATCGTCGCCTTCACCGTGATCAACGGCGGCTTCCTGCTGGCCAGCATCGCCTTCTCCGCCCGCGCCTCGCTGCGCTGACCAGCGCCCGGCAGGTGGTCGCGGCTGCTCGCAGCGGGTCGTGGCCGGGCGCGGCTGCTGGCAGCGGGTCGTGGCCGGCTTCGGGGCGCGCCACCGTGCCTCCGCCCGCCAGAACCTCAGCTTTCGATCACGGACCGTGCTTGCCCGCGTTTGGTCCTGCCGAGCACGGAACGTGACGTCGCACCGGACCTCCGCCGGACGATTCCGAGGCTTTGCTCTGCACCCTAATTCGCACCACCGTCGTCGAGCAGGGGCTTTGCTGCCAGAGTCATGGTTGCTCGGGATTCAGGTCAGTCACTTACTGCGACTGGTGCGTATCAGGGTGCAGAGCAAAGCTCCGGGATGGGCTCGTGTTGGTGGCGAGAGATGTCACTGTGCGTGAGGGTGTCGCCATCGCCGCCCCGGCACCTGAGCTGGAGGGAGGTCAGCAGCCGCGTCGCATCGGCGGCTTGCGGGGCCGCCCTGCACGAGAGCAAGGCGGGCTGGTGGCACGGGACGAAAGCGCGGCTGGCGGGCCACCCGGCACGCGAGCAAGGCGGCGACCAGCGGCACGGGGCGGCCGGCAC
>JAEYGD010000316.1 GCA_023402505.1 Actinomycetes bacterium
GCCGACCGGCGTGTCGCCGGTGCCACCGCCGGCCGGCCCCGCGGACGTCGCGGTGGCCCGCGCGTCCGTCGCGCCGCCGGTGCCGCAACCGGACACTGCGCCGCCGCGACCCGCACCGCCCGGCGCCGACGACACCGCCGCCGGCGGCCGGCTCAGCGGTGCCCGGTCGGAGCTGCGCCGGCAGATGCGCGAGCGGCGACGGTTGCGGATGGGCATCCTCGCGCTGGTCAGCGTCGTACTGCTGGGCGCCGTCCCGCTCTTCTTCGGGCTGCAGACGCTGAGCCGGGACCCGGTGTTCGACACCCTCGACGGGTTGGACGTGCCGAGCTGGGCGGCGGCCGAGACCGTCGACGACGTCAGCGGCAGCCGCTGGTGCCTGCTGGACTGCCGGCTGCGGGAGCGCACCGTCTCCTCCGAGCGGTCCCCGGAGGAAACCGTCCAGGCGTACGAGGCGGCGCTGGTCAAGGACGGCTGGCGGCCGTGGAAGGTGGAGCGCTGCCCGGAGCAGCAGGAGAAGGGCACCTACACCTGCTGGCGGCGCGACGAGCTGACCCTCGACCTGTGGGTGCGCGAGCCGACCTGCGTGCCACCGCCGATCGACGGGGAACCCGCGGTCGTGCCGTCGCCGGAGCCGTCGGCCGCAGCGCAGGAGTGCACCGGCTCGTTGGTGTCGGTGAAGGTCCGCAACGCCATCGACGACGACCGGACGCGGCCGCAGCCGAGCACCGATCCGTCCCTGACCGGAGAGGACCCGTACCCGACGGTGTCGGACGATCCGCTCGGCGAGTTGACACCCTCACCGTCCTGAGCCGGTTTCCATCACGGACGGTAGGGTCTGGGGCTGGCAGGCCCGCCTGCTCCCGTTTGATCCGCTGCGGGGGACGCGGCGTGGTCGTGGGTACGACGCTCGCGTGTTCCGGGACGTCCGGTGCCCGCGGATTCGCACTTGAGGAGGACTGGCGTGGACTTTGGAGAGGTCGCGGCCCTGATCGCGGCGATCGCGTTCGCGATGCTGGTGTTGATCCTGATGCTGCCCATCCTGCGGCTGCGGCACACGGTGGACGCCGCCACCCGGATGATCAACGACCTCAACGACCGCACCGCACCGCTGCTCGGTGACGTCAACACCACGGTGAAGAACGTCAACACCGCGCTGGAGCAGGTGCAGACCTCGCTGGACGGGGTGAACCTCCAGCTCGCCAAGGTCGACAACATGACCAGTCACGCGCAGAACGTCACCGCCAACATCGCCAACCTCGCCACCGTCGTCTCCGCCGCCGCCGCGAACCCGCTGGTGAAGGTCGCCGCCTTCGGCTACGGCGTCCGCCGCGCCGCCTCCGCCCGCCGGCACGCCGAGACCGAGCGTGAGGTCCGCGACACCATCAAGCAGCAGCGGCGGGCCGCCCGGCGCGGCAACCGCTGACCGGGCCGGCGGCGAGCAGGAGGAGTGGGAGCATGAGGCGGTTGTTCTGGCTCGGCATCGGGGTGGCCGTGGGCGTGCTGGTGGTCCGCAAGGCCACCAGGACGGCGCAGGCGTACACGCCGGCCGGGATCGCGAGCGGGCTGTCGGAATCCGCTGGCAGCCTGGTCGAGTCGATGCGTAGCTTCGTGGAGGACGTGCGGATCGGGATGGCGGAGCGCGAGCAGGAGATCCACGAGGCCTTCGCCCGCGGCGAGGCGTTCGACGACCAGTTCGCCGACCTGCGGGAGGACCCGCGCATCGGCGACCGAGAGATTTTCCCGGAGGAACACGAGCGATGAAGACGGCGGAGATCAAGCGGCGGTACCTCGCGCACTTCGAGGCGAACGGCCATGCCGTGGTGCCGTCCGCTCCGCTGCCCGCCATCAGCGACCCGAACCTGCTGTTCGTCAACGCCGGCATGGTGCAGTTCGTCCCCTACTTCCTAGGGCAGCAGACCCCGCCGTACAAGCGGGCCGTCAGCGTGCAGAAGTGCATCCGGACGCCGGACATCGACGAGGTCGGCAAGACCAGCCGGCACGGCACGTTCTTCCAGATGAACGGCAACTTCTCCTTCGGGGACTACTTCAAGGACGGCGCCATCCCGCTGGCCTGGGACCTGGCGACCAAGTCGGTCGAGGCCGGCGGGTTCGGGCTGGACCCGGAGCGGATCTGGCCGACGGTCTACCTCGACGACGACGAGGCGTTCGCGATCTGGCGGTCGGTGGGTGTGCCGGAGGAGCGGATCGTGCGCCGCGGCAAGGCCGACAACTTCTGGTCGATGGGCATTCCCGGCCCGTGCGGCCCGTGCTCGGAGCTGTTCTACGACCGGGGCCCGGCCTACGGCCGTGAGGGCGGGCCGGCGGTGGACGAGGACCGCTACCTGGAGTTCTGGAACCTGGTCTTCATGCAGTTCGAGCGGGGGCCGGGCACCGGTAAGGAGGACTACCCGATCCTCGGTGAGCTGCCGGCGAAGAACATCGACACCGGCATGGGCCTGGAGCGGATGGCGTCGATCCTGCAGGGTGTGGACAACCTGTACGAGATCGACGAGGTCCGGCCGATCCTGGACCGGGCCGCCGAGCTGACCGGTAAGCGGTACGGCGCGCACTCGGGTCACGTGGCCGCCGAGTCGCACCCGGACGACGTGCGGCTGCGCGTGGTCGCCGACCACGTCCGTACCGCGCTGATGCTGATCGGTGACGGCGTGACGCCGAGCAACGAGGGGCGTGGCTACGTGCTGCGCCGCATCATGCGCCGGGCGATCCGCGCGGTCCGGCTGCTCGGCTGGCAGGAGCGGGCGCTGCCCGAGCTGCTGCCGGTGGCCCGCGACTGCATGGCGCCGTCGTACCCGGAGCTGGCCGCGGACTTCGACCGGATCGCCGACTACGCGTACGCGGAGGAGGACGCGTTCCTCATGACGCTGCGCGCCGGCACCACGATCCTGGACACCGCCATCGCCGAGACCCGCACCGCCGGCCGGGAGGCGATCTCCGGTGCGAAGGCGTTCCAGCTGCACGATACGTACGGCTTCCCGATCGACCTGACCCTGGAGATCGCGGCCGAGAACGGTTTGCAGGTCGACTCGGAGGGGTTCCGCCGGTTGATGGCCGACCAGCGGGCGCGGGCGAAGGCCGACGCGCAGGCCCGCAAGACCGGGCACACCGACCTGTCGGCGTACCGGGGGGTGCTCGACGAGGGCGGTCCGGTGACCTTCACGGGTTACCACGAGGTCTCCCGTGAGTCGACGGTGCGGGCGGTGCTCGGCGCCGAGGGCCCGCGGGCCGCGGCGGTCGAGGGCGAGACGGTCGAGCTGGTGCTCGACGCCACGCCGTTCTACGCGGAGGGCGGCGGTCAGCAGCCCGACCTCGGGATGGTCACCGTGGGTGGTGGGCAGGTCGAGATCCTCGACGTGCAGCAGCCGGTGCCGGGGCTGATCGTGCACCGGGCGCGGGTGGTCCGGGGCGAGGTGCGGGCCGGCGAGACCGGCTTCGCCGAGATCGACGCCAGCCGCCGCCGGGCGATCTCCCGGTCGCACACCGCGACCCACCTGGTGCACCAGACCATGCGCAACTTCCTCGGCGAGTCCGCCACCCAGGCCGGTTCGCTGAACGCGCCGGGGCGGCTGCGGTTCGACTTCAACACCCCGACCGGGGTGGCGCCGAGCGTCCTGCGGGACGTGGAGCAGCAGGTCAACGAGGTGCTCCTCGCGGACCTGGAGGTGCACGCGTTCATCACCTCGCTGGAGGAGGCGCGGCGCATCGGCGCGATGGCGCTGTTCGGTGAGAAGTACGGGGAGCAGGTGCGGGTCGTCGAGGTCGGCGACTACGCCCGGGAGCTGTGCGGCGGCACGCACGTCGCCCGCTCCGGCCAGCTCGGCCTGGTGAAGATCCTGTCCGAGTCGTCCATCGGGTCCGGTGTCCGCCGGGTCGAGGCGCTGGTGGGCATGGACGCGTTCAACTTCCTGGCCCGCGAGCACCTGCTGGTGGCCCGCCTCGCCGAGCTGTACCGGGTGCCGTCGGACCAGGTCGCCGACCGGGTGGAGCAGACCGTCACCCAGCTGCGCGACGCCGAGAAGGAGCTGGAGAAGCTGCGGGCCCAGCTGGTGCTGGGCGGCGCGGCCGCGTTGGCCGCGCAGGCGAAGGACGTGCGTGGCGTCGCGTACGTCGGCACCGAGGCGCCGGAGGGCGCGGCCGGTAACGACGTGCGGACCCTCGCGCAGGAGATCCGCGGCAAGATCGACCCGGCGCGGCCGGCGGTGGTCGCGGTGGCGGCCCGGGCCAACGGTAAGGCGTCGCTGGTGGTGGCGGTCAATCCGGCCGCGCGCAGCCGGGGGCTGTCGGCGGCCGACCTGGTGAAGGCGGCCTTCTCCGGGCGGGGTGGGGGCAGCCCCGACCTCGCCCAGGGCGGCGGTCTGCCGGCGGCGGAGGCGCCCAATCTGCTGCTCACCGTCGAGAAGGCGGTCGCCGAGGCGTGAGATGCCGGCGTGCGTGGCCAGGGCGGACCAGCTGGTCCGCCCTGGCCCGGTCTGGTGAGGAAGTGACGGTCGGTGACTGAGTGGTCCCGCGGTGTGCGGCTCGGCGTGGATGTCGGGCAGGTCCGCGTCGGGGTGGCCCGGTCGGATCCGCACGGGGTGCTGGCCACTCCGGTGGTGACTCTCGCCCGTGACCTGGCGGCGGCGCCGGAGGCGGTGCCGAGCGACATCGCCGAGGTGGCGGCGTTGGTGGCGGAGCACGAGGCGGTCGAGGTGGTGGTCGGCCTGCCGGTCAACCTGGCCGGAAAACAGGGACCGGCCGCCGTCCACGTGAAGGCGTACGCTGACCGTCTGGCCGATGTAATAGCGCCCGTGCCGGTGACGCTCACCGACGAGAGGATGTCCACGGTCGTGGCTAGTCGTAGGCTTGCCGAGCGTGGCGTCCGAGGGCGGCGGCAACGCGCGGTGGTCGACCAGGCCGCCGCCGTGGAGATTCTGCAGAGCTGGCTGGATGCGCAGCGGAGGCGGACAGGATGATCGACGATCTGGACCTCGGGTTCGACGAGCAGGAGCGGGGGGAGAAGGGCCGGCACCGGCGCGGCTACGTCCGCAAGCGCAAGAACGGCTCCGGCGGGGGGCGCGGCAAGACCGTGCTGGCTCTGCTGCTCGCCCTGGTCCTGCTCGGCGGCATCGGCGGCGGTGCCTTCTACGGCTTCGACCGGATCCAGGGTCTTCTCGTCACGCCCGACTACGACGGCGCCGGCACCGGCGAGGTGACCGTCGAGATCAAGCAGGGCGCGCTGATCGCCGACATGGCGGTCGCGCTGCACGAGGCTGGGGTCGTCAAGAGTTCCAAGGCGTTCGTCGAGGCGGCGGAGGACAACGCCCGCAGCAAGAACATCCAGCCGGGCCTGTACAAGCTGCGCAAGCAGATGAGCGGTGAGAGCGCCGTCGCGGCGATGCTGGACCTGAAGAACCGGATCGTCAACGGGGTGACCATCCCCGAGGGGCGCACGGCGAAGAACATCTACAAGGTGCTCTCCGAGAAGACCAAGATCCCGGTCAAGGAGTTCGAGGCGGCGGCGAAGGACCCGATCGCGCTCGGCGTGCCGGACTGGTGGTTCAACCGGACGGACGGCAAGAAGGCGCCGAAGTCCGTCGAGGGCTTCCTGTACCCGGACACGTACGAGATCCCGCCGAACGCGACCGCCGAGTCGATCCTCAAGATGATGGTGGAGAACTTCGTCGCGGTCACCGGTGAGCTGCAGTTCGCCGACAAGGTGCAGAACGAACGTAAGATCAGCCCGTACGAGGCGCTGATCGTGGCCTCGCTCGCGCAGGCCGAGGCGGGTATCCCCGAGGATCTCGGCAAGGTGGCCCGGGTCGCCTACAACCGGGTGTACGGCGAGTTCCCGTGCAACTGCCTGGAGATGGACGTCACGGTCAACTACTACCTGGAGCTGACCGGCCAGAAGACGAAGACGTCCGCCGAGATGACCCAGGACGAACTGGTCGACACGAAGAACCCGTACAGCCGCAAGTTGCGGGGACTGGTCCCCACGCCGATCAACAACCCGGGCCGGCTCGCCCTGGAGGGCGCGATGGATCCGCCGACCGGGAAGTGGCTGTTCTTCGTCGCGGTCGACAAGCAGGGCCGTTCGGCCTTCGCCGAGACGCCCGCGGACCACGAGAAGAACAAGCAGAAGGCCCGGGAGGCCGGGATCATCTGATGACGCTCGCTCGACGGGCGGCGGTGGTCGGCAAGCCGATCGCGCACTCGCTCTCCCCGGTGATCCACAACGCGGGTTACGCGGCGGCGGGACTGGCCGGGTGGTCGTACACCCGGTTCGAGTGCGCGGAGTCGGAGCTGCCGGGCCTGGTGGCGGGTCTCGGCCCGCAGTGGGCGGGGCTGTCGGTGACCATGCCGGGCAAGGAGGCGGCCCTCGCGGTGGCCGCGGCCGCCTCGCCCGTCGCGGCGGCCGTCGGCGCCGCCAACACGCTGGTACGACGTGCCGACGGCTCCTGGTACGCGGACAACACCGACGTCACGGGCATGGTGGAGGTGCTGACCGCCGCCGGCGTACACCCGGGGGCGACGGTGACCGTGCTCGGTGCCGGCGGCACCGCGCGGGCGGCCGTGGCGGCGGCGGCGCGGCTTCGCGCCCGGTCGGTGACCGTGGTGGCGCGGCGGGTCGAGGCGGTCGAGGAGTTGCGGACGGTCGCCGGGGCGGTGGGCGTGCCGCTGGCCGGTTCCGGGTGGGACGGGGCCGCCGGGTGCTGCACCGCCGACGTGGTGGTCTCGACCGTCCCGAAGGGTGTTGCCGACCCGCTCGCCGGCACGGTGTCCTGGCGACCGGCCACCGTGCTCTTCGACGCCCTCTACGACCCGTGGCCGACACCGCTGGCGTCCGCCGCGCGGGCGGCCGGCTGCCGGATCGTCTCGGGTCTGGACCTGTTGCTGGCCCAGGCGTTCGGCCAGTTCGAGCAGTTCACCGGCGTGCCGGCGCCGCGCGAGGCGATGGCGGCGGCGCTCGCGGCGGCCCGCTCCGGAGGGCCGTTGCCGTCCACTGTGGGCGAGCGGGGATCCTTAGGCGACGGTTAAGACCCGCTTAGGTCCGCCTTCCGTGCGCACGTCGTGGCAGGTCCGCCGTTACGCTGCCGAGAGTCAACGCACCAGACACAGGGAGTTTCGTTGAGCAGGCGCGGAGTGCACCGACTCACCCGGCACCGCGGCCCCCGACGTAAGGCGGCGCTTCTCGGCGTCGCCGCGACGACGGTGGTCGGCGGTCTGGTGGCAGGCATGATGCCGTTGCTGGCGGCCGACGACATGTCCGTGCGCGCGGTGGCCGACACGACGGCCACCTTCGTGTCGCAGGACGGCGACAACGGCGCCAAGTCCACCCTCGCCACCTGCCCGGCCCGCTGCGACGCGAACCCGCGCGGAGCCCGGGAGGCGGTCCTCCAGTTCGCGGTGACCACGCTGCCGGCGAACGCGGTCAACGTGCGGGCCACCCTGCGGCTGCACGCCTGGCAGAAGTTCGACGCCACGGTGACCGCGCACGCGTCCACCCTGGACGCCCGCCTGGCCCGGCCCGCACCGGCGCCGGCCGGCCCGGCCGTCGACACGGTCACCGGCGTGCGTCCCGGCTTCAACGAGTGGGACGTTTCGGCCCTGGTCAAGGGGAACGGCCCGGTGACGGTGTCGCTGGCCCAGACCGGCCTGGAGACCCGCGTCTACTGGGCGTCGTCGGAGAACCGCAACGAGGACCTGCGTCCCCGCCTGGTCCTGAGCTACGACGTCGCGAGCCGCCCGACCGCGGCCCCGAGCAGCGCCGCGCCGTCGCCGAGCCGGACGGTGGCCCCGACCACCCCGCCGCCGTCGCCGAGCGCCAGCCCGACGAAGCCGTCGCCCAGCCCGACGGTGACCCAGTCGCCGCGCCCCGCCGACGGTTGCGGGAAGGTCTCGTCGAAGCTGGTGCCGTCCTGCGGCGCCTGGTGGGGGATGTACTCGCCGACGAACCCGGCGACCTGGGACCACGGCCGGGCGATCAGCGACGTCGAGGCGCAGGTCGGCCGCAAGTTCGACATCGTGCACCGCTACCACGACTTCTCCAACAGCGGCAACAACGGCGCCTTCCCGGACGCGTACGAGCAGCAGCAGATGCGTGAGGGCCGGCTGATGTTCTTCGCCTGGGAGACCCGGGTCTTCTCCTCGGGCACGGTGCTGACCTGGAAGGACGTGTACAGCGGCCGGCACGACGCGACCATCGACGCGGTCGCCGGCCGGATCCGGGCCACCGGGGTGCCGGTGTTCATGGGCTTCGACCACGAGCCGGAGGACGAGCCCGCGAAGGGCAGCGACGCGGACTTCGTGCGCGCGTGGCGGTACGTGCACGACCGGTTCGCCGCGGCCGGCGCGACCAACGCGGTCTGGGTGTGGACGATGATGGGCTGGTCCGGGCACTACAGCCGGTACGCGGGCCTGTACCCGGGCGACCGTTACGTGGACTGGGTGGCGTGGGACCCGTACAACTTCCACGTCTGCAACGGCAGCACGGTCTGGAAGAGCCCGGCGACCACGGTCGGCAATTTCTACCGCTGGCTGGACGAGAACGGCATCGGGGCCGGTAAGCCGCGGATGCTCGCCGAGTTCGGCACCAACTTCAACGCGGCCGACCCGCAGGCCAAGCGCCGGTGGTTCGAGGAGTTCCCGGCCGCGCTGAAGGCCCACCCGAAGATCAAGGCGGCGATCTACTTCAACTCGGCCGGCATGACGACGCGCACGAGCACCTGCGACATGACGATGAACCACGACTCCTCGGCCCTGGCCGGGTTCACCCGGGCGGGCCAGGACGCGTACCTGCGGCAACCCCTTCCGGGGCGCTGAGGCCGTCCACTGAGGGACTCGGGCCGCGACGGCGGCGGGGTACCGGAGGAGAGTCGGACATCCGACCCGGTACGCTCGCCGTCGTCGCGTAGGGCCAGCGCCGCCCAATCGGCGGATATCGCCGACCGGGGTCGGCAGGGCACGCTACGCGGGTTCTCATTCAGCTTGGAGGCGCAGCGTGCCCGAAGTCTCGCTCTCTCGGCGATCCGCCGGATTCCGCATCGGAGCGGCCGTGATCGGTCTGGTGACCGTCGCCGCCGCGGTGGCCGTACCGTCGACGGCGTCCGCCGCCGTGGTGCCGGCGCCCGAGACGCAGACCCTGGTGTCGGCCAATCCGGCCGACAACACCCCGCACGCCCGCGACGGCGAGGCCCGCGCGTTCGCGCAGGTCGGCTCGACGGTGTTCGTCGGTGGCAGCTTCACGCAGATCCGGCAGAACGCGAGCGCGGCCTGGAGCACCCAGCGCTACCTGTTCGCGTACGACAAGGGCACCGGGACGATCTCGACGACCTTCCTGCCGGTCCTCGACGGCGCGGTGAACGCTCTCGTCGCCGGTCCGAACAACACGGTGATCGTGGGCGGGACGTTCAAGAACGTCAACGGCGTGTCCCGGAAGAACCTGGTGGCGGTCAACGCGACGACCGGCGAGATCGTCGACAGCTGGGTGGGCCGTTCCGACGGCGGCATGATCCGCGACATGGTGCGGCACGACAACTGGCTGTACCTGGCGGGCGCGTTCAACTGGATCAACGGCACCGCGCACTCCGGGCTGGCGCGGATCAACTTCACCACCGGTGCCATCGACCCGGCCTTCGACATCAACGCCACGGTGGGGCGGCACGGCACCAGCTCGTACGCCTGGACCATCGACGTGACGCCGGACGGCAACACCCTCGTCGTCGGCGGCAACTTCACGCTGGTCAACGGCCAGTCGCGGAACCAGATGGCGCTGGTCGACCTCTCCGGCACGCCGAGCCTGATCGACTGGAGCACCGAGAAGTTCGTGCCGCCGTGCGCGTCCCCGGCGACCTTCGTCCACTACGTGCAGGACGTGAAGTTCGGCGGTGACGGCACCTGGTTCGTCGTGGGCACCAACGGCGGCTCGGGTTGGCCGGCCGCGTACTGTGACGCGCTGGTGCGCTTCGAGACCGCGGCCCGCGGCAGCGGGCAGCTCGGCACCTGGGTCGACTACACCGGCAACGACACCATCACCTCGGTGGAGGTCGCCGACAACGTCATCTACCTCGGCGGGCACTTCCGCTGGCTGAACAACCCGAACGCCAGCGACCGCGCGGGCGCCGGGGCCATCGACCGGCTCGGCATCGCCGCCGTCACCCCGGCCACCGGCATGCCGATCAACTGGAACCCGCGCCGCAGTGGCGGTTCCTCGATGCCGCCGGGAACCAGCACGTGGGGTTCCACGGTGCCGGTGCTGTGGCGCGGCAGCGACGGGCTGTACTTCGGGCAGAACTCCGACGCCATGGGCGGCGAGTACCACGGCCGGCTCGGCATGTTCCCGCTGTCCGGTGGCCGGACCGTCACGCCCCGGAATCCGTCGACGGCCAGCAGCGGCAACCTCTACCTGGGCACCGGCGACGGCGAACTGGCCAAGGTGCCGTTCGACGGCACCGGCATCGGCGCACCGACCACGGTCAGCCAGCCGAACTACACGGCCGCCGGCGCCACGTGGGGGATGAACGACCGGATCTACTGGGCGCACACCGTCGCGGGCACCCCGAGCGGCAGCCGGATCGACATCTCGATGTTCAACGGCACCGTCGGCGCGCCGTGGGAGGCGTCCGGCTACAACGACTGGTTCAACGCGGCGAACATGACCGGCGCGTTCTTCCTCAACGGCCGGCTCTACTACACCCGCACCGGGGCGAACGCCCTCTACTACCGGTACTTCGAGCCGGACGGCAACTACCTGGGCGCCACCGAGTTCACCCTGCCCACCACCGGTGTGACATGGTCGTCGGTGCGCGGCATGGCCTGGGTCAGCGGCAAGATCGTGTACGGCAGCACCGACGGGTCGCTGCGCAGCGTCGCGTTCGACCCGGCGGCGGCGCCGGCCGTCGACGGCGCCGGCAGCACCGTCGTCGCCCCGGCGAGCGCCGAACTGACCTGGTCCACCCCGCGGACGTTCTTCTCCGTGCGGTGACGCTCATCCGTCCGTGACGGGTGAGCGTCACGGACGGATATCCGTCCGTGACGGAACATCGGTAGATTGTTCGCGTTGGGCCGGCGGCGGATCCACCGTCGCCGGCCCATGGACGTGGGGAGGGGTCGTTGAGCGGCATCCGCCGTGGGCTCGCGGTGCGGGCGGTGTTCGCGGTGAAGCGCGGTTGGTACCGGTTGCGTTACCCCCGGCTGACCCTGGGTCGGGGTGTGGAGATCCGGGGCCGCGTCCGGCTGCGTCGCGGTGTCCGGGTGCACATCGGCGACCGGACCCGGATCAACAAGCTGGTCCGGTTCGCCGGGCCGGGCGAGGTCCGGGTCGGCGCCGACTGCCTGCTGAACGCCACCTGGATCGGCACCTGGACGTCGGTCACCATCGGTGACCGGTGCCTCCTGTCGGACTGCGAGCTGCTCGACAACGACTTCCACAACCTGGCGCCCGAGCGGCGGCACGATCCGCCGACCCCGGCCTCACGGGCGCCGATCGTCGTCGAGGACAACGTCTGGATCGGCGCCCACGCGCTCGTGATGAAGGGCGTGCGGATCGGCCGGGACAGTGTCGTGGGCGCCGCGACCGTGGTGCGGACCGACGTCCCGCCCCGCGTCGTGGTCGTCGGAAACCCTCAACAGACAGTGAAGAAGTTCAATGACTGACGCTCCTGGTGGTTCCTGGTCCGCCGACGCCGCTCCCGGCGGCGGGGGAGCACCAGGCCGCACGGTCACCCTGATCGACCTGCTCCGCGTGCCGCTGCACCGGATCCGTCTGGTGTCGGGTGTCGCCGCGCTCGGCCTGGCCGTCGCGCGCCGCGACGTGCTGGACGGGCCGCGCGCGGGGT
>JAEYGD010000291.1 GCA_023402505.1 Actinomycetes bacterium
GCGTGACCGGGGTGGGGCGCGGCGCGGCGGGAGCGGGCGGCACGGTGGCCGGGGCGAGCCGGCGTACCACGAGCACGGCCAGGCCGGCCGTGGCGGCCAGCGCCGCGAGGTACGCCTCGTGGTGCACCGGCGGCAGCCCCCGCAGCAGGCCGAGCGCGCCGAACAGGAGCAGGGCCGCCAGCCAGACCCGGCCGGTGGTCCGGACCGCTGCCGAACGCGGCACCAGGGCGAGCGCGAGGGTGGGCGCGCCGGCCAGGAGGACGACCGCGACGGTCGTGACCGGCCAGAGCCAGATCGCCCGGTCGAGGCCCGAGGCGAGCATGATCTGGTCGGCCAGCCAGCCGACGAGCTGGCTGATCACGGTGAGCGCGACGATCCACAGCCCGGTGAACACGGCGGCCACCACGGCCCCGGCGCTGCCCGGCCCCGTGCCCGCCGGGACCGGGTTGACGTGGTACGCAGGTCGTTCAGGCTGCACCGGCAAACAGTACGTGGCGGGCGTCGGCAGCGCTGAGTCACCCGGGTGCCGGCCCCCGGTTCGCCTGCACCGGTCCACCCGGCCCTCCGAGCCGGCCGGCGGGCCCGTCGGGTGCCGGCGGGCCTGTCCGTGCCGGTGGGCCCTGTCCGTGCCGGTGGGCCCTGTCCGTGCCGGTCTTGGTCAACCCGGTGGATCGTCCCCCTGCCGGCCCTGACCAGTCGGTGGATCCGTGCCCTCCGATCCGGCCGGCGGTGTACCCACCGTCACCACGGCAGCCGACTCGACAACCGCCCTCGCCCGCTTTGCTCTGCACCCTGATACGCACCAGTCACCGTGGGTAAGTGGTGCGTATCAGGGTGCAGAGCAAAGGCTGCGAATCGAGGTGTTAGCCCTGGCGGAGGCGAGGGCAAGAAGTCCCTGGTCAGGTCGTTGTGGGCGGATTGAAGCGCCGGGCAGGCGTGTCGGAGCCGGACACGCGGCGGTCACACTGCGCGCCTGGTGCTGGGCGATCGTGCCGGTCGCTCACGGTGATCGGCGGGCGGGTGAGCGGGCCGCGGGCGTCGGTGTGTGCCGCCTCCGGGAACCCGAGGGCTACGGTGGAGTCGTGCGTGACCCCAACGTGTCCCGAGCGGCCGCCAGCCAACTCTCCCCGGCGCGGCGGGCCGCAGACCTGCGCCGCCTCGCCACCGAGCGCTTCGACGTCCTGGTCATCGGCGGGGGCGTGACCGGTGCCGGAGCCGCGCTGGACGCCGCCTCGCGCGGCCTCAAGGTCGCCCTGGTCGAGGCCCGTGACTACGCCGCCGGCACGTCCAGCCGGTCCAGCAAGCTGATCCACGGCGGCCTGCGCTACCTGGAGCAGTTGGAGTTCCACCTGGTCCACGAGGCGCTGACCGAGCGCGGCCTGCTCGCCACGCGGCTCGCTCCGCACCTGGTCCGGCCGGTGCCGTTCCTGGTCCCGCTGCCGGCCGGCAGGGGCCTGCGGGACCTGCCGGCCCGGCTGTTCCGCCGCTCCTACTACGGGGCCGGCGTGGCCGCGTACGACGCGTTCGCCGGGATCTTCGGCGGCGGCCGGGGGATGCCGCTGCACCGGCACCTGAGCCGGGAGGGCGCCCGCCGCGTCTTCCCGAGCCTCAAGGCCGACGGGCTGGCCGGCGCGATCCGCTACTACGACGGGCAGGTCGACGACGCCCGGCTGGTGGTCACCCTCGCCCGGACCGCGGCCAGCCTCGGCGCGACGGTGGTGACCAGCGCCCGTGCCGTCGGCCTGATCCGGCAGGCCCGGGAGGTGACCGGGGTCCGCGTCCGCGACCTGGAGGCACCCGCCGACTCGCCGGACGCCGAGTTCGAGGTACGCGCCCGCACCGTCATCGCGGCCACCGGCGTCTGGAGCGACGACATGTCCCGGATGCTCGACGACGTGGGGCTGCGTCCCGGCGTCCGGGTCCGGGCCTCCAAGGGCGTGCACCTGGTGGTGCCCCGGTCGGCGATCACCGGCGAGACCGGCCTGATCCTGCGTACCGCGACGAGCGTGCTCTTCGTCATCCCGTGGGGCGGCCACTGGATCATCGGGACGACCGACACCGACTGGCGGCTCGACCGGTCCCACCCGGCCGCCTCGGCCCGCGACATCGAGTACCTGCTGGCGCAGGTCAACACCGTCCTGGACCGGCCGCTCACCACCGCCGACATCGAGGGCGTCTACGCCGGCCTGCGGCCGCTGCTGGCCGGCGAGGCGGACTCCACCTCCAAGCTGTCCCGGGAGCACGCGGTGATCGAGCCGATGCTCGGCCTGCTGCTGGTCGCCGGCGGGAAGTACACGACGTACCGGGTGATGGCCTCGGACGTGGTCGACCGGGCCGCCCATCGGCTCGGGTCGGTGCGCCCGTCGCGCACCGCCGACCTGCCGCTGCTCGGTGCCGACGGGTACGCGGCGCTGTGGCGGGACCGCGCCGACCTGGCCCGCCGGCACGGTGTGCCGGTCGGCGTGGTCGAGCACTTGCTGGAGCGCTACGGCAACCTCACCCTGGAGCTGCTGGCCCTGATCGACGCCGACCCGCTGCTCGCCTCGCCGCTGGCCGGGGCACCGGAGTACCTGGCGGCCGAGGTGACGTACGCGGCCAGCGCCGAGGGTGCGCTGCACCTGGAGGACGTGCTGACCCGCCGTACCCGGATCTCGTTCGAGACCGCGCACCGCGGCCTGGAGTCGGCCGAGCACGCCGGGGAGCTGATGGGCGCGGTGCTCGGGTGGGACGCGGAGGTTCGTGCGCGGGAGGTCGCGCACTACCGGGCGCGCGTGGCGGCGGAGCGGAACTCGCAGCTGATGCCGGACGACGCGACGGCCGACGCGGCCCGGCTCGGCGCGCCGGACGTCCGGGGCTTCGCCGCGGACCGGGGGGCCGACGGTGATCCCGCCGAACTCCCGTCGTCGTCCCGGTGACCGATCCACTGCGGAACGTCCATCATCGATACCCGGCCGACCGGCGGGTTACGCGCGCTACCTACGGTGGGGTAGGTTGCGGCGCGTGGTTGCCGCATCCTGGTCGCGTCCGGTCTCACTGTCCGTCGCCGCCGTGCTGACGGCCGTGCTCACCGGCTGCGGCGGCACCGACGCGGATGGCCCGGACCCCGAGCAGCCGGCGGCCCAGCCGCAGTTGGGCAACGCGACGACCGTCAGCGAGGGCCGGGTCACGCTGTTGCAGAAGGTCGGCTCGAACGGCCCGCTACGCACGCTGAACGTCGAGGTCGACGGCCGGTGGGAGTGCGTGGACTGCGCCGGGGACGGCGTGACGTCGACCGGCGCGCTCGGCCCGGAGCAGCTCAGCCGCCTTCAGTCGCTGCTCGCCGACCCCGGCCTGGTCAGCGAGACCGACCAGGCGCGGCAGTACCGGGTCACCTGCATCGACGCGTTGACGTCCAGCCTGCTGACGTCGTCGGGGACGATCACCTCGCAGGACTGCCCCGGTGAGGTGCAGCCGAAAATCGGCCACGAGATCCTCCTGCTGCTGACCCAGGCCACCCCGGCCGAGCCCACCGCCTGAGGCCCGGCCCGGCCGGCCGAACTGGCCGGCCGCCACCGCGCCGGGTCAGAGCACCTTGCCGGGGTTGAACAGCCCGGCCGGGTCCAGCGCCGCCTTGATGGCCTCGTGCACCCGTACGCCGACCGGCCCGATCTCCCGGGCCAGCCAGTCGCGCTTGAGCAGACCGACGCCGTGCTCGCCGGTGCAGGTGCCGCCCATCTCCAGCCCCAGCCGCATGATCTCGTCGAACGCCCGCCGCCCCCGGTCGAGGCTCGCCGGGTCGGCCCGGTCCACCACGATGTTCGGGTGCAGGTTGCCGTCCCCGGCGTGCCCCACCACGCCGATCGGCACGTCACACTCGGCCGCGATCCGTGCCACCCCGTCGAGCATCGCGGCCAGCGCGCCCCGGGGCACGGCCACGTCGTCGATGATCAGGCCGCCGTTGCCGGCCGGGTACGCGTCGGCGGCGAACTTCTCCATCGCCGGGTGCGCCAGCCGCCGGGCCTGCAGCAGCGCCGCCGCCTCGACCGCGTCGGTGGCCGCGTACACCTCGTCGGCGCCCGCGGCCTCGCAGACCGCCGCGAGACCGGCCAGGTCGTCGGCGGCCCGCGTGCCGGTGTCCACCGCGGCCAGCAGCACCGCCTCCGCGTCCGTCCGCAGCCCCATCGGCCGGTACGCCTCGATCGCCCGCAGGTGCGTCTGGTCGAGCAGCTCCAGCAGGCTCGGTGACAGTCCCCGGGCGGCGATCTCGGCCACGGCGGCGCCGGCGGCGGTGGTGGACGGGAAGACCGCCACCATGGTCAGTGACTCGGCCGGGGCGGGTCGCAGTGCGACGGTGACCTCGGTGATCACGCCGAGGGTGCCCTCGGAGCCGACGAAGAGCCGGGTCAGGTCGTACCCGGCGACGCCCTTGGCGGTGCGCCGGCCGGTGCGCAGCACCTCGCCGGAGGCGAGGACCACTTCGAGGCCCAGCACGTACTCGGTGGTCACGCCGTACTTGACGCAGCACATGCCACCGGCGTTCGTGGCGACGTTCCCGCCGATGGTCGACGACTCCCAGGAGCCGGGGTCGGGCGGGTACCAGAGGCCGTGCTTGGCGACGGCGGCGGCGAGCGTCGCGTTGACCACCCCCGGCTGCACCACGGCGATCCGGCTGACCGGGTCGATCTCCAGGATCGCGTCCAGGGCCGCGGTGCTGATCACCACGGCGCCCTCGACCGCGTTCGCCGCGCCGGCCAGCCCGGTCCGTGCCCCCTGCGGCACCACGGGTACGCCGTGCCGGGCCGCCGCGCGTACCACCGCCGCCACCTGCCCGGTGTCCCGGGGCCGGGTGACCACGAGCGGCGTACCCGAGGCGCAGAGGTCGGCCTCGTCCCGCTCGTGCATCCGGAGCAGGTCCGGGTCGGTGAGCACGGCGTCGTCGCCGAGCGCGGCACGCAGTTCGTCGAGGAGGGGCATGCGCCGAGGCTACGGCCCGACCCCAGCACCATCAATCCCGGCCCTTCGCGCAGGATTTGGTGGGCGCGGTGCGGGTAGTACCGGCCGTGGCCCGGGACGAACGACCATCGCTGGCGCAGCGGTTCGCGCTCCGGGACGGCGGGGTGGACGTCGACGGCGCCCGGATCGCCGAGGCGGTGCAGCAGCTCCACCACCGGGGCAAGGCCACGCTGCACGACCGCCTGCACCGGGTACGCATGTCGCTGGGGCTCGCCGTGCAGGCCGGGCTCGCCGCCGGCCTGTCCTGGCTGGCGGCGCACGAGCTGCTCGGTAACCCGCAGCCGGTCTTCGCGCCGATCTCGGCGGTCGGCACCCTGGCCGTCTCGGTCGGCCAGCGGTTCCGGCGGACCGTGGAGCTGATCATCGGGGTGGCCGTCGGCGTGTTCCTCGGCGACGTCCTCATCTACTTCCTGGGTACCGGCCCGTGGCAGCTCGCCCTGGTGGTCACGTCGGCGGTCGTCCTGACCGTCTTCGCCGGGGCGAGCGTCGCCATCGTGATCCAGGCGGCGGCGACCGCGGTGCTGATCGTGACGCTCAGCCCGTCCACGGAGAATCTGGAGATCCCCCGGTTCGTCGACGCGTTCGTCGGTGGTGGGATCGCGTTGCTGGTCACCGCGATCCTCCTGCCGCTCAACCCGCTGCGGGTGCTCAACCGGGCCGCCCGCCCCGCGCTCGACCTGCTCTCCGGGCAGCTCGAATCCACCGCCGAAGGGCTGCGCGACCGGGACCGCGACAAGGTCCAGGGGGCGTTGGAGCGGCTACGCGACAACAAGGAGGAACTGGCCGCGTTCGGCGAGGCGATCGAGGGCGCCAAGGAGACCGCGATGCTGTCGCCCGCGCGCTGGCACCGGCGCGACGAACTCGCCCACTACGCGGAGGCGGCCGAACCGATCGACCGGGCGATGCGCAACAGCGGCACCCTGATCCGGCGGGCCGTCACGCTCATCGAGGACGAGGAGGCGATCCCGGACCCGATGCCGGACGCGGTGGCGCACCTGGCCGAGGCGGTGCAGCTGCTCAAACACGAGTTCGCGGTGGGGGAGGAGCCGGAGAAGGCCCGCGAGCGGTCCCTGCGCGCGGTCAGCGAGGCCGGCCGGGCGTACGCCGAGGGGGTGGGCTTCTCCGGCAGCGTGGTGATCGCGCAGGTGCGTACCACGGCGAGTGACCTGCTGGTGGCCTCCGGCATCGAGCAGGAGGAGGCGAACCGCTGGGTACGCCGGTCCTTCGGCGAGCTGGAGGGGGCCGGGGCGCCGGCCGAGCGGGACAGCGTGCCCAAGCCGCCCACCGCCCCGCCGGTCGGCTGACCCGCCGGCCGTCAGCCGAGCGCGGCCAGGGCCCCCAGCAGCCGGTCCACGTGGTCGGGGGTGCTGCCCAGCCCGATGCTGGCCCGCAACGCCGTCGGCGGCAGGTCCCGCCGGCCGCTGCGGGCGGCGGCCTCCGCGAGCAGCCGCCGGGCGAGCGGATGGGCGCAGAACAGGCCGTCGCGTACGCCGACGTCGTGGTGCCGGGCCAGGTCCGCCGCCACCTCCGCCGAGTCCCGGCCGGCCACCACGAACGAGACGATCCCGACGCGCGGCGCGTCGGGGCCGAAAGCGTGCAGCTCGACCACGTGCGGCAGCGCCCGGAGGCCGTCGCGCAGCCGGGCCAGCAGCGCCTGCTCGGCGTCGTGCAGCGCCCCGCGGTCGACGGCGGCCAGGGCGTCGCAGACCGCGGCGAGGGCCACCGCGCCGAACAGGTTCGGCGTGCCGGCCTCGTGCCGGCCCGGCCCGGTCGTCCAGCGGACGTCGTGGGTGGCGGCGCCCACGTGGTCCGTCGCCCCACCACCGGCGAGGTACGGCGGTGCCGCGTCCAGCCAGTCGGCCCGCCCGACGAGCACGCCCGCACCGAACGGCGCGTACAGCTTGTGCCCGGAGACCGCCAGGTAGTCGACGTCGAGGGCGCGTACGTCGACCGGGGCGTGCGGTGCGAGCTGCGCGGCGTCCACCACGACCCGCGCCCGGTGCCGCCGGGCGACCCGGGCCAGCTCGGCCACCGGCCAGCGCTCCCCGGTCACGTTGCTCGCGCCCGTCACCGCGACCAGCACCGGCAGGTCACGGCCGGGACCGGCGCCCCGGCGCAGTTCGCCCAGCGCGGCGTCGAGCGCGCGGACGGCCCCCGCCGCGTCGTCCGGCACGGGCAGCCGCACCGAGCCGCGCGGCCAGGGCAGCAGGTTGGCGTGGTGCTCGCCGCCGAACGTCACCACGGTGGCGCCGGCCGGCAGCGCCCGGGCCAGCAGGTTCAGCGCGTCCGTCGTGTTGCGGGTGAACACCACGTGGTCGTCGGGCCGGGCGCCGAAGAAGTCGCCGACCGCCTGCCGGGCCCGCTCGTAGGCCAGCGTGCAGCGCCGCGACAGCGCGCCCGCGCCCCGGTGCACGCTCGCGTACCAGGGGAGCAGCCCGGCCACCGCGTCGGCCGCGGCCCGCGCGCACGGCGCGGTGGCCGCGTAGTCGAGGTTGACCTGACCGGGTACGCCGAGCACGTCGAGCGGTCCGGACGGGGCGATCGGCGTCGGGGGTGTGCAGGTGAGGGTCATCTGCGGAGCCTCCGGGTCCAGGGACCCCGGTGGGCACACGGGCGGGGTCCGCGCTTGCCCGGCGCGCGGATCGGGCCGGGCCCGGTCATCACCCGGGGCACCCCACCGCGAACCTCGACGAGGGTTGCCGGCCAGCAAGCCGGGGCTTGACGCTGGCGCTCGTGACCTGCCGGCAGCATAGCGGGCCGCGGTGCGGCCGTCCGGGTGGGCCGGCGGTGACTACGCTGACGGCATGGCCGACACCCCGCCCGGCGTGCCCCTGCCGCCGTCGCCGACCGCCGCCGACCCGCCGGCCGGCCCCACGATGCCGGCGCGTCGCCCGGGCTGGCGCCGCTATCTGGTGCTCGGTGGGGTCGTCCTGCTCATCGCCGCCTGCGCCCTCTTCATGGTGTGGACGCTCGGCGAGAGCCTCGGCGGCGAGGCGCTGCTGATCGGGGTGGTCGCCTCGGTTCTACCGGTGCCGGTGCTGGTGGCCTGCTTCCTGTGGCTCGACCGGTACGAGCCGGAGCCGTTGAAGTACCTGATCTTCTGCTTCGCGTGGGGCGCGTTCGTCTCGACGGCCGCCTCGTTGACGGTCAACACCTTCGCCGCCGACCGCTTCGAGGCGCTGGGTCTGCCCACCGCGCTCACGGCCGTACTGGTCGCGCCGTTCATCGAGGAGCTGACGAAGGCGCTCGGGCCGATCCTGCTGCTGATCTTCCGCCGGCGGGAGATCTCCGGGATCACCGACGCCCTGGTCTACTGCGGGCTCTCCGCGATCGGCTTCGCCATGGTGGAGAACATCCTCTACCTGGGCGGCTACGGCTACCGGACCGGTGTCGAGCAGTACGGCCCGGCCACCGGCACGCAGCAGGTGATCGCCATCTTCATCGTGCGCATCCTGCTCTTCGGGTTCGCGCACCCGCTGTTCACCTCGATGACCGGGGTGGGGCTGGGCATCGCCGCCCGTACGGCCGACCGCCGGGTCCGGTTCCTCGCGCCGGTCGCCGGCCTGCTGCTGGCGATGATGCTGCACGGCGCGTGGAACCTGCTGCCGACGCTCACGCAGGCCACCGGCCAGCCGCTGATCCTGCTCTACGGGTTCCTCGGTGTCATGGTGCCGATCTTCTTCGGCATGGTCGGGCTGGCCGTCTGGCTGCGGTCCTGGGAGGGCCGGCTGACCGAGCGCACCCTGCCCGACTACGTCCGGGCTGGGTGGCTCACCCCGCCCGAGGTGGCGGCCCTGAGCAGCCTCGGACGGCGGCACGCGGCCCGGGTGTGGGCCAAGCGGGTCGGTGGCGACGCCGGGCTGAGGGCGATGCGCGGCTACCAGTTCGCCGCGACCCGGCTCGCGTTGTTGCGCGACGGGATGCGCCGCGGCCTGGACACCCGCCCCGGTGACCGGGAGCGGGCCGCCGCCGAGGAGCGGTACCTGCTGGACATGATCAGTGGCTACCGGGCGTTCTTCGTCGGCCGGGACCCGTACGCCCCGGTCGGCGTGTGGGACGGGCACCGCTACCACCTGCGGTTCCCGGACGGTTCCCAGCGCCCGGTGGAGGCGCCGGACGAGCCGGTCGTCCCGATCCCGGTCGTGCTCGCCCCGCCGCCGCCCGCGTTCCCGCCCGGCTACGGCCCGCCTTCCGGCTACGGCCCGCCTTCCGGCTACGGACCGCCTTCCGGCTACGGTCCGCCGCCCGGTTACGGACCGCCTTCCGGCTACGGTCCGCCGCCCGGGTACGGCCCGCCGCCCGGCGCGCGGCCGCCGGCTCCCTGGCCGCCCGGCCGGTACTGAACCGCTCTCCGGCGGCCGGGCCGGGTGCTCAGGCGGTCAGGCCGGTCAGGAAGTCACCGAACCCCTGGAACACCGCCACCAGGCCGGCACCGATCGCCTTGAACATCTCGGCCGCGCCGTCCGGACGGAACGCCATGAAGTAGATCAGGAACGCGATGAAGCTCCAGAACAGCAACTTCTTGATCAACTCCGGCATCGTCCCTCCCCAGGGCCCCTGGTGCGGCTGGCTTCCCGGGAAGGAGCGGCGCAAACGGCTACAGGTAGAGACCGGTCGAGTCCGGCTCGACGCGTTCGGCGGCGACGGCGTGCACGTCCCGCTCGCGGAGCAGCACGTACCCCCGGCCGTGCAGCTCGACCTCCGAGCGGTCGTCGGGGTCGAAGAGCACCCGGTCGCCGGAGACGATCGAGCGGACGTTCGGCCCGACCCCGACGGCGGTGGCCCACGCCAGCCGCTTGCCGACGGCTGCGGTCGCCGGGATCACGATGCCGGCGGTGGAGCGACGCTCACCCTCGCTGCCCTCCATGCGTACCAGCACCCGGTCGTGCAGCAGCCGGATCGGCAGGCCGGAGTCGAGACTGTTGTCCGCGGTCACGCCGAAGACGCTACCGTGTCCGGCTCCGCCGCCCGGGCCGTGGTTACCGGGGGCAGGGCGGGGGCAAAGAGTGGCGGACCTCGCCTACGGTGGCCGGGGTGGGCGTATCCTGTCCGACCTGAGCCGTGCCGGTACCGCTTCTCTCCCAGGAGGTGCGCTTGAGCCGCTTCGAGCGGATGCGTGGACGGCTCCGCCGCGCGTACGAGTCGGGCCGTGAGTCGGTCCGGGCCCGCGCCGAGTCGGCCGGTGCCGACCGCACCGGCGAGGACCCCGACGTCGGCACCGCCTCCCCGGCGGCGCCGGGCCCGGTGGCCCCGCTGTCGGCGACGGTGGTCGGCGCGGAACCGCCCGCCGCGATGCACAACTCCACGACCAGCCGCGACGACGCGGACGTGCCGCACGCGCTGCGGATCAGCGCCGCCTGGTCGTGGCGGCTGATCGTGATCGGCATCGTCTTCTGGGCCCTGATGCGGATCGTCGGCCAGATCCGCATCGTGATCATCCCGCTGGCCATCGCGCTGCTGCTCTCCGCGCTGCTCGCCCCGGCGGTGGGCTGGCTGCTGCGGGCCCGGTTCCCGCGGTCGCTGGCGACCGGCGTCGTGCTGGTGGGCGGTCTCGCCGGCGTGGTGGGCACGCTGACGCTGGTGGTCAACGAGTTCATCCAGGGCGTGCCGGAGCTGAGCGAGAAGTCCTCGCAGGGCGTACGCCAGATCCAGGACTGGCTGAAGACCGGCCCGCTGCACCTCTCCGACGGCCAGCTCGACCGCTACATCGACGAGGCCGAGAACTGGGTCAACAGCAACACCCAGACCTTCACCAGCGGGGCGATCTCCACCGCGGCCACTCTCGCCGAGGTGCTGACCGGCACCATCCTGGTGCTCTTCGCGACGTTCTTCTTCCTCCGCGACGGCAACAAGATCTGGCGCTTCCTGGTCCGGCTGCTCCCGGTCAACGCCCGCTGGAAGGTCGACGACGCCGGCCGGGCGTCCTGGCAGACGCTGGGCGCGTACGTGCGGGCCACCGTGCTGGTCGCCTTCATCGACGCGGTCGGCATCGGCATCTTCCTGGTGGCCTTCGACATCCCGTTCGCGTTCCCGCTCGCCGCACTGGTCTTCCTCGGGGCGTTCATCCCGATCGTCGGCGCGACACTGTCCGGCGGTGTCGCCGTGCTCGTCGCCCTGGTGGACAGCGGGCTGATCACCGCGTTGATCATCCTCGGCGCGGTCATCGGGGTGCAGCAGCTGGAGGGTCACGTGCTCCAGCCGCTGATCATGGGCCGGGCGGTGGCCATCCACCCGCTCGCGGTGATCGTCGGTATCGCCGCCGGGGTGGTCCTCGCCGGCATCACCGGGGCACTGGTCGCGGTGCCGCTGATCGCGGTGCTCAACACGGCCGTCCGCCGCCTCGCGGCCCGTACCGTCCCGGAGACCCCACCCGACGCGGTCGTCGTGGCCAGCAAGGCCCCCTGACCCGCCCGCCTATCCGCTCCCTCCGCGCCCGCCCCCCGCCCCGCCCCGCGCCGCGCCGCGGCTCGACACTTTCGGGGAAAGTGTCCCCTCGGCGCGGCACGAGGCCACTCTTTCCCCGAATCTGCTTGGATCTTGGGCGCGGGCGCGGGCGCGGGCGCGGGCGCGGAGCGTCAGCTCTTGGCGAGGCGTTGCAGGGCGCCGCGGGCCACGTCGGGTCGGGTCGTGTACCAGAACGGGGGCAGTGAACGGCGCAGGAACGGGCCGTACCCCCGGGCGGTCTCCAGCCGCGAGTCCAGCACCGCGACCACGCCCCGGTCGTCGGTGGCGCGGATCAGCCGGCCCACGCCCTGCGCCAGCCGGACGGCGGCGATCGGCACGCTGACCGCCGCGAAACCGGAGCCGCCGGTCGCGTCGACCGCGGCGGCGCGGGCGGCGGCGAGCGGCTCGTCCGGGCGGGGGAAGGGCAGCCGGTCGATCACCACCAGTTGGCACGAGTCGCCCGGCACGTCGACCCCCTGCCACAGCGACATCACCCCGAACAGGCAGCTCGACCGCTCCTCCCGGAACCGGCGGACCAGCAGCGGCAGCGCCTCTTCGCCCTGGAGCAGCACGGGCAGGTCGGTCCGCGCGCGCAGCAGCTCCGCCGCCTGCTGCGCGGCCCGTCGCGACGAGAAGAGCCCGAGGGTACGACCGCCGAGCGCCTCGACGAGCCCGAGCAACTCCTCGCCGGCCGCGTCGGGCAGGCCGGAGGTGCTGGGGCGGGGCAGGTGTGCGGCGACGTAGAGGATGCCCTGCCGGGCGTAGTCGAACGGGGAGCCCACGTCGAGCGAGCGCCAGCCGGGACCGGAGGTGACCGGGGCGGTCTTGACCGGGGCGGTTTCGGTCGGGCCGGCGGGGCGCCCTCCCCGGGTGGCGGTGGCGAGTGCCGCCGCGGCCGGGGACGGCGGGGTGACCGGGACGTCCAGGCCGAGCGCCCGAGCCACGGTGTCGAACCGGCCGCCCAGGGTCAGCGTCGCGGACGTGGCGACGACGGTGCGCTCGTCGTACAGGTGGGTGGCGAGCGTGCCGGCCACCGACAGCGGCGCGACGACCAGGGCCCGCCGCCCGGAGGTGTCGTTCCGCTCGACCCAGGCCACGTCGTGGTCGGCCTCCTCCAGCAGCCGTTGGGCGGTGGCGGACAGTTCGTCGAGCACGGCCTTGGCCTGCTGTTTGCGGACCGGGTCCGGGTCGTCGGCCTTGACGTCGCCGATCGCGTCCAGCGCCGCACGGGTCGCCGCGTCGAGCAGCGTGCAGGCCTCGCGCAGCGGGGCGGGCAGGCCGGCGGTGATCCGCCCGGCGGGCGCCTCGGCGAGCCCGACGGCGAGCGCGTCCCCGGCCGCGGTGAGCGCTTCGGCGGTCTCCGGGCGCAGCAGCGGCCGGGCCCGCCGGGTGGACCGGTCGATCAGCTCCGGCACCAGCTCGGCCTGGGACGCGGAGGAGACCCGGTCGGCCAGCTCGTGTGCCTCGTCGACGACGAGCAGCTTGTGCGGCGGCACGATGTGCCGGCCGGCCAGCATGTCCACCGCGAGCAGGCTGTGGTTGGTCACGACGACGTCCGCCTCGCGGGCCCGTGCCCGGGACGCCTCGGCGAAGCACTCCGCGCCGAACGGGCAGCGGGCCGCGCCCACGCACTCGCGGGCGGGCATGGACACCATCCGCCAGGCCTGGTCGTCGACGCCCGGGTCCAGCTCGTCGCGATCGCCGGTGTCGGTCTTCTCGGCCCAGTCGCGCAGCCGCTGGATCTGCTTGCCGAGACGGCCGGCCTCGCCGAGCCATTTCGTGCCGCCGGGGCGGGGCGCGTCGAAGAGCGCGTCCCCGGGTTCCTCCTCGGTGGAGCTGTCGAGCCGGGCCAGGCACAGGTAGTGGTGCCGGCCCTTGAGCACCGCGAAGGTGGGGCGTCGGCGCAGCAGCGGCTCGACCGCGTCGGCCAGCCGGGGCAGGTCGTGGTCGACCAGTTGGGACTGGAGCGCGAGGGTGGCGGTGGAGACCACGACCGGGCCGTCGACGGTGAGCGCGGGCGCCAGGTACGCCAGGGACTTGCCGGTGCCGGTGCCGGCCTGCACGAGCAGGTGCTCGCGGTCCGCCACGGCCGCTTCGATCGCCGCCGTCATCTCCTGCTGACCGGGCCGCGCCGCGCCGCCGGGCACCGCGCCGACCGCCGCGGCGAGCAGCTC
>JAEYGD010000301.1 GCA_023402505.1 Actinomycetes bacterium
GCGCGGGCCCGCGCCACGGTCGCCTCGACGTCGGCGGCGGTCGCGACGGGCAGCCGCCCGGCCTCCGCGCCGGTCGCCGGGCTCGTCGAGACGAGCCGACCATCCTCGATCACCGGGGTGCCCGGGACATGTACCGCCGTCATGGCGGAAGTCTAGACCCGAGAATTACTCGCCGGTAGGGGTCGGGGCGGGGGTCCGGCCAGGGCGGTCCGGGTGGCCGCGTCGTCCCGGCCCGGCCCGCGTTGAACCGGACAGGGTCCGCGTTGAACCGGACAGGGCCGGCGTTGAACAGGACAGGGCCGTGGAGCGTGTGAGGGAGGGAGACGCACGGCGGGTTGGGCACACATCCCTCGATACCGGGCACTGGACGCCGAAACACCGAACGGAAGGTGACCGGCCGGCGATGGGGAGATGGCCGGCTGGGCGGTGAACACAACTACCGTGTGATGGCAGGCTGACGCACGGGGTGACCGTGGGGTGGAGGGGCGGACTGTCCATGGAGGAGTATCCGGAGTTCCTGCCGTTGTTGACGGTGGCCGGTGGGCCGATGCGGGGATTGAGCTTCCGGCTCGGGCGGACCCGGCTGGTGGTGGGACGGGCGCCGACGGCGGACGTGGTCGTGGCGGACCCGCACCTGAGCCGCCGGCACGTCGAGCTGTGGCTGGATCCGGAGGGCCCGTCGGTCCTCGACCTGGGCTCGACCAACGGCACCTGGCTCAACGACCGGCGGATCACCGGGACGGAACGGCTCGCCGACGGTGACGTGCTCCGGATCGGCCGCACCGAACTGCGGGTGTACGACCCGGGCGTGGCCCGTACCGATCCGGTCGGACTGACCTTCGGGCTGGCGCGGCGGGACCACCGGCCGACCCTGCCGCTGCCGATCGCCGCCCCGGAGCGGTCCGTGCCGGCGGCCGTCGACGCGGCCGCCCCGGGCCCGGACCGGGCGTTGCCGGCCGTCGCGGAGCCGGTCGCCGCACCGGCGGACGCCGTGCCCGCCTGACCCGTCCGGGAACAGGCCCGGTCGCCGCGCCGGCCCCCGGTGGCCGTCGTGCCTGGTCACCGCGCACACGCGGGACATCCGACTCATGTCGGCGGTCGCCATGGACGGGTACGCGGTGGGCTGGCACCATGCCGCGGATGGAGACTCAGCGGCAGGTCGTGTCGGCCAACGGGATCACCCAGTCGGTACGGGTGGCCGGGCCGCCCGACGGGCTGCCGGTGCTGCTGGTCCACGGCAACTGCTCGTCGGCCCTGTTCTGGGAGCCGCTGGTCCGGCGGCTGCCGGAGCACCTGCGGGTGGTCGCGCCGGACCTGCGCGGGTACGGGGAGACGGACACCGCGCCGGTCGACGCGACCCGGGGCCTGGCCGACTTCGCCGACGACGTCGCCGCCCTGCTCGACGTGCCGTCGCTCTTCCCGGCCGGCACCCGGCCGGTGGTCGTCGGTCACTCGCTGGGCGGCGGCGTGGCGATGCGGCTCCTGGTCGACCGTCCCGACCGCGTCGCCGGGCTGCTGCTGGAGGCGCCGGTCTCGCCGTACGGCTTCGGGGGGACCCGGGGCCCGGACGGCGCCCCGACCACCCCGGACTTCGCGGGCACCGGTGCCGGCACCGCGAACGCGGACTTCGTCCGGCGGCTGGCCGCCAAGGACCGTGGCGCGGACGGGCCGACGAGCCCACGCGCGGTGCTGCGCAGCGCGTACGTCGCCGATCCGGCGGCGCTCGGCGACGACGAGGAACTGCTGCTGGACACCGTGCTGTCCACCGCGACCGGGGAGGACAACTACCCGGGAACGGCCGAGCCGTCGGCGAACTGGCCGGGGACGGCGCCGGGCCGGCGGGGCGTGCTGAACGCCCTCGCGCCGACCCATTTCCGGATCGCCGACGAGTTGGTGGCCGTGCCGGTCAAGCCGCCGGTCACGTGGGTACGCGGCGACGCCGACGTGATCGTCTCGGACACCTCGCTGTTCGACCTGGCGTACCTGGGGTCGCTGGGTGTGGTGCCCGGCTGGCCGGGGGAGGGGGACTGCCCGCCGCAGCCGATGGTCGGGCAGACCCGGGCGGTGCTGGAGCGTTACGTGGCGGCGGGCGGAGCGTACCGGGAGGTGGTGCTCCCGGGCTGCGGTCACAGCCCGCACATCGAGCGGCCGGTCGAGTTCGCCGCCGAACTCGTCGCCCTGCTCGACCGGCGCGGCTGAGGCCGCGAACCGGGGGCGCGGCGGAGGCCGTGAACCCGGCCGGCCCGGTCGCCGTCGCGGCCCGGCGCGGGGGGCGCCCCCGCCCGCCGGCCATCGACGTTGACCAGCCGTGAAATATCCCACGGCGTCTCGACAACCGTGCGTCACGTGGCAGACTCGCGCGCATAACCTTAGCGGCCGTTCATGTCGGCTGTGCGGAGCGAACCAGGGGAGGCCGGTCGTGGCGCGCGAGTTCACCAGGGTGGGTGTGGTGGGTCTGGGCACCATGGGTGCCGGCATCGTCGAGGTCTTCGCCCGCAACGGCATCGACGTCGTCGCGGTCGAGGTCTCCGACACGGCGCTGGAGCGCGGCCGGGCCACGCTGACCGGCTCGACCGACCGGGCGGTGGCCAAGGGCAAGCTCGCGGCGGCCGACCGGGACGCCCTGCTGGCCCGGATCGACTGGCAGGTCGGGCTGGACGCGCTGCACTCGGTGGACCTGGTGATCGAGGCCGTCCCCGAGCACCTCGACCTGAAGCAGCGGATCTTCGCCGAGATGGACCGGGTCTGCCGGCCGGAGGCGATCCTCGCCACCAACACCTCGTCGCTGTCGGTCACCGAGATCTCGGTGGCCACCACCCGGCCGAACCAGGTCATCGGCATCCACTTCTTCAACCCGGCGCCGGTGATGAAGCTCGTGGAGATCGTCCGCACCGTGGTCACCTCGCCGGAGGTGGTCGCCGACGTGGAGGCGCTCTGCGAGCGGCTGGGCAAGGTCGACGTGACCATCAGCGACCGGGCCGGCTTCATCGCCAACGCGCTGCTCTTCGGCTACCTCAACCACGCGGTCAGCATGCTCGAGTCGCGGTACGCCACCCGCGAGGACATCGACGCCGCGATGAAGCTGGGCTGTGGCCTCCCGATGGGCCCGCTCGCGCTGATGGACCTGATCGGCCTGGACACCGCGTACGAGATCCTGGACACGATGTACCGGCGCGGCGGCCGGGACCGCCGGCACGCCCCGGTACCGCTGATCAAGCAGATGGTCACCGCCGGGCTGCTCGGCCGGAAGTCCGGCCGCGGTTTCTACACCTACGAGCGGCCGGGCTCGCCGGTGGTCGTACCGGACGAGCAGACCCCGGTGGCGGCGGAGTCGGCGCTCGCCGACGGCGCGCGCGGGACCGCGAAGGTCGGCGTGGTGGGCTCGGGGACGATGGCCACCGGCATCATCGAGGTGTTCGCCAAGGCCGGGTACGAGGTGGTCTCGGTGACCCGCGGCGCGGAGAAGTCCGCGAAGGTCTTCGAGGCGGTCAAGACCTCGCTCAACAAGGGCGTCGTGCGCGGCAAGCTCAGCGAGGCCGACCGGGACGCCGCCCTGGGCCGGATCACCTGGTCCGCGACGCTGGAGCACCTCGCCGACGTGGACCTGGTGGTCGAGGCGGTCGTCGAGGAGTTGAGCGTCAAGAAGGCGCTGTTCGCGAGCCTCGACGAGATCTGCAAGCCGGGGGTGGTGCTCGCCACCACCACCTCGTCGCTGCCGGTGATCGACGTGGCGATGGCCACCCAGCGTCCCGCCGACGTGGTGGGCCTGCACTTCTTCAACCCGGCGCCGATCATGCCGCTGGTCGAGATCGTGCAGACGATCCGCACCTCGGCGGAGACCACCGCGACCGCGAAGGCGGTCTGCGCGAAGCTCGGCAAGACCGGCGTGGTCTGTGGCGACCGGTCGGGTTTCATCGTCAACGCGCTGCTCTTCCCGTACCTGAACGACGCGGTGCGGATGCTGGAGGCCAGCTACTCGACCGCCGACGACATCGACCACGCGATGAAGCTGGGCTGCGGCTACCCGATGGGCCCGTTCGAGCTGCTCGACGTCGTCGGCCTGGACGTGTCCCTGGCCATCCAGCGCGAGCTGTACCTGGAGCTGCGCGAGCCCGGCTTCGCCCCGGCGCCGCTGCTGGAGCACCTGGTCACCGCCGGCTATCTGGGCCGCAAGACCGGGCGTGGCTTCCGCGACCACACCCGCCGCTGACCGGGCCGGCCGCCGCCGGGCGGGGCACCCCGCCGGCGGGCCGGCCGGCTGGTCCCGCCCGCCCGTACGCTGTCAGGCGTGAGCCCCCGTCGCAATCGACCCCGCCGTGAGGAGACCGCGCACCTGGACTCCGAGCGGGTCCGTCAGGGCGTCGCGTCGGTGCAGCAGTGGCGGGACGGCGACTGGCAGGTCCGGGGGATCAGCGGCGGGGGTTCGGTGAAGACGTACCGCTGTCCCGGCTGCGACCAGGAGATCCGGCCGGGCGTGGCGCACGTGGTGGCCTGGCCGGCCGACGGCAGGGGCGACCTGACCGACCGCCGGCACTGGCACAGCGGCTGCTGGCGGGCCCGGGACCGGCGGGCGCCGGTCGTGCAGCGGGGCCGTGGCGCGCCCCGGCACGGCTGAGCCCCGGGGGCGATCTGGGTCACCGTGTCCGCGCCCGGCGGGCGGTCGCGGCGCCGGCGCGGGAGACTGGGCGGGTGAGCACTCACATCCGCGCCTCGTCGATCCTGCCCGGCCGCCGGGACGAGATCGAGCTGCACACCGCCGACGGGCTGCGCCTGGTCGGTGAGCTCGCCCGCCCCGCCGACCGGGAACCGGTGGCGACGCTCGTCTGCCTGCACCCGCTGCCCACCCACGGCGGGATGATGGACAGCCACGTCTTCCGGAAGGCCGCCTGGCGGCTGCCGGCCCTGGCCGACCTGGCGGTGCTGCGGTTCAACACCCGGGGCACGACCAGCGTGCGCGGCACCAGCGAGGGCTCGTTCGACAACGCCGTCGGGGAACGGTACGACGTGGCCGCCGCCATCGAGTACGCGGAGTTCCACGAGCTGCCGGACATCTGGCTGCTCGGGTGGTCGTTCGGCACCGACCTGGTGCTGAAGTACGGCTGCGACCCGGCGGTGCACGGGGCGATCCTGCTCTCCCCGCCGCTGCGCTTCTCGACGACGGACGACCTGGCGAACTGGGCCTCCTCCGGGCGCCCGCTGACCGCGCTGGTGCCCGAGTTCGACGACTACCTGCGGCCCGCCGAGGCGCGGGAGCGGTTCGCGGCGATCCCGCAGGCGGAGGTGGTCGGCGTGCCCGGCGCCAAGCACCTGTGGGTCGGTGACGCCGAGACCGTGCTCGACGAGATCGTCAAGCGGGTCAACCCGGACGCCCCGGTGCCGCTGCCGACGACCTGGGACGGCCCGGTGGAGACCGGTGACGTGAGCGCGTACGCCGACCGGACCGTCGCGGCCTTCGCCGACACCCCGGTGCCCGGCCCGAAGCCCGGTCGGGCGGGTTAGCGCCGGTCCTGCCGAGGCAGGACGACCTCGCGCAGGATGAGCTGGATCGCGGCGACCGTGGGGATCGCGATGAGGGCCCCGATGACGCCGATCAGCGCGACGCCGAGCAGCGCGGCGACCAGCGCGGCCACCTCGTTCACCTTGACCGACCGGCGCATGATCTTCGGATAGATCAGGTAGTTCTCCAACTGCTGGTAGATCACGAAGAACACCACGCAGGCGATCCCGACCGGCAGGTCGGTGGCGAACCCCACCAGGCTCACGATCACCGCGCCGAGGGTGGCGCCGATCTGCGGGATCAGGTCGGTCACCGCCACCACGACCGCGAGCGCGAAGGGGTACGGCAGGCCCGCGATCAACGCGAACACGAAGGTGGTCGTGCCGGCGAGCACGGCGATCGTGAGCGCGCCGACCATGTACGCGCCCACCTTGGTGATGATCTCGTCGCCGATGAGCTGCACCCGCTGGCGCCGGGACCGGGGGACGAGCGCGTACCCGAGGGACCGCAGCCGGTTGAAGTACGCGAGGAAGTAGATGGTGAGCACCAGCACGGTCAGCGTACGGAAGGCGGTGCCGAAGACGAGCTGGGCGCCGCCGAGCACGCCGCCGAGGGCGCGGCCGATCGTGTCAGCGTTCGCCGCGTTCTGCACCCGCTGCATCACGTCGTACCGCACGACCAGGTCGTTGATCGTCTCGTTGCGCCGCAACGACTCGACGTAGTTCGGCAACTGCTCGATGAACTGGCCGGACTGGGTGACGATCGGCGGCACCAGGGCGACCACGCCTCCGCAGAGCAGCAGCAGGACGGTCAGCACGACGACCGTCACCGCGAGGCCGTGCGGGAGCCCGAACGTGCGTAGCCGCGCCACCGCCGGGTAGAGCCCGACGGCGAGGAACAGCGCGATCACCACGAGGACGAGGATCCCGGCGGCGTTGCGCAGGCCCAGGAAGACCGCGTACGCCGCCAGCGCGCCGAGAGCGCCGGTGAACCCGACCAGGAAGCTGCTGCGCCGCAACGGCCGCCCCGGCACCCCGAACCGTCCCGACCCGTTGTCTGGCGGCTCGTCCGGCCCGTCCGGGCCGTCCGGCCCGGCGGCGGCAGCCCGGTCCGGGTCGTCGGCGTGCCGCGGGTCGTCGTCAGCGTGCCGGGCATCGTCACCGGCGGGCCGCTGCGAGCCCCGGACGGCACCCTCAGACCCCGGCCGGCCACCGGATGCCGTGGCCGGCTCGTGCGGCTCCGGCTCGCCTGCTGCCACCGGACCTCCCGCGGTTCACGCCCCGACGGCCGCCGGAGCCCCGACACACCGGCCCCGCGAACGCGGGCCCCACCGGAGCGTAGCGGCCCGGGGACGGCCCCAGAAGTGGACCTTGCAAGGTCCGGGCTCCTCGGTGCCCGGAGATCCGCGATGCCCGAGCACCCGGCGCCCGGCGATCCGCCACCTCGGAGGAGCCGGCGCCCGGCGATCCGCCCGGCCCGGGCACCGGGCGCCCGGCGATCCGCCAGGATCGGGCGGCCGTCAGTCCTTCTCGACGACGACCTTGCTCGGTTTGGCGCTGCGCTCGTCGGTGGTCGGCTTCGCCGGCCGGTTGCCGTTCTCACCGGTGCTGGTGATCTTCGTGGCGGCGGCGTCGCGGCCACCCTCGCCGGGCACCGCGGCGACGGTCGGTTCGCCGTCCACGCCGGCGCTGGCCGACTCACCGTCCTTGGTGGTCACCGACTTCACCGCGGCCTTGGCCGAGTCGTCGGTCGCCGGCTCGATGCGGCCCCGGGCCGGCTGGCCGGCCTCGGCCGGGGCGACCTTTCCGGAACGCCGCTCCCCGCCCGGCTTCGCGGCCGTGCCGGCCCGGCCGTCGGTGGTGGCCGCGTCCGTCGCGCCCTTCGCGTCGGCGGTCGCCGGTGCGGTCGTCCGCGCCTTCCCGTTGGCGGAGGCCGGTCCGACCGCTGCGGGCGTCGTGGCTCCGTCGGTGCCGGTGGCGGGCGTGGCCGGCGTCGGGGTGCCGGCGGGCGCGCCGGCCAGTTCCAGCCGCAGCTCCGCCACCTGCCGCTGCAGCTCGTCGGACTCCTGCCGGGACCGCCAGGTCTCCTGTCGCAGGTCCGCCAGCTGCTGCTGTGCCTGGGCGATCTCCAGCATCACCTGGGCGAGCTGCTGGCGACCGGCCGCCGCCTCCTGCTGCGTGGCGGCCAGGTGCTGTTGCGTGGTGGCCAGGGCCTGCTGGGTGGTGGCGGCGTACTCCTCGAACTGCCGCCGGGACGTCGCCACGTGCTCGTCGGCCCGGCGGCGCTTCTCGGTGGACTCCTCCTCGGCGCGGCCCAGCAGCGCCGCCGCCTCCTCCTCCGCCCGCTGCCGCATGGTGAGCGCGTCCTGCTCGGCGGCCCGGCGGATCTCGGCCGCGGCACCCTCGATCTCGTCCTTCAGAGCCGCGTACTCGGACTCCAGCTCGGCCCGCCGGGTCTCGAAGGTCGACTCCAGTTCGGCGCTGCGCGTCTCGAAACCGGACTCCAGCTCGGTGCGCCGGGTGGTGAACCCGGACTCCAGCTCCTGCTGGCGGGCCGTGTGCTGCTCCGCCAACTCGGCGTGCCGCGCCTTGTACTGCTTCTCCAGCTCGTCACGACGGCTGGTGAACTCCTTGTCGGCGGCGGCGCGGCGCTGGGCCAGCTCGCGGTCGGCCGCCTCACGGCGGCTGTTGACCTCCTTCTCGACCCCCGCCCGCCAGGCGCCCAGCTCCTGCTGCGTCTGCGCCCGCGCGTGCTGCACGTACGCCTCGGTCTCGGTGCGCATCCGCTGGACGTACGCCTCGGTCTCGGCGCGCTGGCGCTTCGCCGCCTCGCCGGCCTGCGCGGTGAGCCGCTCGGCCTCCTGGCGGGCCTTGTTGCGGGTGGCCCGCCCGGCGGTGCTGGCGTCGTCGATGATCTGCTTGGCCTCCTGCTGCGCCTTGGCGTGGGTGGCGCGGCTCGCCTCGGTCGCCTGTTCCACGAGGCGCTTGGCCTCCTGCTGGGCCGTGGCGTGCACCTCCTTGGCGGCCTCGCGGAGCTCGGTGGCCTCCTGCTGGGCCTTGGCGTGCGCCTCGCGGGCCGACTCGCGCAGCTTCGTGGCCTCCTGCTGCGCCCGGGTGTGGATCTCCTTCGCGCTGTCGCGGAGCTGGGTGGCCTCCTGCTGGGCCTTCGCCAGGGCCTCCTGCGCGGACCGGCGCAGCCGTTCGGCCTCCTCGGACGCGGCCTTGACCGCCGCGTCCGCCTCCGCCTTCCGGGCGGCCGTGTGCCGCTCCTCCTCGGCGCGGCGGGCCGCCAGCGCGATCTCGAAGTCCTTGAGGGCCTTGGCGGCCTCCGCCCGGGCCTCGTCGATGATGTGTTCCGCGGCTGCCCGCCGGGCCTCGATCTCCTCGTTCGCCGCGGCGAGGATGTCCTCGGCCTGCTCCTCGGCGAGCGAGAGGATCTGCTCGACGCGGGGACCGAGATGACGGAAGGACGCGCGGTCGACCACCCCGACCTGTTTGCGCACCTGGGCGAGATCCCGCTGGAGCACCTCCACCTGGCCGGCCAGCTTGTGGATCTGGGTGTACGCCTGTTCGCGTTCCGCGGTCAGAGCGGCGATCTCGTGCTCCGCGCGAGCGACGTACCGGTCGACCTGTCGTTTCTCGTACCCCCGCAGAGCGGACTCGAAGCTTGGCTCCGTGGTCACGTCCCCGCCGAGAGCGAACAGTTCCTCGCCGTGCGACATGCCCCCATCCTCACACGCAACCGGCCCTCCTGGGGCGATACGGACGCGTCGGATCCGGGGGCGCTGCCACAGTCACGGCCCGCCAGGCCGGATTCCCGGGCCGGCCCGCCGGGACCCCGGCGCGGTCGTACCGGCCGGTCCACCCGGGCCTCCGCCGGCCGCCCGGACAACCAGCGCGGCGCGGGGTGACACCGGTCACCCGGTGTCACCCCGCGCCGCGTGCGTCATGCCCCGGTCGGGTCGGTCAGCTGGCGGCCTCGGCGGTCTCGCGCTTGTCCGTGTCCTCGGTCCGCGCCTCCGGCTTGGCCGCTGCGGCACCGGGGACGCCCGGCACGATGCCGGCGAGCCCGGAGAGCATCTGGCCGAGCTGAGCGGTGACCGCGTCCTTCTGGCGGGTCAGGTCCTCGACCTCGCGGCGGGCCGCCTGCGTGGTCAGCTCGGCCTCCGTGCGCGCCTCGGTCAGCACGCGCTGGGCCTCGGCCTTCGCCTCGTTGAGGGTCTTCTCGGCGAGCGCCCGGGCCTTGTCGACCGTCTCGTTGGCGGTGCGCTCGGATTCGACCCGGCGGGCCTCGGCCCGCTGCTCGATCTCCTTGGCCCGTTCCTGCGCGGCCCGCGCCCGGTGCTCGGCCTCGTTGACCAGCTTCTGGGTCTGCGCGACCTGGGCGGCGTGCCGCTCCGACTCCTCGCGCTCGGCCTTCTCGCGCCGCTCGGCCAGCTGCAGCTCCAGGGCCTGCAGGTCCTTGTCCCGCTTGTCCCGCGCGTCGGTGAGGAGCTTCGTCGCCTCGGCGCGCTTCTCCTCGGCCTCGCGGGCTGCCTTGGCCCGCTGCTGGGTGATCTCCCGCTCGGCGGTGGCGCGGAGGGTGGCCACCTCCCGCTCGACCGTCGACTTCAGCTCGGCCACCTCGTGCGCGGTGACGGTGCGCAGCTGCTTGGTCTCGCGGTCCGCGTCGGCGCGCAGCGTGTCGGCCTCCCGGCGGGCCTGGACCCGGACCTCGGCCGCCTCCCGCTCGGCGGCGGTGCGGACGTTGCCCGCCTCCCGCTCGGCGCTGGCCTTCATCGCCGCCGCCTCGGCGCGGGCCTTGTCGGTGATCTCCCGTGCCTCGAGGCGGGCGGCGGAGAGGATGCCCTCGGACTCGCGCTTGGCGTCGTTGCGGTGGTCGTTGGCCTGCTCCTCGGCGAGCCGGAGGATCTGCTCGACGCGGGTGCCCAGGCCGGAGAGGGTCGGCCGGTTGTTCTCCTCGAGCTGCTTGTTGGTCTCGGCGAGCTTCTGCTCGAGAGCGCTCATGCGCTGCTCGGCCTGGCGGAGCCGGCGCTGCGCGTCGTTCATCCGCTGCTCGGCCTCGGCGCGGGCCTGCTCGGACTGGGACAGCGCGGCGGTCAGCCGACCGATGAAGTCGTCGACCTGGCCGGTGTTGTAACCGCGTAGGCCGACGGTGAAATCGGGCTGGGTGTTCGCGTTATCGAAGAACGCAAGAGGGGAGGACTGCTGCTGGGGCATTGGGACATACTGGCAGACCCCCCGGGGGCCTTCGCAAGAGCGTCCGGGAGCTTTCGTGTCCTCATTACATGGTCAACTCTGAAGGCGCACACGGACCGGGCCGAACGGCGATCTTGGCAGCTCCCGGACGCCGCGACGGGGCCTGCGGCGTCGCATGGAAAAGGGCCGCCGGGTGTCCCCCGCGGCCCTTTTCGTATCGCTCCAATGGTGCCCGTCACGGTCGATGGAAAGGCAATCGCCGATCACCGCATTGGACGCCGGCGCCTCGTCCGTACGGTCAGTGGCCGCGGAACCGGTTGATCGCCGCCTCGTGCCGGGCCCGGAACTCCGGGTCGCGGACGCCGAGGCCGTCGGCCGGGGCGAGGCAGCGCACGCCGACCTTGCCCTGGTGCGCGTTGCGGTGCACCTCGTACGCGGCCTGACCGGTCTGCTCCAGCTCGTACGTCTTCGACACGGTGGGGTGGATCTTGCCAAGCGCGACCAGGCGGTTGGCCTCCCATGCCTCCCGGTAGTTGGCGAAGTGGCTGCCGACGATCCGCTTGAGGTGCATCCAGAGGTAACGGTTGTCGTACTGGTGCTGGTAGCCGCTGGTCGAGGCGCAGGTGACGATGGTGCCGCCCTTCTTGGTCACGAAGACGCTCGCGCCGAAGGTCTCCCGGCCCGGGTGCTCGAAGACGATGTCCGGGTCGTCGCCGCCGGTCAGCTCGCGGATCCGCTCGCCGAAGCGGCGCCACTCGTCCTGGTCCTGGGTCTGCTCGTCCTTCCAGAACCGGAAGCCCTCGGCGGCCCGGTCGATGACCAGTTCCGCGCCCATCTTCCGGCACAGCTCGGCCTTGTCCGGCGAGGAGACCACGCAGACCGGGATCGCGCCACCGTTGAGCGCCATCTGGGTGGCGTAGCCGCCGAGGCCGCCGGAGGCCCCCCAGATCAGCACCACGTCACCCTGCTTCATGTTGGCGCCGTGGTGGGAGACGAGCTGGCGGTAGGCGGTGGAGTTGACCAGGCCCGGGCTCGCCGCCTCCTCCCAGCTGAGGTGGCGCGGCTTCGGCATGAGCTGGTTGGCCTTGACCACGGCCAGCTCGGCGAGACCGCCGAAGTTGGTCTCGAAGCCCCAGATCCGCTGCTGCGGGTCGAGCATGGTGTCGTCGTGGCCGGCCGCGTCCTCCAGCTCCACCGACAGGCAGTGCGCGACGACCTCGTCGCCGGCCTTCCACCGGGTCACGCCGGGCCCGGTACGCAGGACGACACCGGCCGCGTCGGAGCCGACCACGTGGTACGGCAGGTCGTGCCGCTTGGTCAGCTCGGACAGCCGGCCGTAGCGCTGGAGGAACTTGAAGGTCGGCAGCGGCTCGAAGATGCTGGTCCAGACCGTGTTGTAGTTGATGGCGCTCGCCATCACGGCGATCAGCGCCTCGCCCGGGCCCAGCTCCGGGGTCGGCACCTCCTGCATGTGCAGCGCCTTGCGCGGGTCCTTGTCCCGGGTGGCGATCCCGTCGAACATCCGGGCCTCCTCGGCGCGCACGACGACGCCGCGGTAGGACTCGGGTACCGGGAGACCGGCGAGGCCGGCGAGCTCGCGCTCCGGCTGCGCCGAGCCCTCCGCCGCCATGATCGCTTCGAGGATGTCCTGCACGTCGACCTCCCGTTTCGTCCGCACCCGCGCGTCGCGGGCACGGGGTGCTGCCATCGTCGGCGCCGGTGCGGCCGTCCCGCCATGTCGGTCGCCGACACATCCGGCCCGGGCCGCGCTGCTGTTGAGGGGACGTTACTGAACGGTAGCTAAAGCCGGAAGTCCGGTGTGAAAAACCGCATCCGCCGATGCGTGAAGCTGCCCGGGCGGGTAGCGAACCGTGCAGTGACGCGCTCCGGCCGCCCGGCCGGCGGTGCCGGCCGGGCCCCTCGCCGCCGGCCCGAGGGGCCCACGCCGGCCGTCTCAGGCCGCCGGCTCGACCAGTTCCACCAGCACGCCGCCGGCGTCCTTCGGGTGCACGAAGTTGATCCGGGAGTTCGCCGTGCCACGCCTCGGCTCCTCGTAGAGCAGGCGGACGCCCCGCTCGCGCAGCTTCGCGCAGGCGGCGTCGATGTCGGCCACCGTGTAGGCGACCTGCTGCACCCCGGGGCCGTTGCGGTCGAGGAACCGCCCGATGGTGCTCTCCGGGCTCAGCGGGGCGAGCAGCTGCACGCAGCCGCCCTCGGTGGTCGGCCCGACCGACAGCATCGCCTCGCGTACGCCCTGCTCCTCGTTCGTCTCGGTGTGCACGCAGCGCATCCCGAACGTCCGCTGGTAGAAGTCGATCGCGGCGTCCAGGTCGGGTACGGCGACACCGACGTGGTCGATTCGGCGCAGCCCGATGTCTGTGATGTAGTCCGCAGCGGACTCGACGGGGGAGTTCTCAGCCATGGCGCTAGTCTGGCCGAACAATCGTTAAGGCGTACAGGTCGGCACCCCCCTCGGAGGCAGGTATGGCTTCGGTGATCGTCAGCGGCGCTCGGACCCCGATGGGGCGCCTGCTGGGCAACCTCAAGGACCTCCCCGCGACCAAGCTCGGCGGCATCGCCATCAAGGCGGCCCTGGAGCGCGCCGGTGTCGCCCCCGACCAGGTCCAGTACGTGATCATGGGCCAGGTGCTCCAGGCGGGTGCGGGGCAGATCCCGGCCCGGCAGGCGGCCGTCGAGGCGGGTGTCCCGATGTCCGTTCCGGCCCTGACCATCAACAAGGTCTGCCTCTCCGGCCTGGACGCGATCGCCCTCGCCGACCAGCTGATCCGCGCCGGCGAGTTCGACATCGTGGTGGCCGGCGGCATGGAGTCGATGACCAACGCCCCGCACCTGCTGCTCGGCCAGCGCGGCGGCTACAAGTACGGCGACGTGGTGCTCAAGGACCACATGGCGCACGACGGGCTCAGCGACGCCTGGGACTGCTGCTCGATGGGCGAGTCGACCGAGCGGCACGGCACCGCCAAGGGCATCAGCCGCGCCGAGCAGGACGCCTTCGCCGCGGCCAGCCACCAGCGCGCCGCCGCCGCGCAGAAGAACGGCCACTTCGCCGACGAGATCGCCCCGGTGGTCATCCCGCAGCGCAAGGGCGACCCGCTGGTGATCAGCGAGGACGAGGGCATCCGCCCGGACACCACCGCCGAGTCGCTGGCCAAGCTGCGCCCCGCCTTCGCCAAGGACGGCACCATCACCGCCGGCAGCTCCTCGCCGATCTCCGACGGCGCCGCCGCCGTCGTGGTGATGAGCAAGGCCAAGGCCAAGGAGCTGGGGCTCACCTGGCTGGCCGAGATCGGCGCCCACGGCAACGTCGCCGGCCCGGACAACTCGCTGCACTCGCAGCCGTCCAACGCGATCCAGCACGCCCTGCGCAAGGCCGGCCTGGGCGTCGACGACCTGGACCTGATCGAGATCAACGAGGCGTTCGCCCAGGTGGGCATCCAGTCCACCCGTGATCTCGGGGTCAGCCCGGAGAAGGTCAACGTCAACGGCGGCGCGATCGCTCTCGGCCACCCGATCGGCATGTCCGGTGCCCGGTTGGTGCTGACGCTGGCGCTCGAGCTGAAGCGGCGCGGCGGTGGCACCGGCGCGGCGGCCCTGTGCGGCGGCGGCGGCCAGGGCGACGCGCTGATCATCCACGTGCCGGCGGGCGCCGAGGGCGGTCAGTGAGCGAGAACGCCGTCGACGCCCCGGCCGCGGTGCCGCCCGTGCGCCGCAGCCGGGACGTGCCCATGCTCGTCGAGCGGGCCCGCGCGGGTGACCCCCGCGCGGTCGCCCGGCTCATCACGCTTGTCGAGTCCGGCGACGAGACGCTGCCGCGCATCGCGGCGGCGCTCGCGCCGTACGCCGGTCAGGCCCAGGTTGTCGGCCTGACCGGCTCGCCCGGCGTGGGCAAGTCGACCACCACGAACGAGCTGGTCCGGGCGCTGCGCGCCCGCGGGCGCCGGGTGGGTGTGCTGGCGATCGACCCGTCGAGCCCGTTCACCGGCGGTGCGATCCTCGGCGACCGGGTCCGGATGCAGGACCACGCCACCGACCCCGGGGTCTACATCCGGTCGATGTCGAGCCGGGGCCACCTGGGCGGGCTCTCGGCGGCCACCCCGCAGGCGGTGCGGGTGCTGGAGGGCGCGGGCTGCGACGTGGTGCTGGTGGAGACCGTCGGCGTCGGGCAGGCCGAGGTGGAGGTGGCCTCCCTGGCCGACACCACGCTGGTGCTGCTCGCCCCCGGGATGGGTGACGCGATCCAGGCGGTGAAGGCCGGCATCCTGGAGATCGCCGACGTCTTCGTGGTCAACAAGGCCGACCGGGACGGCGCCGACGCGACCGTCCGCGACATCCAGGGCATGATCGCCCTGGGCGAGCGCGGGCCGGGGCAGTGGCGGCCGCAGGTGGTGCGGGCCGTCGCCGCGCGCGGCGAGGGGATCGACGACATCGCCGCGGCGATCGACAAGCACCGTGGTTGGCTGGTCGAGCACGGCGAGCTGCGCCGCCGGCAGGAGGCGCGGGCCGCCGCCGAGATCGAGGCGATCGCGCTCGGCGTGCTGCGCGCCCGCATCGGCTCACTGCGCGACGGTACGGAGCTGCCGGCGCTCGCCACGAAGGTGGCCGAGGGGGCGCTCGACCCGTACGCGGCGGCCGACCAGTTGCTCGGGCAGATCGCGTCCTGAGGGGCGGCCACGGTTACCGGCCGGTACGAACTTCCTTAGCGATCGTTCAGGCTCCGGCTCTACACTCGGGGTGCACTCGACCCGAGGAGGAGCCCCGCGGATGAACGCCGACGACATCGCCGCCGGACGGGCACGCTGGCAGGCCCGCTACGACGCAGCGCGCAAGCGGGACGCCGACTTCACGACGCTGTCCGGGATGACCGTGGACCCGGTCTACGGGCCGCCCGAGGGGGTGGCCCACCCCGGCTTCGAACGGATCGGCTGGCCGGGCGAGTTCCCGTACACCCGGGGGTTGCACCCGACCGGCTACCGGGGACGGACCTGGACCATCCGGCAGTTCGCCGGCTTCGGCAACGCCCGGCAGACCAACGAGCGCTACAAGATGATCCTGGGCGCGGGCGGGGGCGGGCTCTCCGTCGCCTTCGACATGCCCACCCTGATGGGCCGCGACTCGGACGACCCGCAGTCGCTCGGCGAGGTCGGCCACTGCGGCGTCGCGGTGGACAGCGCCGCCGACATGGAGGTGCTGTTCGACGGCATCGACCTGGCCGGGGTCACCACGAGCATGACGATCTCCGGGCCGGCCGTCCCGGTGTTCTGCATGTACCTGGTCGCCGCGGAGCGGCAGGGCGCCGACCTGTCCCAGCTGGACGGGACGCTCCAGACGGACATCTTCAAGGAGTACATCGCCCAGAAGGAGTGGCTCTTCGACCCCGAGCCGCACCTGCGCCTCATCGGCGACCTGATGGAGTACTGCGCCGGCGAGATCCCCCGGTACAAGCCGCTGTCGGTCTCCGGCTACCACATCCGGGAGGCGGGCTCGACGGCCGCCCAGGAGTTGGCGTACACGCTCGCCGACGGGTTCGGGTACGTCGAGTTGGGGCTGTCGCGGGGGCTGGACGTCAACGTCTTCGCGCCGGGTCTGAGCTTCTTCTTCGACTCCCACGTGGACTTCTTCGAGGAGATCGCGAAGTTCCGGGCCGCCCGCCGGATCTGGGCCCGCTGGCTGCGTGACGTCTACGGCGCCACCAGCGAGAAGGCGCAGTGGCTGCGGTTCCACACGCAGACCGCCGGTGTCTCGCTGACCGCGCAGCAGCCGGTCAACAACGTGGTGCGTACGGCGGTGGAGGCGCTCGCGGCGGTGCTCGGCGGGACGAACTCGCTGCACACCAACGCCCTCGACGAGACGCTGGCCCTGCCCACCGACGAGTCCGCCGAGATCGCCCTGCGTACCCAGCAGGTGCTGATGGAGGAGACCGGGGTGACCAACGTGGCCGACCCGCTCGGCGGCTCCTGGTACGTGGAGGCGCTCACCGACCGGATCGAGGCCGAGGCGGAAGCCATCTTCGACCGGATCAAGCAGCTCGGCGGCGAGGGCCCGCACCAGATCGGCCCGATGACCTCGGGCATCCTGCGCGGCATCGAGGACGGCTGGTTCACCTCGCAGATCGCCGAGGCGGCGTTCGTCTACCAGCAGGCGCTGGAGAAGGGCGACAAGAAGATCGTCGGGGTCAACTGCCACACCGGCACGGTCGCCAAGGAGCTGGAGATCCTGCGGATCTCGCACGAGGTCGAGGTGGAGCAGAAGCGGGTGCTCGCCGAGCGGAAGGCGGGCCGGGACGAGACGGCGGTCAAGGCGGCGATCGAGCGGATGGTCGCGGTCAGCCGCACCGACGGGAACATGATCCCGGCGATGCTCGACGCCGTCCGCGCCGAGGCCACCCTCGGCGAGATCTGCGACGCCCTCCGCGCCGAGTGGGGCGTCTACCGCGAACCAGCCCGCTTCTGACGTCCCACCCCACCGTCCCCCGCGATCTTGCGCTTGGTGCCCCGGCAAATGCCGCGTACGGCACGAAGCGAGGGCCGAAAGTGCAAGATCGCGGGATCGGGGGAGGGGGTGTGAGCTGGGTCAGAAGTGTCGGGTTCGGCGTTGCCGATGAGCGGAGATCGGCGTCGCGCGTGCGAGACTAGGTAACCATGAGCGACCCACGGATCACCTCGTCGATCTTCACCCGCGGCGCGGTAGACCTCAGCGCGCTGCGCACCCCCGCACCGAACCCGGCCCCCGCACCCGCCCAGTCCGGCCCGCCCGCCGGCGCGCCCGGCGGCGGCGTCGCCAGCGCGGTCACAGTCGTCGACGTGACCGAGGCGACGTTCCAGGCCGAGGTCCTCGAACGGTCGCTCAGCACACCCGTGGTGGTCGACTTCTGGGCCGAGTGGTGCCAGCCCTGCAAGCAGCTCTCGCCGGTGCTGGAGCGGCTCGCCGTCGAGGGCGGCGGCGCCTGGGTGCTCGCCAAGGTCGACGTGGACGCCAACCCCCGGCTCGCCCAGATGTTCCGGGTGCAGGGCATCCCGATGGTGTACGCCGTGGTCGGCGGCCAGCCCGTCGACGCCTTCTCCGGGGTGGTGCCCGAGGCCCAGCTGCGGCAGTGGATCCAGGCGGTCCTCAAGGCCGGTGGCGTGACCATGGCCGAGTCGGCCGATCCCCGGCTGGACGAGGCCGACGACGCGCTGATGAGCGGCGACCTGGACGCGGCGGAGCGCGCGTACCGGAAGATCCTCGCCGAGACCCCGTCGGACGCCGCGGCGGAGGCGGGCCTGGCCCAGGTCGGGCTGGCCCGGCGGGTGGCCGGCGCCGACCCGCAGGCGGCGCTCGCCGCCGCGGCGGCGGACGCCGACGACGTCGACGCCCAGCTGCTGGCAGCCGACATCGAGGTGCTCAGCGGCATGGCCGAGCAGGCCTACCAGCGGCTGGTCGGCCTGGTCCGCCGCACCGCGGGCGACGACCGGGAGAAGGTACGCCAGCACCTGGTCGGCCTGTTCACCATCGCCGGTCCGGACGATCCCGCGGTCGCCTCGGCGCGTCGAGCCCTGGCCAGCGCCCTTTTCTGATCCAGTTGCACGCCAGCGCGGGCCGGCGTGACCGGCCGGCCCGCCCGACACCTCGAGGACGGGAGCCCATGACGCGCCGGATCGCCGTCCTCGACGCGCCCACCAACCTGGGCCTGCGCCCGCCCACGCCCACCTCCGTGCCGGGCTGCGCCAAGGCCCCCGGTGCGTTGCGCGACCACGGCCTGCTCGCCCGCCTCCGCGCGCGCGACGACGGCTGCCTGACCCCACCCCGCTACGACCCGGGCGACTGGCGGCCCGGCGACGGCGTCTGCCACGCCCGCGAGATCGCCGACTACACGGTGGCGCTCGCCGAGCGGATCGGGGCGATCATCGACCGGGGCGAGTTCCCGCTGGTGCTCGGCGGGGACTGCTCGGTGCTGCTCGGCTCGGCGCTGGCCATGCACCGGCTCGGCGAGGCGGTGGGCGGCCGGATCGGGCTGGTCTTCGTCGACGGCCACTCCGACTTCCGGCACCCGGGCAACGCCTCCTACGTCGGCGCCGCCGCCGGTGAGGACCTCGCCCTGGTAACCGGGCGGGGCCAGGCCGACCTGGCCGCCATCGAGGGGCGGCGACCGTACTTCCGGGACGTCGACGTGGTGGTGCTGGGCATCCGCGCGCAGGACGAGTACCGCCTCGACCTCCAGGCCGCCGGGATCACCACCCGGCCGGTGCCGGCGCTGCGCGCCGAGGGCGCGGCCCGCACCGCCCAGTGGGCACACGAGCAGCTCGCCGACTGCGCGGGCTACTGGGTGCACGTCGACGTGGACGTGCTGGACCCGGCGGTGATGCCCGCCGTCGACGCCCCCGACCCGGGCGGGATCGCCTTCGCGGAACTGGAGATCCTGCTCGCCGGCCTGGTCGACACCCCGCACTGCCTCGGCGTCGAGCTGACCGTCTTCGACCCCGACTACGACCCGGACGGGTCGTACGCGGCCGAGATCGTCAACACCGTGGTGGCCGGTCTGCGCCCGGTCTCCGCGCCGGGGGCCGTCCCGCCCCGGCTGCTGCCCGAGACGCCCCCGACCCCCGCCCCGCCCGCCCCGCGCCGGGGCCGCAACAG
>JAEYGD010000305.1 GCA_023402505.1 Actinomycetes bacterium
GGTCAGTACCGGCCGGTCGGTCGGCGGACCGGTCAGTCGGCGGGCCGGCGGAGCAGGGTGACCGCGAAGTCGCTGTCCTCCCGCCAGGGGCGCAGGTCCCAGGTGGCGAAACGGTGCTCGCGGCGCAGCCCGGCGACCGCCGCGTCGCCGTCGAAGTCGGCGAGCCGGTAGCCCCGGTCGACGCCGAAGCCGACCGCCACCACCCCGTCGGGCCGCAGGTGCGCGGCGATCCGGCGCAGCACGTCCGCCTCGGTGCCCGGTGCGACGAAGGCCATCACGTTGCCCGCCACCACCGCCGCGTCGAACGGCTCCGGCTCGCCGGCGGCGGCCAGGTCCAGGTCGGCGAGGTCGGCGACGAGCCAGTGCGGACCCGGGTGATCGGCCCGGGCCGCCTCGATCAGCGCCGGGTCGGCGTCGACGCCGACCACGGTGTGGCCGCGGGCGGCCAGCGCGGCGCCCACCCGGCCGGTGCCGCAGCCGGCGTCGAGGATCCGGGAGCCCGGCGCCACCAACGCGTCCACCAGGCGGGCCTCACCGGCGAGGTCGGCGCCCTCGGCGGCGAGCCGGCGGAACCGGTCGATGTACCACTGGGAGTGCTCCGGTCCGGTCTCGGTCACCCACCGCGTCGGCTTGCCCATGCCGCCACCGTAACCTCTCCCGCGATCTTGCACTTATGGCCCCCCGTATACGGCTTATGCACCCTATGTCAGGGCACGGAGTGCAAGATCGCGGCGGAGGGGAGGGGTCAGCCCTTTTCGGCGCCGCTGGTCAGGCCCTCGGTGAGGAGGCGTTCGCTGGCGAAGAAGAGGATCACGATGGGCAGGGTCAGGACGACCGAGCCGGCCATCAGCACGGTCTTGGGCACCTCGACACCGTCGGCGAGTTGGGCCAGGCCCAGCGACACCGTCCACCGGCCGGGTTTGTCGACGAGGAACAGCAGGGCGAAGAGGAACTCGTTCCAGGCGATCATGAAGTCGTACAGCGCCACCGCCATGATCGAGGGAGCGGCGAGCGGGAGGCTGACCCGGCGGATGACGCCCAGCCGGCCCGCACCGTCGATGGCGGCCGACTCCTCCAGGCTGACCGGGATGGTCTCGAAGTAGTTCTTCAGCATGTAGACCGAGACCGGCAGCGTCTGCGAGATGTAGACCAGGATCAGGCCGAACAGCGAACCGCGCAGCCCGGCCCGGGTGAAGACCACGAACAACGGGATCGCGATGACGATCGACGGGAACAGGTAGACCGCCAGGAACAGGAAGTGCACCTGGCGGCGGCCGAAGAACCGCAGCCGGGAGACGGCGTACGCGCCGGGAATCGACACCAGCAGGGTGAGCAGTGTGGCGGCGACAGCGACCAACCCGCTGTTGCGCATGAAGGTGAGGAAGCCCTGGCCGCCGTCCTCGGTGGACTTCAGGACCTCGGCGTACGTGCTGACGGTCAGCTCGCCCAGACCCACCACCAGCGATCCGGGGTCGAGCAGAAGGCGCTCGATGGGGCGTACCGAGAGCACCAGCATGTAGTAGAACGGGAAGACGGTGACCAGCAGGAAAACAGCGATCACCAGCCGGCGCAGCCACCGCAGGCTCACCGTCTCGATCCGGTCGCGGTCCATCATCCCTCCCGCCGGGCGCCGAAGAAACGCAGGTAGATCACGACGAAGACGATGAGCACGACAGCCAGCACCACGGCCTGGGCCGCCGCCGCGCCGATGTCGGTACGCGCGGTCAGGAACTCGTAGACCCGCACGCTGACCACCTCGGTGCCGGCCGCGCCCCCGGTGAGCAGGTAGACGTCGTCGAACTTGTTGAACGTCATGATGAAGCGCAGCACGCCGAGCAGGGCGATCACCGGCAGCAGCTGCGGCAGCAGGATGTGCCGGAACCGCTGCGTCGGCGTGGCACCGTCGACCAGGGCGGCCTCCTCCAGGTCGCCGGGCACCGCCTGGAGCCGGGCCAGCAGGAACAGGAACGCGAACGGGAAGTACCGCCACGCCTCGAACGCGATGACGGTGGCCAGGGCGGTGGACTCCTGGGACAGGAACGGCACGGGCGCGTCCCAGCCGAGGAACCGCTGCCCCCAGTCGTTGACCACGCCGAGCTGCGGGTCGAGCATGACCTGCCACACGAAGGTGACCGCGACCACCGGCGCCACGTACGGCAGCAGCATCGACGCCCGGACCAGGGTGCGGCCCCGGAACGGCCGGCGGACCACCAGTGCGGCCACCAGGCCCAGCGCGATCGAACCGGCGGTGGCGCCGACGCTGTAGACGAGGGTGGTCCACAACGTGCCGGCGAAACCGGGGGTGTTGAGCACCCGTTCGATGTTGTCGAGGGTGAACTCGCCGAACAGGCCGGTGCGGCGCAACGTGGCGAGTCGTACCCGCTGGAAGGCCAGCACCACCGTCCAGACGATCGGGATGCCGATGACCGCGACCACGACGAGCAGCGTCGGCGCGACCAGCGCGAGCCCGGCGCGGGACTCGCGCTGCCGGAGCGTGACCGGCCCACGGCGGCGGGCCGGGGCCGGCCGCTCCCGGGTGGGGGAGCGGCCGGTGCCCGGGGCGGCGGTCGTCAATTGACCCCTGCCTTGATCGCCTCGACGTCCTTCTGGGCGCGGCCGGCCGCCGCGGCGGCGTCGGACCTGCCGGAGACGGCATCGTTGAGCGCCTTGGGTACCGGCAGCTCACCGAGGATCGCCCCGACGAGCTTGCCCTGGCCCTGGGTCAGGCCCCAGCGCTGGAATGTGTCCGGGCTGCGCCGCAGGCCGGCGAGCACCTCCTGGCCGTAGACCTCGGCGAGCGGTTTCTTGGCGTCCACCCCGGCCGGGCTGGTGTTCCACGCGGTGAGGAACTTCTCCGCCTCCCCCGCGGTGCCGGTGCGGACCGGGAACCGCCCCTCCGGGGACATCCCGAACCAGCGCGGGTACGCCTCGTCCATCAGGTACTCCACGAAGGACGTCGCCGGTTCCTCGGCGGCACCGTCGAGCACCGCCCAGGAGCTGATCTCGCCGTACTGGGCCGGCTCGGTGCCGTTCGGGCCCTTGATGGCGGTGACGAAGCCGCTGTTCTTCGCGAGGAACGTCGGGTCGGCCTGGCACTGCGGGCAGGTGGGCTTGGCGTCGTTGCGCAGGCCGGCCAGCTCGTCGAGGATGAACGGTGACCAGATCAGCATGGCCGCCTTGCCGGCGAAGTAGGTGGCCCGCGTCGTGTCGACGTCCTGAGCGCCCTTGACCGAGTGGTTGCGCATCAGGTCGCCGTAGAACCGGAACGCCTCGACGCACTCCGGGGAGTTCAACGTGACCGCGCCGGAGCTGTCGGCGAGCTGGCAGTTGTTGGCCAGGGCCAGGTGCTCGAAGGTCTGCTGGGTGAAGACGTCGCCGGGGGCGGTCGCCGCGGTGATGCCGGCGACGCCGCCGGTGTTCAGCCGTGCCGCCGCGGCGGCGATCCTTTCGTACGTGTCGGGCACCGCCAGGCCGGCGGCCTGGAAGAGGTCCTTGCGGTAGACGAGGAGTTGTCCCCATCCGTCGCTGGGAACGGCGAGTTGCCGGTCGCCGTCGGCGGTCAGTTCCAGTGCCCGTGGCGAGAACGTCTGCCGCCCGAGTTTCTCGACGACCTCCGCGTTCGCCGAGGGGTGCAGCAGTTCGTCGCTCGCGAGGGTGCGTACGCCGGCCAGTGGGACGGCCCCGACGACGTCGGGTAGTTCCCCGGCGGCGGCGCTGGAGGCGATCAGGGCGGGGAACTGGTTCTCGTTGAGGGTGACCAGCTCCACCTGGATGCCGGTCTTCGCGGTGAAGTCCGCGACGATCGCCTTGGTGGCGGTGACCCGGTCGGCCACGTCCTCCAGGCTCCACACGGTGATCTTCTTGCTGTCGTCTCCGGACTTGTCGTCGCCGCAGGCCAGCAGGCTGGCACCGGTTAGTGCGAGGATCATCGTGGCGGCGAGTGTCCGCATCGGAGGTGTCGACATCGGTGGCACTCCTCTCGAAGGGTACATGACGGATTCAACGCCTTCGATTGATCAATTACAAGACATATGGCCATTTCTTGACCTAGAATGGAACCCAGTGCTACCGGGATGTGACTCATGGTCAACTGGGTTGTCTCGCTGGCCGGGCCGCGCCAGATCAGCCTCCGGCCCTGCCCCCCGGATCCGCTCGGCCCCGGCCAGGTCCGCGTCCGCACCTGCTACTCCGGCATCTCGGCGGGCACCGAACTCACCCTCTACCGCGGCAGCAACCCCCGCCTGAGCAAGGACTGGGACGACACCAGCCGCATGTTCGTCCCCCGGCAGGCCGCCGTGCCGTACCCACTGGTCGGCTTCGGCTACGAGGAGGTCGGCGAGATCGTCGAGGTGGCCGACGACGTGACCGGCCGCAGACCCGGGCAGGTGGTCTGGGGCATCTGGGGACACCGGGCCGAGGCCGTCCTGCCCGCCGCCGCGGTGCACCCCCTGCCCGCCGGTCTCGACCCCCTCGCCGCCGTCTTCGCCCGTCCCGGAGCCATCGCGCTCACCGCCGTCCTCGCGGCGGACCTGCACCTCGGCGACTGGGTGGGCGTCTTCGGCCAGGGCGTCATCGGCCTGCTCGCCACCCGCCTCGCGGTGCTCTCCGGCGCCCGCGTGGTGGCCGTCGACCGGATGCCCACCCGGCTCGCGCACGCCACCCGGCACGGCGCCCGGCTCGTCGTCGACGCCGCCACCGAGTCCGCCGCCGCCGTGCTGCGACACGCCACCGGCGGACGCGGCGCCGACGTCTGCCTCGAGCTGTCCGGGGCGTACCCGGCGCTGCACGAGGCGATCCGCGCCACCACCCACGCCGGTCGCGTCGTGGCCGCCGGCTTCTACCAGGGCCAGGCCGACGGGCTCGGCCTCGGCGAGGAGTTCCACCACAACCGCATCCAGCTGGTGGCGGCCCAGGTCTCCGGGCCGACCCCGGCGCCCGGCCTGGCCGGCCGGTGGACCGGAGCGCGGGTCGCACACACCTTCATGGACCTGGTGGCCGAGGGCAGCGTCGACCCGCTGCCGCTGGTGAGCCACGTCGTGGAGGCGGGCGCGGTGGCCGACGCGCTCGCGCTGCTCGACCGCGGTGACGGGGACGTCCTCCAAGTAGTCCTGAGGTTCCGACCATGACCATCCCACTGGCCTGCCAGGAGCAGCTCCTGCCGGGCGACGACCTGATCCGCAAGTACGCCCTCGCCGCCGCGCTCGGCTACCAGGGCATCGAGCTGCGTGGACGCGGCGACCTCGCCCTCGCGCGCCGGCTACCCGAACTGCGCCGGGCCCGCGCCGCCGGCGTGCTGCTGCCCACCGTGTGCGTCGAGATGGACCACTTCATCGGCGACTTCGACCCGGAACGCTCGCGCGACGCCGTCCGCAACCTCCGCTCACAGCTGTCGGTGATCGCCGAGATCGGCGGCATCGGCGTGATGACACCGGCCTCGTGGGGCATGTTCTCCCGCCGGCTGCCGCCGTTCGAGCCACCCCGGTCCCCGGCCGGCGACCGGCAGGTACTCCTCGACGCCCTCGGCGAACTGGGCGAGCACGCCCGCGCCGAGGGCGTCACCCTGTTCCTCGAACCGCTCAACCGGTACGAGGACCACATGGTGAACCGGCTCGACGAGGCCGCCGCGCTCTGCGCGGCCGTCGGGCTGCCCTCGGTCCGGGTGGTCGCCGACACGTTCCACATGAACATCGAGGAGGACGACGTCCACGCGGCCCTGCGCGCGGTCGCGCCGTACCTCGGGCACGTGCAGGTCAGCGACTCCAACCGGTACCAGCCGGGCGCGGGCCACCTGCACTGGCCGGCGCTGCTGCGCACCCTGCACGAGATCGGCTACCCCGGCTGGCTGGCCCTGGAGTGCCGCCTACGCGGCGACCCGGTCCGTGCCCTGCAGCAGGCCGCCACCGTGCTGCGCCGCGCCCAGCCGCACCGGGCGGCCGCATGACCCCCCGGCCCACCCCCGCATCCGGGGCGGCTGCCGCGGTGGACCTCGGCGCCCTCCGCGCGCTCGCCGTCGCCACGCTGGACGGGAACTGGGAACACGACCACACCGTGCCCTCGCGCACCCTCTACCCCCACCAGTGGAGCTGGGACTCGGCGTTCACCGCCATCGGCTGGTCCCACGTCCGGCCCGCACGCGCCTGGCGGGAGCTGGCCAGCCTGTTCCGGGCGCAGTGGGCCGACGGGCGGGTGCCGCACATCGTGTTCAACCCCGCACTGCGCGCCGGGTCGTACTTCCCCGGACCCGAGTTCTGGGCCTCGGCGAGCGCCGACGCAGCCCCGGCCGCGGCCACGTCCGGGCTGGTGCAGCCACCGGTGCACGCGCTCGCCGCGTGGCTCGCGTACCGCCGCGACCCGTCCGGGGCGGCGCGCGCCGCGCTGGAGCGGCTCTACCCGCGCCTGGTGGCCCAGCAGCGCTACCTGGCAACGCACCGGAACGTCGGCGGTGGCGGCCTCGCCTGCGTCGTGCACCCCTGGGAGTCCGGTTTGGACAACAGCCCGGCGTGGGACGCCCCGATGGCGGCGGTGCCCGCCGACGCCGCCGTCATGCGCGCGTACCGGAGGCACGACACCGCCCACGCCGACGCCGCGCACCGCCCCACCGACCTGGACTACGCGCGGTACGTCGCGATCGTCGCCGCCTACCGCGAGGCGCGGTACCGGGACGACCTGCTCGCCGGCCGGCACCCGTTCCTCGTGGAGTGCCCGCTGCTCAACGCGGCGATGGGGGAGGCGGAGGAGGCCCTCGCGCGGATCGCCGCGGTGCTCGGGGCCGACCCCGGCCCGCACCGGGAGCGCGCCGCCGCGATCACCGAGGCCGTCGTCGACCGGCTGTACGACCCGGCCACCGGCCTGTTCCACCCACGCGACCTGCGCACCGGGCGCCTCCTGCCGGGCCGCACCGCACTCGGGCTGATGCCGCTGGTCCTGTCCGGCCTGCCGGCCCGACAGGTGGCCACGGTGCTCGCCGAGGCGTGCTCGCCCCGGTTCGGGCTCGGTGCCCGCATGCGGCGCCCGCTGCCCAGCCACGACCGCACCGCCCCGGACTTCGAGCCGCTGCGCTACTGGCGCGGCCCCAGCTGGCTCAACCTCGCCTGGCTGCTGCGCCGTGGCCTGCTGGCACACGGCCGGCCGGACCTGGCGGCCGGGCTGCGCCGGTCGATGATCGACCTGGTGGCGCGGTCGGGCTGCCACGAGTACTTCCACCCGGACACCGGCGCCGGGCTCGGGTCACCGGCGTTCGGCTGGACCGCCGCGCTCCTGCTCGACGTCCTCGCCGAGGAGGGCTGACGTCGTTTGCCGCCGCACCGCGCGGGTAAGCCGCGCCGTGCGGTTTCCCCTCTTCGTCGACGCGGTGGCCCGCCGTGCGGGGCTGCCGACCAACCAGGCCGCGACCCTGTCCCGCGCCGTCCTGCAGACGATGGTGGAGCGGATGACCGGCGGGGAGGCCGCCGACCTGGCCGGGCACCTCCCGGACGAGGCGGGCGACTACCTCGCCGAGCCCGGCGCGGCCGGCGGCCCGCCGCCGGCCATCGGACCGGTCGAGTTCCTGCGCCGGGTGGGGGAGCGGGCCGGCGTGGACGACCAGATCGCCCGGCTCGGCACGGCGGCCGTGTTCGCCACCCTGCGCGAGGCGGTGACCGTCGACGAGTTCCACGCCATGGTGGCGCAGCTGCCCCGCGACTTCGACGGCATGACCCAACCGATCCCGCGCCCGCCCGACTGGTGAGCCTCACCAGGTCTCGGGCGGATCGGCGAGGTCCGCCTCGGGCACCTCGTCGGGCTCGGTGACCCACGCGGAGAAGACCGGCGTGCCGTGCCACGGCCCGCCGGGCCGCTCGTCGGTGGCGACGGCGACCACCGCGTACGGGTGGGCGAAGCGCAGCTCCGCGGTGCGCCGGACCCGCTCCGGCGGCAGACCGGTCACCATGGCGAACGCGGTGACGGCGGCGGCCTCGAACCCGTACCGGCCGTAGCGGGCGGCGGCCGACTGCACGGCGTCGAACGTGAGGCCGGGAGCCCCGACCAGGTCCCGGACGGCGTCGGCGGCCGTCCCGAAGCCGAGCGCGGCCGGCGTGAGGTCGTGCCGGCTCTCCGCCGACCAGCAGGGCAGCACCGCCGTCACACGCTCCTCGCGGGCCGCGAACGTGTGCACCGTCTCCTCCCGCAGCGCCCACAGCAGGGTGTCGCCCAGCGGCAGGTCGTAGAGGGAGCGCCGGTCCTCCTGCCCGCCGACGGCACGCAGCGCCTGCTCGTGGGCCGCCGCGAGCACGTCCCCGGGCGCCACGTCGGGTGCCGCCGCCACCGACACCACGAGCAGCCCCGGCCCGCCCTCCTCCACCGGCCGGGCCGGCGCGGCGTGGACGGCCACGTCCCCTGCCGCGCCGGTGGCGGCGATCCAGGCCCGGTGACCGTGCGGGGGAGTGCGCAGCACCCGCCGCAGCCGGCCGGACCACGCGCTGCCGGGACCCAGCGCGCCCGCGTCGGCCACCTCGAACGGGTCCAGCCACGACACCCGGGTCGCCAGCGCGCTGGCCAGCAGCAGAACCAGATCCGGTGACAGGTCCAGCGGGAACCGGTCGATCAGACCGAGGCTGTGCTCGCGCGCCCACGCGTCGGCGGTGGCCTGGTCGGGCAGGGGCCCGGTCCGGGTCGACGGCGGCAAACCCGCCCGCCAGGCGGCGAGACCCGGTGTGTCGAGCGCGGCATCCTGCCACAGGGCGGTCGCGGCCCCGACCAGTGGGTGCGGGTCGGCCAGCAGCGCCCGGGCGGCGTCGGCGGCGGTCCGCGCGTCGGTGCCGAGCGCCTCCGCCAACCCGTCCCGGGCGGTCCCGGTGGCGGCGGGCGCCACCAACGCCAGCAGGAGCCAGGCCCCCAACGGGGAGGCGACGTGGTGCCCGTCGCCGACGGAGGTGTGCAGGCGGTGCGCGTACCGGGCCACGCAGACGGGAATGTCGGTCATCGGTCCACTGTGCCCGTCTCGGGCGGCCGCGTCACGACCACAGCTCGAACGGCTCGTCGACCTGCTCCCCGGCGAGGAAGCCGGTCAGCAGCTCCGGCAGCCGGCCCGGATAGAAGCGCGCGCCGCCGGCCACCACCTCGGCCACCGGCCACCACCGGAAGCCGAAGTAGTCCTCCCGCTCGTAGTCGAGCCGGTCCGTCTCGTCGACGTCCGGCCCCGGCCGGTCCAGCCGGACCGGCACGATCACCTCGTCCTGCAGGTGCCGGCGGTGCCGGTGCAGGAAGCTGGCCCGGCGCCGCCAGGTGGGCGCGCCGACGACCCGGGGGTCGACCGTGATGCCGGTCTCCTCACGCAGCTCGCGCACCGCGGTGTCCCGGTAGGTCTCACCCGGGTCCATGCCGCCGCCGGGCAGCTCCCACCAGGTGCCGAGCCGGGGGTGCTCCGGGTCGCGGGTGTGGAACAGCAGCACCCGCCCGTCGGCGTCGAGCACCACGAGCCGCACGGCGCGACGCTCGACGACGGGGTAGTCGTCCGGCAGGTCGATCACGACGCCGCGCCGGCGCCGACGGTGACGGTCATGAGACCGATCCTGGCCACTGCCGGCCGCCGAGTCCACCCAACCCCGGACCGACCGTCGGCGCCGGCCGGGCGTTAGGCTGCCGGCCGTGGCAGGTCTCCTCCGGAACGTGGCCGCGCGTCTCGGCGCCGTCATCCCGTCCCCGCGACGCCCCGGCCCCGCCCCGGCCCGGGTCGCGCGACCGCGCCAGGTCGCCGCGCTGCAGCGACGTCAACTCTCGTACGCGCCGGAGCCCGACGGGCACGCCGACCCCGGGGAGATCGTCTGGACCTGGGTGCCGTACGAGGACGACCCGCGGCAGGGCAAGGACCGGCCGGTGCTGGTGGTGGGGCGGCACAGCCGGACCCTGTACGGGCTGATGCTGTCCAGCCAGGCCGACCGGGCCGGCCAGCGGCACTGGTTCGCCCTCGGGCCGGGCGCCTGGGACCGGGACAACCGGCCGAGTTGGCTGCGGCTGGACCGGGTGCTGACCATGCGGGAGGACAGCATCCGTCGGGAGGGCGCGGTGCTGGACCGGGAGCGGTTCGACCGGGTGGCCCGGACGCTGCGCGCCGGTTACGGCTGGCGCTGAGCCGGCGACGGCGTCCGCGCCGCCACCTCGCCGGGGCCCGCGG
>JAEYGD010000344.1 GCA_023402505.1 Actinomycetes bacterium
GGTCCGCACCGCGCTGAGGTGCCGGAACGCGGCGAGGTGGCGGAACTCGGCGAGGTGCCGGAACGCGGCGGGGTGCCGGAACGCGGCGAGGTGGCGGAACTCGGCGAGGTGCCGGAACGCGGCGGGGTGGCCGAATCCGGTGGGGCCGTGGGCCGGGACGAGCCGGCCGGACGGGACGGGACGACGGTCCGTGGCGAGGGGGCCGGGCGGGGCAACCGGGTGCCGGCCGGCCGGTGGAACGGGTCGCGGCGGGTTGGGGCGGTGCGGGACGCCGGCCGGGGCGCGGCCGATCCGCAGCCCGGTGACCCGGTCGCCGATGCGGGCGAGATCACCATGTACTACCAGCCGCAGATCGCCATCGCGACCGGCGAGGTGGTCGGCGTCGAGGCGCTGCTGCGCTGGCGGCACCCGCGCCGGGGCATGGTCGACCCGGAGGAGCTGATCCGGGTGGCCGAGCAGAGTGCGGTGATGCGCCTGCTGACCTTCCGGGTCGTCGACGACGTCGTGGAGCAGCTGGCGAAGTGGCGGGCGGCCGGGGTCGGCCTGCGGGCTTCCCTGAACGTCAGCGTGCGGGACCTGCACACCGGTGAGATCGCCGACCGGATCGCGGACCGGCTCAGCCGCTACGGCGTACCACCGCGGCTGCTCCAGGTGGAGATCACCGAGGGGGCGCTGATGGCCGATCCCCGCCGTGTGCTGGCCACCATCACCCGGCTGCACCACCTCGGAGTGGGCATCGCGCTGGACGACTTCGGCACCGGGTACTCGTCGTTGCAGCACCTGCGCCGGCTGCCGCTGTCGGAGGTAAAGGTGGACCGTTCCTTCGTCCTCGGCATGGCGGAGGACGCCGACGACGCCGCGATCGTCACCTCGATGATCGAGCTGGCCGGCGCACTCGGGCTGCGGGTGGTCGCCGAGGGCGTGGAGGACGAGCGGACCTGGCGGATGCTGCACGCGGCCGGCTGCGACGCCGCGCAGGGCTGGTTCTACGCGCGGCCGATGCCGGCCGAGGAACTCGCCACCTGGCTGGCCCGCTACCGCCCGGTCCGCCCGTCCACCGAGACCCCCCGCCGCCCCACCCGCTGACCCCCGCCAGGGCACGCCCCGGCCGGCGGGAGGGGAGTCGGGAACGGGTCGCTGGGGGCGGAACAATAGACTCGCTCCGGTCACCGCGCGTCACTCCGCACCACCGCGCGGTCGGCGCGCAGGCAGAGCAGCAGGACAGCCACGAAGGGGGCACCGATGGCCGCCATCTCCCGCGAGGAGGTCGCGCACCTGGCGCGACTGTCGCGGCTCGCCGTGACGGAGGAGGAGCTGGACACGTTCGCCGGCCAGCTCGACGTGATCCTCCAGGCGGTCGCCCAGGTCGGCGAGGTCACCGCGGCGGACATCCCGCCGACGTCGCACTCCGTGCCGCTGACCAACGTGCTGCGCGAGGACGTGGTGACCCCCTGCCTGACCCCCGAAGAGGCGCTGTCGGGCGCGCCCGACGCCGAGGAGCAGCGGTTCCGCGTCCCGCGGATCCTGGACGAGGATGTGGCATCGTGACCGACCTGACCAGATTGACCGCGACGGAGCTCGCCGGTCTGGTGGCAAAGGGCGAGACCTCCGCGGTCGAGGTCACCCGGGCACACCTGGACCGGATCGCCGCCGTCGACGACCGGGTCCACGCGTTCCTGCACGTCGACACCGACGGCGCGCTGGACGCCGCCCGCGCGGTCGACGCCCGGCGGGCTGCCGGTGAGCCGCTCGGCCCTCTCGCGGGCGTGCCGGTGGCGGTCAAGGACGTGCTCACCACGAAGGGCGTGCCGACCACCGTCGGGTCGAAGATCCTGGAGGGCTGGCGCCCGCCGTACGACTCGACGATCGTGCAGCGGCTGCGCGCGGCGGGCACGGTGATGCTCGGCAAGACCAACATGGACGAGTTCGCGATGGGCTCCTCCACGGAGTACTCGGCGTACGGGCCGTCGCACAACCCGTGGGACCTGAGCCGCATCCCGGGCGGCTCCGGTGGCGGCAGCGCCGCGGCGCTGGCCGCGTACGAGGCGCCGCTGTCGATCGGCTCGGACACCGGCGGCTCGATCCGGCAGCCGGGCGCGGTCACCGGCACCGTCGGCGCGAAGCCGACGTACGGCGGGACCTCCCGGTACGGCCTGGTGGCGTTCTCGTCCTCGCTGGACACGCCGGGCCCGTGCGCCCGTACGGTGCTGGACGCCGCGCTGCTGCACGAGGTGATCGGCGGCCACGACCCGCGCGACTCGACCTCGATCCCGGCGCCGGTGCCGGACGTGGTGGCCGCCGCGCGGCTCGGCGCGACCGGTGACCTGACCGGTGTGCGGCTGGGCGTGGTGAAGGAGTTCGCCGGGGAGGGCGCCGAGCCGGGCGTCGTCGCGGCGTTCCGGGAGGCGGTCGACACGCTCACCAAGCTGGGCGCCGAGATCGTCGAGGTGTCCTGCCCGCACTTCAAGTACGCGCTGCCGGCGTACTACCTGATCGCGCCGAGCGAGTGCTCCTCCAACCTGGCTCGCTTCGACGGCGTCCGCTTCGGCCTGCGGGTCGGCGACGACGGCAACCGGTCGTTGGAGGAGGTCATGTCGCTGACCCGGGAGGCCGGCTTCGGTCCGGAGGTCAAGCGGCGCATCATGATCGGCACGTACGCCCTCTCGTCGGGTTACTACGACGCGTACTACGGGCAGGCGCAGAAGGTCCGGACGCTGATCACCCGCGACTTCACCGCCGCGTTCGAGCGGGTCGACGCGTTGATCTCGCCGACGACGCCGTTCGTGGCGTTCCCGATCGGGGCGCGCACCGCCGACCCGTACCAGATGTACCTGGCCGACCTGTTCACGATCCCGACCAACCTGTACGGCGGGCCGGGCATCTCGGTGCCGTGCGGCCTCTCCGACGGGCTGCCGGTCGGTCTCCAGGTGATGGCGCCGACGATGGCCGACGACCGTATGTACCGGGTCGCGGCGGCGCTGGAGACCGCCGTCGGTACGTTCACCCCACCGGCACTGTGAGGCAGGAGCACCGATGACGACGACACTGCCCGCGTACGACGAGGTCGTGGCGCGCTTCGAACCGGTGATCGGCCTGGAGACGCACGTCGAGCTGGGCACGAACACCAAGATGTGGTGCGGCTGCCCGACCGACTTCGGTGGCGAGCCGAACACCCGGGTCTGCCCGGTCTGCCTGGGACTGCCCGGCTCGCTGCCGGTGGCGAACAAGGCCGCCATCGAGGCGACGATCCGGATCGGGCTGGCGCTGAACTGCTCGATCGCGACGTGGTGCCGGTTCGCCCGGAAGAACTACTTCTACCCGGACATGCCGAAGAACTTCCAGATCAGCCAGTACGACGAGCCGCTCTGCTTCGACGGCTACCTGGACGTCGAGGTCAACGGCGAGCTGGTGCGGATCGGCATCGAGCGGGTGCACCTGGAGGAGGACACCGGCAAGACGCTGCACGTCGGCGGTGCAACCGGCCGCATCCACGGCGCCACCGAGTCGCTCGTCGACTACAACCGGGCCGGCATTCCGCTCGTCGAGATCGTCACCAAGCCAATTCCCGGCACCGGTGCGCTCGCGCCCGAGGTTGCCCGGGCGTACGTCACCGAGCTGCGCGACGTGATCCGTTCGCTCGGTGTCTCCGACGTGCGGATGGAGGAGGGCTCGCTGCGCTGCGACGTCAACACGTCGCTGAACCGGCCCGGCGAGGAGTGGGGCACGCGCACCGAGACCAAGAACGTCAACTCGCTGCGCTCGGTCGAGCGGGCGGTACGCTCGGAGATGCTGCGCCAGGCGTCGGTGCTGGAAGCGGGCGGCCGGATCGTCCAGGAGACCCGGCACTTCCACGAGGACACCGGCGACACCACGCCGGGCCGGTCCAAGGAGACCGCCACGGACTACCGGTACTTCCCGGAGCCGGACCTGGTGCCGCTCGCTCCGGACACCGGGTGGGTGGCCGAGCTGAAGGCCGCCCTGCCGGAGCTGCCCCGGGTGCGCCGCAAGCGGATCCAGCAGGAGTGGGGCCTGTCGGACCTCGACATGCAGTCGGTGGTCAACGCGGGCGCGGTCGAGCTGATCGAGGCGACCGTGGCCGCCGGCACGACCCCGGCCGCCGCCCGCAAGTGGTGGCTGGGCGAGCTGTCCCGCCGGGCCAACGAGACCGGCGTGGAGCTGGCCGACGTCGGGGCGACCCCGTCGCAGGTCGCCGAGCTGCAGGGCCTGGTCGACGCGGGCAAGCTCAACGACAAGCTGGCCCGGACGGTGCTGGAGGGCGTGGTGGCCGGCGAGGGCTCGCCGACCGAGATCATGACCAACCGCAACCTGGAGGTCGTGTCGGACACCGGCGCGCTCACCGCCGCGGTGGACGAGGCGATCGCCGCGAACCCGGACGTCGCCGACAAGGTCCGTAGCGGCAAGGTCGCGGCGGCCGGCGCGCTGGTCGGCGCGGTCATGAAGAGCACCCGTGGCCAGGCGGACGCGAAGACGGTCCGCGAGCTGATCCTGGCGCGCCTCGGCGCCTGATCCGATCGGACCGGTCCACTTCCCGGAAGGGGAGGGGCCGGTCCGCTTTCACCCCCGCGGAGGGCGTCAACGGCGACGCCCGGATGGAGTCACCGTGAACCAGCACGACCTCGATGTCCTCGACGAGATCCAGCGGCGCGTGCTGTGGCTCGCGACCCGCATCGTGGACGCGGCGAACCACGACCGGGACACCGGCGACGGCGTCAAGGTCGGCGGGCACCAGGCGTCGAGCGCCTCGCTGGTCACCGCGCTCACGGCTCTGTGGTTCGCGCACCTCGACGCCGAGGACCGGGTCGCCGTCAAGCCGCACGCGTCTCCGGTGTTCCACGCCATCCAGTACCTGCTCGGCAACCTGGACCGGTCGTACCTCACGCGGCTGCGCGCCCGGGGTGGCCTCCAGTCGTACCCCTCGCGGACCAAGGACCCGGACGAGGTGGACTTCTCCACCGGTTCGGTGGGCCTGGGCGCGGCGGCGCCGCTGTTCGCGGCGGTGACCCGCCGCTACGTCGACGCCCATTTCGGGGAGCGCCCGCGGTCCCGTTTCGTCGCCGTCATCGGTGACGCCGAGCTGGACGAGGGCAACATCTGGGAGGCCGTCGCCGACCCGGCAACCAAGGGTCTGGGCAACGTGATGTGGCTGGTGGACTTCAACCGCCAGTCGCTGGACCGGGTCGTCCCGGGCATCCGGATCGACCAGTGGCGCGGGCAGTTCGAGGCGGCCGGTTGGCACGTCGTGGAGGTCAAGTACGGCCGCCGGCTCGCCGAGGCGTACGCCCGCCCGGGTGGTGCGGCGCTGCGCAACTGGATCGACGCGATGCCCAACGAGCAGTACCAGTCGCTGTTCGGGCTGGCCGGGCCGGCGCTGCGCAAGCAGTTCCTCGACGGCGCCCCGGCCGGGATCGCCGACCTGATCGCTGGCCTCAGCGACGACGAGCTGGGCCCTCTCGTCACCGACCTGGGCGGGCACGACCTGGAGGCGATGCTCGACGCGTACGCCCAGTGCGACGCGGTCACCGACCGGCCCAGCGTCGTGTTCGCGTACACGGTGAAGGGCTGGGGTCTGCCGATCGCCGGCAATCCGCGCAACCATTCGGCGCTGCTCACCACCGAGCAGGTCGACGCCCTGCGCGCGGCGCACGGTCTCACCCGGGACACCGAGTGGGACCGCCTGGACCCGGCGTCCCCGGCGGGCATCCGGGCCGGCGAGCGCCGGGAGGCGCTGTCCCGCGCGCCCCGCACCCGTGCGCTGGGGGTCGCCGTTCCGGAGACCACGAGGGTACGCGCGAACAAGCCGATCTCCACCCAGGAGGTCTTCGGCCGGGTGCTGGTCGACCTGGCGCGGGACCCGCAGGTCGGTCGCTACCTGGTGACGACCGCGCCGGACGTCGCCACGTCCACCAACCTGGCCGGGTTCATCAACAAGACGGGGGTGTTCGCCCCGACCGAGCAGCGCTCCTGGTCGGAGGACCGGATGCTGCGCTGGACCGAGAGCCCGGCCGGCCAGCACATCGAGCTGGGCATCTCGGAGATGAACCTGTTCCTGCTGCTCGGCCAGCTCGGCCTGTCGTGGGACCTGTCCGGGCAGCCGCTGCTTCCGGTCGGCACGGTCTACGACCCGTTCGTGCTGCGCGGCCTGGACGCCTTCCTCTACGGCACCTACTCCGGCTCCCGGTTCGTCGTCGCGGGTACCCCGTCGGGCATCACCCTCGCTCCCGAGGGGGGCGCCCACCAGTCCACGATCACCGCGAGCGTGGGGCTGGAACTGCCCGGGGTCACCTTCGTCGAGCCCGCGTACGCGGCGACCCTCGACTGGCTGCTGTGTGACGCGCTCGGCCAGATCGCCGGGGGCGCGGCGCCGGCCGCCACGGCCGCCCCGACCGAGGACGGCGCCTACTACTTCCGGCTCAGCACCCGCCCGGTCGACCAGGCCCCGTTCGAGGCGGCCCGCGCCCGGCTGGGTGACGCGGTGCTGCGCCGCCAGGTGCTGGCGGGCGCGTACCGCCTGGTGGACGCCCACCAGGCGTACCCGCAGCTGGTCGACGCGCCGGTCGTGCAGCTCGCCGCCTCCGGAGCGGTGCTGCCGGAGGTGCTGGCCGCCGCCGCCGAACTGGCCGACGAGGGCATCGCCGCGCACGTCGTCGACGTCACCAGCCTGGACCGTCTGTACCGGGCCTGGCAGCGCACCCTGCGCCAGGGGGTCCGTACCGCGACCGTCCCGAGCGTGCCCGGCGCCCTGCGGTCGGCCTTCGCCGACCGGGTGCCGGTGGTGACGGTGCACGACGCCGCGTCGCACGCGATGGCCTGGCTGGGCTCGGCCGTCGGTGCGCCGGCGGTGCCGCTCGGGGTGGACGAGTTCGGTCAGTCGGGCAGCGTCGGGGAGCTGTACGAGCTGCACGACCTGCTCCCCGGCAGCATCGTCAACGCCGCCCTCGCCGCCCTGTCGCTGCGCTGACCATGGCCGCCGCGATGCTGGACAGCACGCGAGCGCAGCCGCATCCTGGCCGCCGCGTCCGGCGACGGCGGGCGATCGCGACGTCTGGTGACGGTGGGCGAATCGCGACGTCTGGTGACGGTGGGCGAATCGCGACGTCCGGTGACGGTGGGCGATCACGGTATCCGGTTACGCTCGGTGGCGGTCGCCGCAGACCCACGCTGCCGCCACTGCGCCTTTGCTCTGCTGCCCTATTCGCACCACCATCACTGACCAGGGCTTTCTTTCTCCGCCGCCCAGATTGTCGACGGGGGCCCGTGACTCGCGGTCACCGGTGCGTATCAGGGTGCAGAGCAAAGGGAAAAAAGGCGGAGGTGTCCGCCCGCCGGTCGGTCACACAGCGTGAGGGCGGCCAGCGTGAGGGCGACCAGCGTGAGGGCGACCAGCGCCCCGCTGCACCACGAGCCGGGCACGCCGCGGCCGAACGGCGTCCGCGCGCCGGACACGTCGCGGCTCAGGCGC
>JAEYGD010000347.1 GCA_023402505.1 Actinomycetes bacterium
TCGCGGGCACGCCCGGCCGAGGTCCGGCCCCGGGGCGTCGCCGATCGCCGTGTGGCTGGACCGGCACGACCGGACGGGCCGGGGTACGTGTCGCGTCAGCCGGGCCGGCGTCTCCGGTCGCGGCCAGCGCGGCGACGATCCGGTCGGTGACGTCGGCGGGCATCGCCCCGGCCGTGGCCCCGAAGACGCGCAGGTCGGCACGGACGTCCGCGACCGCCGGGGCGAGCCGGGCGTACGCGTCGGCCCAGGCCGCGTCCTCCTCGACCAGGCGCGCGACGGTCTCCTCGTCCGGGGTGCCGTCCAGCGCCCCGCCGACGTAGTCGGCGAGCAGGTCGTGGTCGACCTCCCGGAACCGCCCGGTCGTCACGAGTCCTCCTGGTGGGTGTCGCGCCGGGACCGCCCCGACACCGATCGGACGCCGCCGGCCGGCTGCGGGTTCCCCTTGGTGACCGCCGGCACGTTCCCGCCGGACGGTGCGGGCCCGCCGGGGCCCGGGCGGAGGTGCCCCAGGACCACCGCCAGGCGGGCCCGGCCGCGGGCGCACCGGCTCTTCACCGTCCCCTCGGCCACACCGAGGATGCGGGCCACCTCGGCCACCGGGTAGCCCTGCACGTCGACCAGGATCAGGGCGGCACGTTGCTCCACCGGCAGGCCCGCCAGCGCCTCCCGGACCACGAGTGCGGTGTCGTGGTCGGGTGCCGGGACGGCAGGCTCCACGCCGCCGGTCGCTCCCTCGACGTCGCGTACGCCGTCGGGCAGCGGCACGGTCGGATGCGCCTGGCGGCGGCGTACGCGGTCCAGGCAGGCGTTGACCACGATGCGGTGCAGCCAGGTCGTCACCGCCGAGTCGCCACGGAACCGCCCGGCCGCGCGGTGCGCGGACAGCAGCGCGTCCTGCAGCGCGTCGGCCGCCTCCTCCCGGTCGCCGAGGGTGCGGAGCGCGACCGCCCACAGGCGGTCCCGGTGCCGGCGGAACAGCTCCGCGAAGGCGTCCCGGTCACCCGCGACGTGGGCGCGGAGCAGGTCGAGGTCGGACGGTGTGGCGGCGACCGGCGGGACGCCGTCACCCGCCGGTCGCCCGCTCGCGCCGTTCGTCGCCATCACCACGTCCGGCGGAGGCGGTGCCCGGAGCGTGGTCGCCGGATCACGATCCCTGGACCGTGATCTCCTGGACACCGACCTTGAAGCCGCCCTCGCTCGGCGGCAGCTCGGTGAGCCAGAACAGCAGGTAGCGGTATTTCTTGTCCGGGTCGAACGAGATGAAGGTCATCGTCGTGTCGGCGTCCTCGAAGGGCTGACCGACCGGGTTCTTCGAGTACTCCTGGAAGAGCGCGTCGTCGCCCGCCTTCGAGGAGGGGTGGTCGTTGGTGCCGGCGAACAGCTGGGCGGACGCCCCGCGGGCGGAGAGCTGGACCTGCAGCGACTTGAGGCTGTGTGGCTCGCCGAGGTCGATCCAGACGCCCATGCCCTTCTTGAAGTTGCCGAAGTTGGGCCGGCCCTTGTAGGTCTGGGTCTCCCAGCCGTCGTCCTCGCTGCCGTCGAAGACCTTCTCGGCACCGCGGAGCTCGGTGCGGTCCCCTCGCGGATCATCGATGATCCTGGCGGCGCGGATCTTCAACGGGCCGACCGCGGCGGCAGCCGGCGTCGCGTCGCCGGCGGCGCTGGGGGTCGGAACGGCCGCCGAGTTCGGGCGCCGGTCGGGGTCGTCACCGCCGCCGAGCGCGCTGATGCCGACCAGCAGGCCGACCAGCGCGACCGCCAGCAGGCCGGCGATCCCGATGGCCACCTTGCGCCCGCCGGCGGCGGCGAGCGGGGACGGCTCCTCGCCGGTCTCGGCGGCGAAGCGCAGCGGACCGGCGTTGTCCAGGAACTGCTCGTCGGCCGGGACGTCCAGCCGGGCCAGCTCCGCGGCGAGCACGTCCGACGGCGGCGGCGCGATCTCGGCGTCCAGCAGGTCCATGGTGAGGTCGTCCAGGTACGCCGGAACCCCGCCCCGGACCTGGCGCGGTGCGGCGAGCACTCCCTCGGCGTCCCGGACGGCGTCGGGGATGGCCGCGCGGCCGTGGCCGGCGGTGGCGCCGCGCAGCGGAACCTCGGTGTGCGGCCAGTGACCGGTCAGGGCGTAGTAGAGGACTCCGCCGACGGCCCGGACGTCGCTCTCCTGGCTGTCGTCGCCGTCGGTACGCGCGTCCGCCAGCACCACCCGGCCGTCGTCGCTGATCATGACGGTGCCGGGGTGGACGTTGCCGTGCACCATGCCGGTGGCGTGCACCGAGGCCAGGGCACTGGCGACCGCGTTGCCGACGGCGGTGGCGCGAGCGGGGTCGAGCGCCTCCTCGGTGACCAGTTCCCGCAGCGACTGCCCGTCGACCCACTCGCGGACCACGTACGCCCGCTCGCCCTCGTCGATCGCGTCGTAGACGCCGACCAGGTTGGGGTGGATGACCCGGCTGGCCGCGACGGCGGCCTGGAGCATCTCGGTGGCGGAGTCGCCACCCGGATAGCGCAGCACCACCGCGACGGGACGGCGCAGCACGACGTCGACCCCGCGCCAGACCAGCCGGCCCGCGCTGTCGTTGTTGATGTGCTCGACGAGTTCGTACCGCTCGGCGAGGACCTCACCGGCCGTCGGAGCACCGAAGGTCATGACCGACGGGGCGCTCTCGTCCGCCTCCTGACCCTCGCCGACCTGGGTCACCCGTCCTCCCTCGGTGATCTTGTCGATCGATGGACCCGCGCTGCTGGGCATTGTGGCTTCCGCTCTGCTTTCAGGAACCGGCCGACCGGTGTCGGCGCGCGAGCGCCGGCGCCTGCCGTACCCGTCGAGAGCGACCTTACCCGGCTTGGCCGGCTCCCCGACATGTCATCTTCACGCCGCACCGGTAGCGGCTGCCGGCGGTCGGGGGACTCGTCCGGTTACGACCGATGTCAGCCACGTTGCTGGCACATGTACTAGCCAATCTAGAGGTTGACCGCAAGTAGTTGTCGGAGGGGCCGGACGAGATCGGGTGACCACACCGACGTTGGGCGTAGTTCCCCCGTGGACGCCGGCCATGCTCAACCGTCCGGCTGGTTATCCACAGGCCGATCCGGTCAATGAGCGGTGGAGTACGAAGTTATCCACAGCCGCATCCCCAGGCTGGTGATCCTCGTTCACTCAGCGTGCAGTCCATCCGGGCGACCCCGCGGACGGTGACCGGACCGGACGCTCAGCGACCGAGCCGCCGGCGCACCATCCCGACCACCTCGGTGATCTCCCCGATCCGCAGCAGCATCGCCAGCCCGACGTAGGTACCGCCGATCACCGCCCCGCCGACGAGCAACTGGGCGGCCGCCGGGAGCCAGCCGAGATCCTCCGGATCGCCGGGCAGCAGGCTGACCACCAGGAGACCGACCAGGGCGGACCCGAGGGCGGCGACGACCACCTTGCCCATGGTGCGCATGATCCCGCCCAACCCGATCCGGCCGACCCGGGGCCGCAGCAGCACGGCGGACAGGACCGCGGCCGCCACGTACGAGATCGCGTTGCCGAGCATCATGCCGGCCGCCGCGAAGGTGGCCGAGAAGGCGGCGAAGAGCCCGACCTGGAGCAGCACCCGCAGCGCCACCACCGGGATGTTGACCAGGGCCGGCGTGCGGGTGTCCGGCAGCGCGTAGAACGCGAACGTGAACAGCTGGCTGATCGCGAAGGGCACCAGACCGACCGCGGCGACCAGCAGCACCGTCGAGGTCGCCACCGCGTTGTCCCCGGTGAACGCCCCGTAGCGGAACACCACCACGGAGATCGGCGCGGCCAGCACGGCGTAGCAGACCGCCACCGGGGCGAGCACCGCCGTGACCATCCGGGTGCCGCGGGACAGGTCGGCCGTGAGGTCCCGGAACCGGCCGTCCGCCGCGGCGGCGCTCATCCTGGGCATCAGCGCGGTGATGATCGAGACGGCGATGATGCCGTGCGCCATCATCAGCAACAGGAAGACGTTGTTGTAGATCAGCAGGCCGGCGTCGTCCTCCCCGGCCACCCGGGTCAGCAGGTTGACCACCACGAACAGGCCGAGCTGGTTGACCGCGACGTAGCAGAACATCCAGGCGCCGAGCCGGGCCAGCTCGCGCAGCCCGAGCTGGCGGAAGTCGAAGCGCAGCTTCCACCGGAAGCCGACCTTGCGCAGGGCCGGCAGCAGGCCGGCGGCCTGCACCGCCACACCCAGCAGCGTCCCGCCGCCGACCAGGACGATCTGGTCGACGCCCATCTGGTCCGGCCGCAGGGCCTCCGCCCCGTAGACCACGATGTAGAGGCCGAACGTGCCGATGACCACCAGGTTGTTCAGGATCGGCGCCCACATCGGCGCGGCGAAGTGGCCCCGCGTGTTCAGCACCGCGGCGATCAGCGCGCTCACGCCGGTGAAGAACAGCATCGGCAGCATCAGGAACGACAGCTTGGTGACCAGGCCCTGGTAGTCGTCGTCCTTGCCGCCGGCGTAGATGGCGGTGAGCACCGGTGCCAGGACCAGGGCGATCAGGACGGCCACGGCGAGCGCCACCACCGCCAGGGTGAGCAGGCGCTGCGCGTACGCCTCGCCGCGGTCCGGGTCGGCCTTGCGCCGCCGGACCAGCACCGGCACCAGCACGCTGGTCAGCACCCCGCCGAGCAGGAACTCGTACACCTGGTTCGGAAGGAACAGCGCGGTGGTGTACGCGTTGCCGACCAGGTTGCCCAGGGCGGCGCCGATCATCAGGTTGCGGATGAAGCCGGTGCCCCGGCTGACCAGACTGCCGACGGCCATCACCATGCTGTTGGCGGCGGCGCTGCCCTCGGCCACCACCTCCTGCGGCGGCGCGACGGCCTCGGCGGCCGGCTGGTTCAGCGGCTCGGCGGCGATGAAGGCCCCGTCGTCGCCGCCCCGCGCGTTCGCGCTGCGGTAGACCCGACCGCTCATCCTTGTCGCCTCCACGGGTACGTCGGAGCCCACCACCGAGTCGGAGCCCGCCCACAGACCTTAGTCAACGGCCCGTCGATACCCGCGCCCGCCGGACGGGATGCGTACCCCGCCCGATAGGCTGGCCGTCCGATGTCCGACGCCGCCTTCGCACCGTACGCCGCCGACCGCCGCGACCTCACCGCCGCGCAGCGCACCGCCGTCGCCGAACTGCTCCGGGTCTCTCCGGTCGCCGACGAGCTGGGCCGCCGGTTCGCGAAGGCCGGGCACGAACTGCACCTGGTCGGCGGTTCCGTCCGGGACGCCCTGCTCGGCCGGCTCGGCGAGGACCTGGACTTCTGCACCGACGCACACCCCGACCAGACGCTGCGGATCGTCCGGGGCTGGGCGGAGTCGATCTGGGAGACCGGCCGGGAGTTCGGCACTATCGGCGTCCAGCGCGACGGCCTGCGCCTGGAGATCACGACGTTCCGGGCCGAGTCGTACGACCAGGTCAGCCGCAACCCGGTCGTCGAGTACGGCACGGACCTGACCGAGGACCTGCGCCGCCGGGACTTCACGATCAACGCGATGGCGGTGAGCCTGCCCGACCACCGGTTCACCGACCCGCACGGCGGTCTGGCCGACCTCGCCGCGAAGGTCATCCGTACGCCGGGCGCGCCGCACGAGTCCTTCGGTGACGACCCGCTGCGGATGCTGCGGGCGGCCCGCTTCGCCGCGCAGCTGCGGTTCGCGGTCCACCCCGACGTGCGGGCCGCGATGACCCGGATGGCGACCGACCTGGACCGGATCACCGCGGAGCGGATCCGGGACGAGTTCACCAAGCTGCTCTGCGGTGTCGACCCGGTCACCGGCCTGCGGCTGCTGGTCGACACCGGACTGGCCGACCGGTTCCTGCCCGAGCTGACCGGGCTCAAGCTGGAGATCGACGAGCACGCGCAGCACAAGGACGTCTACGAGCACACGCTGACCGTGGTGAGCAACGCGGTCTCATACGAGGACGGCGGCTGCGACTTCGTGCTCCGGATGGCCGCCCTCATGCACGACATCGGCAAGCCGGCGACGAAGTCGGTGGGCCCGGACGGCCGGGTGAGCTTCCACCACCACGAGGTGGTCGGCGCCCGGCTGACCAAGGCCCGGATGAAGGCGTTGCGCTACCCGAAGGAGGTGACCGCGAAGGTCACCACGCTGGTCGCGCTGCACCTGCGCTTCTACGGGTACGGGCGCGGTGAGTGGACCGACTCCGCGGTCCGCAGGTACGTGGCCGACGCCGGTGACCTGCTGCCACGGCTGCACAAGCTGACCCGGTCGGACTGCACCACCCGGAACCGGCGCAAGGCCGCGCAGCTCGCCGCCGACTACGACGCGCTGGAGGAGCGGATCGCCCGGATCGCGGCCGAGGAGGACCTGGCGCGGGTCCGTCCCGACCTGGACGGCAACGCGATCATGGAGTTGCTCGGCGTACCGCCGGGGCCGGTCGTCGGGCGGGCCTGGAAGCACCTCAAGGAGCTGCGGCTGGAGCGCGGGCCGCTGGAGCGGGACGAGGCCGAGGCCGAGCTGCTGCGCTGGGCCCGCGAGCAGGGCCTGCGCGACTGAGTCGACCCGAAGGGCGCCGCTTCCGCCTAGGGAGCGGCGCCCTTCGCCGTGGTCGCGCTACCTCGCCTCGACCGCGGTGCCGTCGACCGCCGGCTTGCCGTTGCCGGCCGACGACGCCGAACCGAGCTTCGCCAGCAGGCCGGCCAGGTCGATGCCGGTGAGGTCGCTGCCCAACTGGAGGCCCTGGGCGACGTTCCCGGCGACCGACTTCGTCAGCGAGGACGCCCCGTCGGTGGAGATCACCGTCATCTTGTCGATCGCACCGATCGGCGCGCTGGCCGCCTCGACGACCTGCGGGAGCACCTTGACCAGCAGGTCCAGGACGGCGGCCTCCCCGTACGCGGCGAACGCCTCGGCCTTGCGCGCCATCGCGTCGGCCTCGGCCTGGCCCCGGGCCAGGATGGCCGCGGCCTCGGCCTGGCCTTCCCGCTCGACGGCCTCGGCGATCGCCGAGCGCCGGCGCTGCTCGGCCTCGCCCTCCTTCGCGCCCTCGACGGCGTTCGCCTCGGCGAGCGCCGCGCGCCGGGCCCGCTCGCCCTCGCCGGTGAGGCGCGCCTGCTCGGCGGAGGCCTGCGCGGCGGCGATGACGGCCTGGCGCTGGGCGTCGGCCTGGAGCACGGCGGCGTTGCGGGCGGCCTCGGCCTCCTGCTCGACCTTGTAGCGGGCCGCGTCGGCCGGCTTGCGCACCTCGGTGTCGAGCTGGCGCTGCTTGAGCTCGGCGTTGCGCTCGGCCACCTTCTGCTGCTCGGAGTGTATGGCCTGGCCCCGCGCGGCCTGCGCGAGGGGGCCGGCCGCCGCGGACTTCGCCTTCGCCGCGTCGATCTCGGCCTGGATGCCGGCCTGCTTGAGCGCCAGGTTCCGGTTGGCCTCGGCGATCGCCTCCTCGGCCAGCAGCCGCTCCTGCTCGGCCGCCTGGCGGGCACGCGCCTCCGCGATCGCCGCGTCCTTGAGCACCCGCGCGGCCTCGGGCCGCCCCAGGTCCGCCAGGTACGACCCCTCGGCCAGGATGTCCTGCAGCTGGAACGTGTCCAGCACCAGGCCCTGGTTGGTCATCGAGTGCTCGGCCTCCTCGGCCACCGCGCTGGCGAAGGCCGCCCGGTCACGGATGACCTCCTCTATCGTGAGCCGGCCGACGATCGAGCGCAGGGCACCGGCCAGCACCTCCCGGGTGAAGTTGTCGATCTCGTCCTGCTGGTGCAGGAAGCGCTGCGCCGCCGCGCGGATGGAGTCCTCGGTGCCGCCGACCTTGACGATCGCCACGCCGTGCAGGTCGGCACGGATGCCCTGCTTGCTGACCGCGCCCCGGATGCCGACGTCGATGCGGCGGCTGGACAGGTCGAGCGACTGGAGCTTCTGGACGACCGGCAGCACGAAGACCGAGGCGCCGAGCACGACCTTCTGCCCGGACATGTCGGTCGACCGGCTGCCGTCGGCGGTCTGGGTGGTGCGGCCCTTGCGGCCGGTGACGATGAACGCCTCGTTCGGCCCGGCGACCTTGATCCGGGAGAGCACGAAGAGGATGAGGACGAGGAGGAGGACCGCGGCTCCGACTATGGCGATGAGGAGGGGCATGAGGACCGCCTTTCTGGCGTGGACGGATCCCGACGCGTACGGGACGCGTCGGTCAGGAGGCTCGCCGGGTCAGTAGGTCTCGACGTGCACGCTGGTGTCGCTGAGCGCCTCGACCACGAAGATCTGGGAGCCGGCCGGGATGGGCCGGTCGGCTCGGGCGTTGAACTTGACCGGAGTGCCGGCGACGCGGACCCGGACCTCGCCGTACCCGTCGGCGGGGACCCGGGTGACGACCAGGCCGAGGGCGCCGACCAGGTCGGCACGGGTGGGCGTGGGATCGGTGGGCATGTCGCGGGCCGCCCGCCCGAGGCGGGAGGCGGCCCACGCGGTCGGCACGGCCGCGGCGACGCCGCCGGCCACGGCCAGTGCTAACATCCCGGGGGTACGCCCGCCGAGCAGCTCGTTGACGATGGCGCCGCCGAAGCCGAACGCACCGGCGAAGCCGGCGACCGCCTCGGTCGAGACCGGGCCGTCGACATCCGCCTGACCGAGGTGGAACAGCTCGGTGCCGAGCAGCGCGAGCACCAGCACCGCGACGCCGACCGCGCCGACGATGAGGAAGATCAGAGTCCCCGTGGCCACGCCCCCGAAGGTATCGACGCGGTGCAAGACCCCTAGCGCCCCGCGATCTTGCACTTTCCGCCCCGGCAAATGCGACGAACTGCCGCACGCCGAGGGCCCGAACTGCAAGATCGCGGGGGTGGGGGTGGGGGTGGGTGGGTCAGAAGCGGGCGGGCTCTCGGTAGACGCCCCACTCGGTGCGGAGGGCGTCGCAGATCTCGCCGAGGGTGGCCTCGGCGCGGACCGCGTCGAGCATGGCGGGGATCATGTTCTCGCCGGTCCGGGAAACCTCGACCATCCGCGCCACGGCGGCGGTGACGGCGGCGTCGTCGCGGGCCGACTTGCGCTCGGTCAGCACCCGGCGCTGCTCCAGCTCCACCTCGTGCGAGATGCGCAGGATCTCCAGGTCCTTGGCGACGGTCCCGGTGTGGCAGTTGACGCCGACGATCCGCTTGTCGCCCTTCTCCAGCGCCTGCTGGTAGACGAACGCCGACTCGGCGATGTGCCCGGTGAACCAGCCGTCCTCGATGCCGCGCAGGATGCCGGAGGTCATCGGGCCGATGGTGTGCGGGCCCTCGCCGCCGAGCTGCTTGATCCGGGCGAAGATCTCCTCCGCCTCGGCCTCGATCCGGTCGGTGAGCGCCTCGACGTACCAGGAGCCGCCGAGCGGGTCGGCGACGTTGGTCACGCCGGTCTCCTCCATCAGCACCTGCTGGGTACGCAGGGCGATCTCGGCCGACTCGTCGGTGGGCAGGGCGAGCGTCTCGTCGAGCGCGTTGGTGTGCAGCGAGTTGGTGCCGCCGAGCACCGCGGCCAAGGCTTCCACGGCCGTACGCACCACGTTGTTGACCGGCTGCTGCGCGGTCAGCGACACCCCTGCGGTCTGCGTGTGGAACCGCAGCCACTGGGCCTTCTCGCTGGTGGCGCCGTAGACGTCACGCAGCCAGCGGGCCCAGATCCGGCGGGCGGCGCGGAACTTCGCGATCTCCTCGAAGAAGTCCACATGCGAGTCGAAGAAGAAGCTCAGGCCGGGAGCGAACGTGTTCACGTCCAGCCCGCGCGAGAGGCCCAGCTCGACGTACCCGAAGCCGTCGGCCAGCGTGTACGCCAGCTCCTGCGCGGCGGTCGAACCGGCCTCGCGGATGTGGTAGCCGGAGACGGACAGCGGCTTGTACCGGGGGATCTCCCGGGCGCAGTACTCCATCAGGTCACCGATGAGGCGCAGGTGCGGCTCGGGGTCGAACAGCCACTCCTTCTGCGCGATGTACTCCTTGAAGATGTCCGTCTGGAGCGTTCCGTCCAGCGTGGACAGATCGGCGCCCTGCCGTTCGGCGGCGACCAGGTACATGCAGAAGACCGGCACGGCCGGGCCGGAGATCGTCATCGAGGTGGTCACGCCGGCCAGGTCGATGCCGTCGAACAGCACCTCCATGTCGGCGGCCGAGTCCACAGCGACGCCACAGTGGCCGACCTCGCCGAGCGACTGCGGGTCGTCCGAGTCGCGGCCCATCAGCGTCGGCATGTCGAAGGCGACGGAGAGACCGCCGCCGCCCGCGCCGAGGATCATCTTGTAGCGCTCGTTGGTCTGCCGGGCGTTGCCGAAGCCGGCGAACTGCCGGATGGTCCAGGTCCGCCCGCGGTAGCCGGTCGGGTACAGACCCCGGGTGTACGGGAACTCGCCCGGCCAGCCGATCCGCTCGAACCCGGGGTACGCGGTGTCCTCCGGCGGGCCGTACACCGGCTCGACCGGCATTCCGGACAGCGTGGTGAAGTCCGCGTCGCGCTTGCGGGCGGCGTCGTAGCGGGCCTGCCAGCGGGCCCGACCGGCGGCGATCTCGTCAGCGTCCATGCGCGGAGCTCCTTCTCAAGTCGTCGTCCCGGTTCCGAGTGTAGAGCGAGATCCTGAACGATCCTTAAGGGCTCGCGTACCGGCCGGTAACCCGGCGACCGGCCCCACCGAGGCGACCCATCACCGTCGATCCGCAGGTCAGGGCCCTGTCTCACGTGGCGGACGGCTGCCCGGCGCAGCCTCCCGGCGAGCCGGTTCCCGTGCCACACTCCCGCCGTGGGCAATCGAATCGCGACCCGGCTGATTACCTAGGCGGCGTACGCCTCCGCGTGCGTCGCCGGCCAAGCCAACCTGTCGGCTCGTCCCTGTGAGGCCCCCGTGAGCGTGTCCGCATCCACCCCCGCAACCGTCGATCTTCCCCGGCCCGCGCCCGACCGCCGCCCGCACGACGAGCCCGCCGACGAGCACGGCACGCCGTGCACGATGGTGGTCCACCTCGGCGTGGGTCACTCCACCACCGGGCTTCTCAAGGTGCTGTCCGTGCTGCACTCCCGCCGGGTCGCCGTGTCACACGTCCAGTACGTGCAGTGCCCCGACCGGTCCGCGGTGATGATCGTGGAGTGCTCCCCCGCCACGGCGCCCATGGAGACGGTCCGCAAGAGCGTCGCGAACGCCGTACCGGTGGTCAGCGTCAGCGTGCACAGCGCCCCGGGCCGCGACGGCGTCCGGCGCCTCCGGTCGGGCCGCGGCACCCACAGGTGACCGGTCAGCCGGCGACCTCAGGGCCGCCGGCGCGCATGACGTCCCGGGCGGTGAGCGCCACGTGCAGCGACAGGCGCCGCTCGCTCGAATCCAGGTCGACGCCGAGCACCCGCTCGATCAGCTCCAGCCGCTGGTACAGCGCTGACCGCGACAGGGACATCGCGTCCGCCGCGCGCCGCTTGTTGCGCCCCTCCACGAGGTACGTCTCCAGCAGGGCGACGTGGTTGGTGCCGTGGCGCTGGTCGTAGGAGAGCAGCGGGCCCAGCTCGCGCTCGACGAACGTCTGCAGGCGCACGTCGTCGCGCAGCAGGTACAGCAGGCCCCGGAGACGGACGTCGTGCAGCCGGTAGAACGGGCGCGGCTCGGCGGTGTGCACAGTCGCGTCGGCGACCTGCGCCGCCTCGACCAGTGAGCGCCGGGCCAGGTCGAGCGTCCGGACCACCGATCCGGCGGCGACCACGACGTCCGATCCGGCCCGGTGGCCCGCCCGGGTGAGCGCGGCGGACAGGCTCCCCAGCGCGGCCTCGTCGGAGCCGGTCCCGTCGAGCGCGACGAGGAGGGTGACACCGGTGCCGCCGGCCGCCTCGTCCACGTCGCCGACGAGCGCGGCGAGCCCGCACTCGCGTACCGCCGTCTCGACCGCGTCGAGCAGTTCCCGCCGGCGCGCGTTCGCCTCGCCGCCGGTGGCCGGGGCCGGCCGGCGACGCCGGACCACGACGCCGAGCAGCAGTCGCTGCTCCAGGACGACACCGAGCCCGCGCGCCCGCAGCGCCACGTCCCGGGTGGGCGCCGAGTGGTTGACGAGGCTCAGCAGCAGGCTGCTGCGCGCCTGCCGCTCGACCGACGACGAGTCCCGGGCGACGAGCTGGTTCAGCGCGATCGTGGACGCGGCCCGTTCCAGCAGCACCCGGGTCCGGGCCGGCGGCTCCTGGTCGCACAGCAGCACGAGCCGCCCCCACCGGTTGCCCCGCGCCTCGACGCCCGTCACCAGCCAGCCCGAGCGCGGCTCGTAGCCGGTGCCGGACGGGACCTCGACCGCGCGGGAGCGGGTCTCCCAGCGGTCGAGCAGTTCCTCGGCGGTCAGCGGGCCGGTCTCGTACGCCAGCACCTGGTGCGCGAGGTTCTCCAGCACGGCGGGACGCCGGGACAGGCGGGTGACCTCGCGGAGCACCTGCCGGGGCTCGGCGCCCTCCACCGACAGCTCGGTGAAGACGCGGTGGATCTCGTCCTTCGCGAGCAGGTCGGCCGTCTGCTCCTCGACGATCACCGAGTGGACGACCTCGGTGACGGCGACGAACCGCATCTCGCGCCGGAGCGCGATGAGGGGCAGGTTCCGGCTGCGGGCGTGCTCGACCAGCCCGGCCGGCAGGGTGCCGCCGAACCGGCGGCCCAGCTCGACCACCACACCCGCCGCCCCGACGGCCGCGAGGCCGTCGATCCACCGGCGCAGCCCGTCGTCGTCGGGGGGCAGGCCGATGCCCGTGGTCAGGACCAGTTCGCCGCCGCGGAGCAGGTCGGCGATCTCGGGGATCTCGGCGACGTGCACCCAGCGCACCGGCGCGTCCAGCCGGTCCCGGCCCGCCAGGACGCGCGGCCCGGCCTGCTGCAGCGCCGGCAGTTCGAGCACGTCGCGGACGGTCATCGGCATCGGAGCGCCTCCCCCTTCCCTCCGGCGCACAGTATGTGCGCTTCCCGGGGACGGGAACGACACAGTGCCCATTGCCCGGACCTGGGGAAGCGCAGATGATCCCGGGCATGACCCAGACAGCACCCGGCACCGCGCCCGCTCCCGTCCCGCTGGAGCGGGTGACCCACTGGATCGACGGCAAGCCGTTCGCCGGCGTCACCGAGCGCGCGGCCCCAGTCTACGATCCGGCGCTGGGCACGGTCCGGACGGAGGTGCCGCTGGCCTCCGTCGACGAGGTGGACCAGGCCGTCGCCTCGGCCGCCGCCGCGTTCGCCTCCTGGCGGACCTCGTCGCTGACCAAGCGCACCCAGGTGCTGTTCGCGTTCCGCGAGCTGGTCAACCAGCACAAGCAGGAGCTGGCCGAGCTGATCACGGCCGAGCACGGCAAGGTCGTCTCCGACGCCCTCGGCGAGGTCACCCGCGGCCTGGAGGTCGTCGAGTTCGCCTGCGGGATCCCGCACCTGCTCAAGGGCGGCTACTCCGAGGGCGTGTCCACGAACGTGGACGTCTACTCGATCCGCCAGCCGGTCGGCGTCTGCGCCGTCATCTCGCCGTTCAACTTCCCGGTGATGGTCCCGATGTGGTTCGTGCCCATCGCCATCGCGGCCGGCAACACCGTCGTGCTCAAGCCCAGCGAGAAGGACCCGTCCGCGTCGCTGCTCGTGGCCCGGCTCTGGGAGCAGGCCGGCCTGCCCGCCGGCGTGTTCAACGTCGTCCCCCGCCCCAACGTCGCCGGGGGCCCGCGGCTGGGGCCCCCC
>JAEYGD010000394.1 GCA_023402505.1 Actinomycetes bacterium
GCGGTGGGTGCCGGCCCGCGCCGGCGGGGCGCGGGCCGGCCCGGCGTGGCGACGTCTCAGCGGCGGGCCGCGGTGAGGATGGCCAGCAGCGGGACGACCCGTTCGGCGGGCACCGTGTGCCGGCCCCGTCCGGTGCTGCGCAGCCACCCGGCGGCGGTCAGCTGGCGCAGGTGGTGGTGGAGCTGCCCGGTGGTGCCCAGCCCGTCGATCTCGGCCAGTTCGGCGGTGGCGTGCCGGCCGCCGAGCACCTCGCGCAGCAGGCGCAGCCGCACCGGGTGGCCGAGCGCGGTCAGGGTGGTGGCCAGCTCCGTCCAGTCGGCGGCGAGCACGTCGTCGACGAGCAGCCCGTACTGCCAGTCGTAGTGCTCGCCGGCGAGGCGGACGGCCCCGGTGTAGAGGACGGCGCCGCCGCTGTCGGCCGGGAGGCGCTGCTTGAGCCCGTCAAGCGCCCAGAAGACCCCGTCGGTCGGCGCCGGTGCGGCCGGCGGACCACCCGCGAGTTGCTCGGTCAGGGCGGCCACCTGCGCCTCCAGCGCCGTCAGCCGCTCCTCGATCTCGGTCATAACTCGATAATACGAAGTTACGTACTAGCGTGCAAAACCGAGTGTCGGCGATCACCGCTACGCTCCGCCCAGGACGAAGGGAGGACACGCCATGAAGCGGTGGGTGGCACTGCTGCGCGGGGTCAACGTCGGGGGCGTCCGGATCGGCATGGCCGACCTGCGCCGCGTCGTCACCGACCTCGGACACGAGGACGTCAAGACCTACCTGCAGAGCGGCAACGTGGTCTTCGGCAGCGACGTCCGCGACGCGGAAGCCCTCGCCCGGGGCATCGAGCGGGCCCTCGCCGACCTGGCGGTCACCGTCCCCGTGCTGGTTCGCAGCGACCGTGAGATGGCGGCCGTGGCCGGCGGCAACCCCTACGCGGACCGCGAGGACGACCCGACGAAGCTGCACGTGGCCTTCCTCGCCACCGCCCCGGCGGCGTCGGCGGTCACCGGGCTCACCGTGCCCGGCGGCGAGAACGTCGCGTTCACCGTCACCGGGCGGGAGGTGTTCCTGCACTATCCCGACGGCGGCTACGGCCGGTCGAAGTTCACGAACAACTACCTGGAGAAGCACCTCGGCGTCGTGGCGACCACCCGCAACTGGCGTTCGGTGCGCGCGCTGGCCGACCTGGCGGCGTAACGGTTCGGCCACGGGTGGCGGCCGGTCGCGAACCGGCGCGGCCGGCCAGGGCGTTCCCTTCTCGACCGACGAAGGGAGCTCCCGTGTCGCCACGACTCGCCGTGGGTGCCGCCTGCCTGACGCTGCTGCTCAGCGCCTGTGCGACGAGCACCGCCACCGCGCCTCCCGTCGAGAAGGAGCCGCCGGTCAGCGCACCGGTCAAGGTGGACGGCGCCGAGTTCGACGGCCCGGACCTGACCGGATGGCGGTGGCTGCACGAGACCGAGGGCGGGCGGAACGACCTGCTGACCCACGACGTCGGGCGGACCCAGGCCGGGGCACTGCACGTCGAGCCGAAGGTCAGCGCCTGGTTCGAGCGGCTGCGGGCCCCGTACCTGTTCCAGGAGCGCGACGGGGACGTGCTGATGATGGCGCGGATCCGCGCCGCCGGCCGCAACGCCGACGTGCCCGGCAAGCCGTACTCGCTGGCGGGCCTGATGCTCCGGGTGCCCGGCGCCGACCGCGACGACTGGGTCTTCATCACCACCGGCACCGGGGTCGGCGGCCGACCCCAGCTGGAAGTCAAGACCACCCGCAACGGCCGGTCCCAGTTGCGGCTGCTGCCCGGCGCGACCGGATGGGTCGAGCTGGCACTCGCCCGGATCGGTGGCGCGGTGGTGAGCCTCTACCGGCTGCCCGGCCAGAGCTGGCGGGTGGGCGCCCGCTACGACCGGGCCGACCTGCCGCAGCGGTTGCAGTGGGGCGTCAACGCGTACACCAGTTGGACGTCCACCTCGCCCGCACCGGACCTGAAGGCGGACGTCGACTGGGTGCGGTTCTACCAGCCGGGCATCCCGGGCGAGTGGATCCACGACCCGAACGGCTACCGGCCCGACGAGGACCTCGTCACCCACCTGGTGCCCGCCGACGCCCGGTGAGGCCGGCCGGGTAATCGACGTCCGGCCGCCACCCACCCGTCGGTCTCGGCCCGCCAGATCCGATCTGGCGGGCCGTCTGGCGCCTCCCGAAGTGAGAGGGGGACGCCATGACGCCGCTGCACGTCGCCGTGATCGTCGGCAGCACCCGCGAGGGGCGGGCCGGCGAGGAGGTCGCCCGCTGGTTCGTCGCCCGGGCCCGGCAGCGGGCCGGGCTCGCGGTGACCGTCCTCGACCTGGCCGGCTACGACTTCCCGACCAACTGGCCGGCCGAGGCGACACCGGCCATGCGGTCCTTCACGACGGCGGTGGACCAGGCGGACGCTTTCGTCGTGGTCACCCCCGAGTACAACCACAGCTTCCCGGCGTCGTTGAAACAGGCGATCGACTACGCGTACGACGAGTGGCAGGCGAAGCCGGTCGGTTTCGTGTCGTACGGCTGCGGTTCCCTGGGTGTGCACGCGGTGGACCAGCTCCGCACGGTCTTCACCGCGCTGCACGCCATGACCGTCCGGGACGTCGTCGGCGTCGACCTTCTCTGCGGCGGGCCCGACCCGCTCGCCGAGGACCGGCTCGGCCGGGACGCCGCCGTCCTGCTCGACCAGCTCGCCTGGTGGGGCCTGGCGCTGCGGGAGGCCCGTGCGGCCCGCCCGTACGTCTCCTGAGACAACCGAAGAGAGGCAGACATCATGAGTACGCGCACAACCGGCCTGGCCGTGGAGGCCGAAGGCCTACGCAAGGCGTACGGGACCACGAAGGCGCTCGACGGCCTCGACCTGCGGGTCCCGGCCGGCACCGTCTACGGCGTGCTCGGCCCCAACGGGGCGGGCAAGACCACCGCCGTACGGGTGCTGGCGACACTGCTGCGCCCCGACGGCGGGCGGGCCCGCGTGTTCGGGCACGACGTGGTCGCCGACGCCGACGCGGTCCGGTCCCGGGTCAGCCTGACCGGTCAGTACGCCTCGGTCGACGAGGACCTGACCGGCATGGAGAACCTGGTGCTCCTGGGCCGCCTGCTCGGCCTGCGCAAGCCGGCCGCGCGCGAACGGGCGGAGAGCCTGCTCGCCGCGTTCGGGTTGACCGAGGCGACCGACCGTCAGGTCAAGAAGTACTCCGGCGGCATGCGGCGGCGTCTCGACATCGCGGCGAGCATCCTCAACACCCCGGACCTGCTCTTCCTGGACGAGCCGACGACCGGCCTGGACCCGCGCAGCCGCAACCAGGTCTGGGAGATCGTCCGGGCGGTCGTGGCGCACGGCACCACGGTGCTGCTCACCACGCAGTACCTGGACGAGGCCGACCAGCTCGCCGGCCGCATCGCGGTGGTCGACCACGGCCGGGTGATCGCGGAGGGCACCCCGGGCGAGCTGAAGTCGTCGGTCGGTTCCGGCACCGTCCACCTGCGCCTGCGCGACGCCGGGCAGCGGCCGGAGGCCGAGAAGGTGCTGACCACCGCGCTCGGCGTACCCGTGCAGCTGGAGCCGGACCCGGTGGCGTTGACCGCGCGGGTTGGCGGCGAGGGCTCCGACCTGGCGGCCAGCGAGCAGGCCGCCCGAGCGCTGGCCGACCTGGCCCGCGCCGGCATCGTCGTCGACGACTTCTCCCTCGGCCAGCCGAGCCTGGACGAGGTCTTCCTGGCCCTGACCGACCACCCCGCCACTCCGGTCGACGAGCGGGACGAGCAGTTGGAGGCAGCCCGATGAGCGGGCGCGAGCGAGCGTACGACCACCAGAGCGCCGTCGTCTCCCGCGACGGTACGGAGCGAAGCGGAGTACCGGCATGAGCGACACTGCGACCACCACGACCGGGCGCCCGCCGGCGGTCTTCGTCCCGTCCGCCGAGGCGTTGGCGACCGTCCTCGCACCGGGGGCACGACCGCCGAGGCCGAGCGCGCTGTCGGCGTCGCTGACCTTCGGCTGGCGGGCCCTGCTGAAGATCAAGCACGTTCCCGAGCAGCTGTTCGACGTGACGGCGTTCCCGATCATCATGGTGCTGATGTTCACGTACCTGTTCGGCGGTGCGCTCGCCGACAGCCCGCGTGACTACCTGCAGTTCTTCCTGCCCGGCATCATGGTCACCAGCGTCGTGATGATCACCATGTACACCGGGCTCGGGCTCAACAACGACATCGAGAAGGGTGTCTTCGACCGGATCCGCACCCTGCCGGTGTGGCGGCCGGCGGCCCTGGTCGGGATGATCTTCGGCGACGTGTTGCGCTACATCCTCGCCGCCGTGGTCATCCTCGGCGTCGGGCTGGTGCTGGGCTTCCGCCCGGACGGCGGGGTGCTCGGGGTGCTCGCCGGGATCGGCCTGCTGGTGGTCTTCTCGTTCGCGTTCTCGTGGGTGTGGACGTTCTTCGGCCTGACCCTGCGCAGCGAGAAGTCGGTGATGGGGGTCAGCATGATGGTGCTGTTCCCGCTGACCTTCCTCAGCAACGTCTTCGTCGAGCCGGCCACCATGCCGGGCTGGTTGCAGGCGTTCGTGAAGGTCAACCCGATCACCCACCTGGTCGCGGCGGTCCGCTCGGCGATGGCCGGCAACTGGGACCCGACGAACAGCCTGTGGCTGCTGCTGTGGAGCGCCGGCTTCGTGGTCGTCTTCGGCACCCTGACCATGCGCCGCTACAACCGCCGCTGACCCCACCCCACCCCACCCCACCCCACGCGTATTGATCATGGAGTTGGCGGGGCCCCGCCCGGCGTGTCGCCCCGCTAACTCTATGATCGACGCCCCTCTGGTGGGGGGAGGGGTGGGTGGTTACAGGTGCCAGGGTGGTGGGGCGGGCGGGAGGTAGCGGCAGTTGCCGCCGGTGGAGACCGTGTCGCGCAGGTGGGCGGCCAGGGTCGGGTGCCGCTCGTCCAGGCGGCGCAGCGTGTCCCGGATGCGGGCGGTCACCGCCTTGCGGGCCCGCTCGGACTGGTCGCCGAGGCGCCGGCCGCGGCCAGCCAGACCGGCCGCCGTGCGCAACTCCTCCAGGAGCGCCGCCCGCTCGACGTCGAGGGCGGCGGCACGGCGGTCGTCACCCCGGGCGGCGGCGCGGTCGATCTCGTCGTCGAGGCGCTCCAGGTGACGCCGGTAGCGGGCCTTCGCCTCGTCGTCCAGCACCGGGTCGGCGCCGAGCCGGTGCGCGGCGACCAGCTCCGGCCCGGCGGCCGGGTCGAGCAGCTCGACGGCGGGCACGTCGACACCGGGCCGGCTCAGCAGCAGGCGCAGATCGTGCAGGCCCTTGGCGTCCGGCAGGTGTGCGGTCACACCGCCGTAGACCAGCCGCCACACGTCGCCGTCGCGGCGGAACTCGTACGCCGGGTCCGGGTCTCCACCGTGGACCGCCACGCCCACGCCCCCGGCCACCGGTGAAGACGCGGTGGCACGGCCGGACGTACCCGGGATGGTTCCGACACCGGCCGACGTACCCGGGATGGTTCCGCCACCGGCCGCGCCGCGCGCCATGCCCGGAGAGGTCACGCGCGGGCTGCCCGGCTCGGCCGCCGTCTGCGACGGGCCGGGTGCGGCGGGTACCGGCTGGACCGCGCCGAGGCGGTGCAGCACCTGACCCATGCCGAGCGCGGCGGCCTCGCGTACCGTGTCGGCCCGCAGTGCGGCGGCGGTCGCCGCGTCGCCGGGACGGCCCCGGCCGGTCAGTGCCGCCACCAGGCCGGCGCGGGCGAGCAGCGACCAGGGCCGGGCGCCCATCCGGTCGGCGGAGCCGCGGGCGGCGGTGAACCCGGCAACCGCGTCGTCCCACCGTTGCTGGGCGGCGTCGACGGTGGCCAACCAGTGGTCGACCGGCCCGGCGATGTCGCAGCCGAACAGCGCCGCCAGCCACTGTCCCCGGTACGGCGTCAGCGCCTCGCGGGCCCGCGCGCAGCGCTCCTCGTCGCCGGTCAGCGCGGCGACCTGAGCCCGCAGCCGCGTCCACAGCGACGACACCGCCGCCGGGTAGGCCGCACCGGCCGCTTCGATCCCGGCGGTACGGCGGACGGCGGTGTCCCGGTCGCCGCGTTCGGCGGCGGTCAGGGCCCGGAGGAGCTCGATGTAGGTGTGGTCGCCCTGGTCCATGTCGTCGAGCAGCGCGTCGATCGCGTCGAAGTGGCCCTGCAGCAGCAGCCGGGACCAGCGCAGGTGATGCCCGATGTAGGCGTGGTCGGAGCCGGTCAGGTCGCCGATGTGGTCCAGCTTCCCGAAGCATGTCTCGGCCGCCGCGAAGTCGCCCCGGAAGGTGGCGATGACGCCACCGTCGATGGCGGCCGCCATCCGGTGCCGAACGGCGTCGGCGTCCCGGCTGGCGGTGACGAAGACGGTGTGTTCGTGCAGGTAGCCCGGATCACCCAACTCCAGGAGAGCGACCCAGCGCAGCGAGGTGGCCCACAGCTCGGTCTCCCGGTCGCCGACCCGACGGGCCACCGCACGGATCTCGGCACAGAGCTTGGCCCGGTCGGCGGCGGTGCCCAACCCCCAGGTCGTGTCGTGGCGCGCCCACAGGCTGAAGGTCAGCGCCTCGTCGTCCCGCCCGACACGGGCGAGCGTCTCGGTGGCTGTGATCAGGTCGGTCACCAGCATGCGAGTCGGCGTGCCGTCCCGGGGCTCACCGATCAGCCGCTGGTACGCCTCCCGCAGCAGCTCGCCCGCGCTCGCCAACTGTCCGGCCGGTGTCCAGTGCTGGCGGTGCAGGGTCAGGGCGACCCGGGCCAGCACCGCCGGATCGTCCAGTGACCGGGCCAGGTCGGCCGCCTCGTTGAGGAGAGCCCGCGCCTCCTCCTGGCCACCGCTGTGGAAGCACTGCCCCGCAAGCTCGACCATGATCTTGACGCGTTGGACCGGATCCTCCGCGACCTCCAGCGCCCGCCGGAAGTGGACCGTCGACTCCTCCAGGGCGAGCCGCCGGCCCGCCGCCCGGGCCGCGGCCACCAGCAGGTCGGCGGCCCGGGACGGGTCCAGTTCCCCGGCACCGAGCCAGGCGTGGCGGGCCAGGTCGGCGGGGATGAGCCGCTCGGTGAGCGCCGGCTCGCGGTCGGTCGCCCGGACCACGGACGCGTGCCGGCTCCGGCGGTCGGCGTCGTCGAGCCCGTCGTAGAGCGTCTCGCGGACCAGGTCGTGGGCGAACGCGAACCGCCCCCCGCCGCGCGTGACCACGAGCCGGGCGGTCACGGCACGGTCGAGCAGCCGGTCGACCTGCGCCGCCGGCGCGCCCGTCGACGCGGCGAGGACGGACCGGTGGAACTCCCGGCCCAGCACCGCGGCGGTGGTGAGCACCGCGACGACAGCGCCGGGGAGTTGGGCGAGCCGGCGGCGCACCGCCTCCCGTACGCCGGGGGCGATCAGGTCGACGCTGCCGTCCACCCGCCACAACCGGGCGGTCTGCTCCACGAAGAACGGGTTGCCGCCGGTGCGCCGGTGCACCTCGTCGACCAGGGCCGTGTCCGGCTCGCGGCCGGCCGTCCGCGCCATCAGCGCACCCACCTCGTCCCGGCCGAGACCGGTGAGCGTGATGGTGCTGGCCTTCGCCGTCAGCGGCATCAGCAACGGGCGCAGCGGATGGTCGAGCGCCTCGACCTCGGCGTCCCGGTACGTGCCGACGACCAGCAGCCGCTCGAACCAGGTGTGCTGGGCGACGAACCCGAGCAGCCGCATCGAGGCCGGGTCGGCCCAGTGCAGGTCGTCGAGGACGACCACGACCGGGCGACGCTGCGAGACGGTGACGAGCGCGGTGGTGACCGCGTCGTAGAGGGCGAAGGCATCCTCGTCGCCGCCGCTGCCGGCCGGCCCGCCGCTGTCCGCGCCGGGCCCGTCGCCGCTCCCGCCGCGATCCGCGTCCGGCCCGCCGCCGATGCCGCCCGACCCACCGCCGTCCGCGTCCGGCCCACCGCCGATGCCGCCCGGTCCACCGCTGTTTGCGTCCGGCCCGTCCTGGGACCGGAGGGGTGCCTCGCCGAGCAGTGCGGTGAGGCCGGGCTCCGCGGCGACCCGGGCCTGCGCCCAGGCCTCCGGCGCGCGGCGTAGGCCGCGGACGACCTGGACCCAGGGCCAGTAGCCGGGCGCGCTGTCGGAATCCCAGCAGGCGGCGCCGAGCACCAGCGCACCCCGTTGCCGCGCCTCGTCGGCCAGTGCCGTGACGAGCGTCGTCTTGCCGATGCCCGGCTCGCCGGTGACGAGGACGAGACCCCCGTGGCTGGCGAGCGCCCGGTCGAGGTCGGCGCGCAGCAGCCCGGCGGGGTGTTCCCGCCCGATGATGGCCTCGATGTTGCGCGGCTGCATGACCCTCCGGACGGTAGTCGAACCATGCGACAAGACGCGCCGGACTTTCCGGGATACCGGCTGCCGCGCTGGCGCGGGCCGGTGGGGGCGGCCCGGCGGCCGATCGCCTTGACGAGACGGGCGTCGATGGATCTGGCGTGCGTGGCCTAGGATCACCGGGACGTAGTCACGTGGACACCGGGGGCTGAAGGTGACGTCGACCGATCCGTCCGGAATGGACAAGACACTGTCGGACACGTTGCGCGCGTTGAGCGCCTACCAGTCCGCCGTGCGGGACGGGGACGCGTCCCCGGTGGAGGGGCACGGCGAGGCGGCGGACGGCCTGGTCCGGGTCCGCACCGAACTGCCCGGTCGGGTGGCCTCGCTCGAGGTCGATCCACGGCTGTTGCGCCTCGACCTCGCGACCCTGACCGAGCACGTCGTCGCCGCCGTCAACGCCGCCCTGGAGGATCTCCAGCGTTCGGCGCCGGCCGCCGCCGGCCCGGTCGACCTCGGCGAGCTCGGTCGGCAGCTGACGACGATCCAGCAGGACGCCGCGCGTCAGTTCAGCATGTTCGTCAACGGGTTGGCGGCCGCACAGGACCGCCTCGGTCGCCGGGGCGGGTGAGGGCGGTGCGGATCGACCCGGAAGGCCTCGCTTCCGCCGCCGAGACGATGGGGTCCGCGGCCACCAGCTTCGCCGAACGGCTCGACGCCTTCCAGGCGCGGATCGCCGCGATCGGGCCGGTCTTCGGCGACGACGAGACGGGCTCGATCCTCGGGATCGCGTACGAGGAGGCATCGGCCTTCGTCTTCGAGGTGCTCACCGAGGCCCTCGAGGAGATCGGCTTCGCCGGCGAGGACCTGTCCGCGATGGCACGGGCCCACGAGGCGAACGAGGCCGACAACACCGACCTGTTCAACGGGATTCTGGGACGACTCGGGGGGTGACGGCGTGGGGATGCAGTTACCGGGCGAGCTGATCACGCTGCTCGACATCCTCGGCTACACGTGGCCCGCGTCCGACGAGGAGAAGCTCTTCGAGCTGGGCCAGGCCTGGATCGACTTCAGCAGCGACATCGCCGGCTTCGTGGACGGGGCGGGCGCCTCCGCCGCTGCGGTGCTGGGCGGCAACGAGGGCAGGGACGTCGACGCGTTCCGCGAGTGGTGGTCGGGCGAGGAGAGCCCGCTGGCCAGCCTGCTCAGCAACGTCGACGGGTCGGTGATCGGCGGCGCGGGGCTGATCATCTGCGCCGCTATCGTGCTGGCCCTGAAGATCGCGGTGATCGTGCAGCTGACCATCCTGGCGATCCAGATCGCCCAGGCGATCGCCACCGCGGCCCCGACGTTCGGCGCTTCGCTGCTGGAGATCCCGGTGTTCCAGACGATCGCGCGGACCATCGTCGGAAACCTGATCCAGGAGTGCGTCTGGCGGTTGATCAGTGGGTAAGAATCGGGGCGGCAAGCTCGCCGCGAGGTTCGCCCGCGAGTGGGTCCGGCCGGTCAAGAAGGTCAAGCGCCGGCGGCGGGGTGACCCGGACGCCCGGCCCACCCGCAACGCGTCCCCGGCGCGGCAGGCGTCCTGGCGGGCGCGGCGGGAGGCCGACCGGCAGCAGGCCAACGGGCGGACCAACGGCACCGCCGAGGCGGTCACCACGCCGGACGGCCGGCACACGGCGGTGTCGGTGAGCGACCATCCCAACAACATCTACCCGCCGCACCGGGAGGTGTCCCGGGTCCTGGACAGCGTGCCGCAGAACCTCCGTGCGCCCTGGCACGGCAACTGCGCGCTGCCGCAGTCGTTGTCCCGGCTGTTGGACCAGGGCATCGACCCGCGCGGCGGCGCCATCGGCTCGGCCCGGATCCGCCCGCCCGGCAACCCCGCGCACGGCAGCCACAATCCGTGCTGCAACAGTTGTGTCTCGTTGCGGAACGCATTCGACCTCAGGGAGGCGCTGTGAGGCCCGACGACCGGGACCTGCCACCGCGGGTGACCCAGGCACTGAAGGCCGCGGGGTGGAACCCCCGCCGGCGCGTGGACGTCAGCGAGTGGGAGTCGGCCCTCGCGGCCGAGGGCTTCACGATGCACGCGCCCGCCCGCGCGTTCCTCACCGAGTTCGGTGGGCTGGCCGTGCCGGTGAGCGGTCCCGGCCGCGACTACGCCCGCATCGGCGTCCGGCTCGATCCGGCGCTGTGTATCGGCCAGAAGAAGTGGTTCGACAGTCTGGACGCGCCGACCGCCGGCCAGCTCTACCCGTTGGGTGAGGAGTACGACGGGCACGCCAGCCTCGCGATGGACGTGGACGGCACGATCCACATGATCTTCAACGACCAGGTCAAGCGGATCGGCCCCGGCGCGACCGGCCTGGCCCGGCTGCTCGAGGGCGAGGAGGCCCCGGCCGGGGACTGACGCCGGAACCCGAACGCCGCCCCATCCTTCCCTATCCTTCCTCATCGGCTACGCTAGGGGAGCGATGGGTAATGACATGTACTCGGTCGAGCAGGTGGCGGAGCGGCTCGGCCTGCACGTGCGGACCGTCCGCGGCTACATCCGGTCGGGGCGACTGCGCGCGGTACGGATCGGCAAGCAGTACCGGATCGCGGCGCGCGACCTGGCGGCGCTGACCGGTGCCGCCGAGCCGGCCGCCGCGCGTGCCTCCACCGGGCCGGTCGAGGTGTCGAGCATCGTGCGCGTCGACGGTGTCGACCGGGCGACCGCCGACCGGCTCGGCACGCTGGTGCAGGCCGGCGTGGCGACCCGCCACGAGCCTGGCCCGCCGCTGAACCTCCAGACCATGTACGACGACGAGCGGAACCGGTTGACCCTGGTGATCCTCGGCGACCCGGCCGCGACGGCCGATCTGCTGCGGCTGGTCGATTCCGTGCTGGACGGGCTGCTGGGCCGGGACTGACGGGATGCGCAGACCAGAGGGAGTGATGGACCGGTGACCGACGACATCCAGGAGCGGGCCGGCGTGCCGGTACTGGTGCTCGACCCGGCCGGGCCGGTGATCGCCACCGAGCAGGACGCGCTCGACCTGATCGGGGCGGCCTTCCTCGGCGCGCAGGTGGTGGCCGTGCCGGCGAGCCGGCTCGACGCGCGCTTTTTCACCCTCGGCAACCGGTTCGCCGGGGACGTCATGCAGAAGTTCGTTAACTACCGGCTGCGGCTCGCGATCGTCGGAGACATCTCGGCGCACCTGACGGAGTCGTCGGCGCTGCGCGCGCTGGTGCACGAGTCGAACAAGGGCGGGCACGTCTGGTTCCTGCCCGACCTCGACGCGCTCGACGAACGGCTCCGCGGCGCGGCCTGACCCGCCGGCACGCCGTCACGCGGGCTGCGGAAACGGCAGGTCCTCGACGTGCGTCCACTCCAACTCGTCGGGGCGGACCAGGGCCGCGTCGCCCCAGCAGACCCGCAGCAGCCCCGCGTCGGAGTTGCACGCGTACGCGACGAGGACCACCCGCGGCTCGTCCGCGAGTTTCTCGACCGCCTCCCGCAGCTCCGACCGGTCCACCGTCGCGGGCGCATCGAGCCCCGGCAGCGACGGCTGCGCGTACCGGGGCGCGGGACCGTAGAGGCCGAGCAGTTCCCGGACGAGCCGGCTCAGCCGCCGGTTGGGGCGCACGTTCCGCACGTCCACGTCGCCCTTGCTCGAGTAGTGCCAGGGCAGGAGGAGATTCCCGGCGCAGAGCGTGATCCGGATCTGCGCGCCGTGCGGCTGGAAGTCCGTCACGTCCGGCAGGTCGCGCAGTTGGTGGTGCAACTCCTCGTACTGCGCCTTCCAGCGCACCGGGCCGAAGGCATGGTCGGTGTCCAGGGCGGATGCCTCACGGGCGTCCATGGCACGCTCGACCGTCCGGGTGAGGGCGATCGGTATCCGCTCGTAGAGGACGGTGGCACGACCGGCCCCAAACCGGTCCACTGCCCACGCGGACGGCCCGCCGACGACCCCCATGCCATCACCCCTCGTGTCGGATCGAGCACCGAGAGATAGACGTTCTCACGTATCTCGACGCGGGCGGAAGGGTGTCCTCTCTCCTACGACGAGCCGGGGGCCGGCTCCCAGCGGTCGTGGAAGAGTGCCATCTCCACCTCCTCCGGCTCGATGCCCCGGCGTCCGGCCTGGTCGGCCGCCCAGCGCAGGTAGGAGAGCCACTCGCCGGCGCCCCACGCCGACGGGCGGCGCACCCCCGCGTCGGGTGGCAGCCGCCGAGCCACGACGCTGTCGAGGATGAGCGGTTGCGGCCCGCCGGCACCGCGGCGGTAACCGGCGAAGTAGAGCAGCTTGGTGAAGAACGCCGGGCCGAGCCGGGGCAGCCGCGACTCCCGCGGATCCCGCAGCCGGCGGTAGGCGGTCGCGAGCACCTCCTCGCCGGGGGCCGCTGCGCGCAGCGGGTCCAGGGCACGGGCCAACCGGACACCGTCCGCGTCGCCCTCCAGCGACCGGGCCGTGCGCCAAGGGCCGTAGCCGATCGGCCCGTAGCCCCACATCAGCACGGCGCTCAGCAGTTGGCGCGGGGTCGCGTCGCCGCGCCGCCACGCCTCGGCCACGGCGAAGACGTCGCGCCGCCACACCACGCCGGTCGTCGGGAAGCCGGTCGGCCAGGCGTCCGGCGGCAGCGCGGGCCGCCAACGGTCGATGTGGACGATGATGCCGGCCGGCTCGCCGGGCCGTGCCTCCGTGGTCGCCGCTGTCATCGCGCTCTCCTCGCGACCGGCCCGCCAGCGGGCACCCTGCCCGCACCCCGATCCGGTCGACCCGGACGTTATCGACGTTCTCGATCGACCTCAGCCCCGGAACGGGATGTCGCGGTATCCCGGTGCCGATCCGCGCACGGCGGGACAGCGGCGACGAGTACCGGCGGCCGTACGGGGTACGCGCCACCCATGGGTAGCCACAAGCCGAACAAGCATGATCCTGGCGGCGAGTCGGCGCGCGGGCGGCGGCATCCGGGCAGCGGCGCGCGGGGCCGGCAGGGCTCGCCCGTCGAGCACGGGCCGGACCAGCGCCGTCGACGGACCGCGACCGGCACCTCGGGCACCGAGCGTGACCACGGTCGCGCCAAGGTCGAGGGCGGTGCGCGCGTCCAGCGGCAGGGCACGCGCTGAGCAACGGTCACTGCTTCTGGGGAGGGTCGAGATGGCGAAGTTCCTGCTGAAATCGACCTACACGGTCGACGGTATGAAGGGGCTCAGCAAGGACGGCGGCAGCAAGCGGGCCGACGTCGTACGCAAGATGGTCGAGAACGCCGGCGGAACGCTGGAGTCGTTCCACTTCGGCTTCGGCGGCGACGATACGTACGTGGTGTGTGACCTGCCGGACCACAAGACAGCCGCCGGGCTGGCCATCGACATCCGCGCGGCGGGCGGCCTGGACACCCGGGTCACGCCGGTGCTGACGCCGGACGAGGTCGACGAGGCGGTGGGGCAGCGCATCTCGTACACACCGCCCGGCATCTGACAGGCGGATACGCCGCCGGTCCCCGCCGCCGGGCGCGGGTCGCGTCGTCGGTCCGCCGCTTCGTGCCGCACCCGGCAGCGGGGCCGCCGGGACGCGCCCGGGGCCCCGCAGCCGGCCGGCGTCAGTGGACGATGACCGGTGTCTTCGGCTGCTCCCCCGGCTCGCCCGGCTGGTCGTCCAGCAGGTGCGACCGCTCACGTCGCCTGGGCAGGAAGGCGGCGGGGATGAAGGTCAGGATGACCAGGGCGAACGCCACCCAGAAGGTGGCGGCGAAGGAGCCGGCGGCGAAGTCCAGCCCCCGGTCGATGAGCGACGGGTCCGGGATCTGCTGCGCCAGCTCCGGTTGCTGCTGGGCGGCGATGGCCAGACCGGCCTCGGTGACCGGCTTGCCGTCCGGGTCGGTGAGGCCGGGGATGGGCCGGGAGCCGTTCAGCTCGTTGGTGAGGATCACCGACATCACGGCGGCGCCGACGGAACCGCCGATTTGCTGGAGGATGTTCACCAGCGTGGACCCGCGGGCCACCTCGTGGCCGGTCAACGTCCGCAGGGCGGAGGTCATGATCGGCATCATCGTGCCGCCCATGCCCAGGCCCATGACGAACAGCGAGCCGCAGAGCAGCAGGTACGAGGTGTCCGTGTCGACCTGGGTGAAGGTGAACAGGCCGGCGACGATCAGCGCCAGCGCGAACGGCACCGTCCGGCCGACCGGCACCTTGTCGGCCAGCATGCCGGCGATCGGCATGGTGACCATGGCGCCGAGGCCCTGGGGGGCCATCAGCAGGCCGGCGTGCAGGGTCGATTCGCCGCGCACCTGCAGGAAGTAGCTCGGGAACAGCAGGCCGGCGCCCATGAACGCGATGATGAAGACGAACAGGCTCAGCGCCGCGACGGTCAGCCTGCGGTTGCGGAAGAGCCGCAGGTCGAGCAGCGGGTGCTGCGGCTTGAACGAGTAGAGGACGAATGCCACCACCAGCGCGGCGCCGACCAGCATGGGCCCCCACACCTCGGCGTCGGCGAACGTGCCGGCCTCGGGCAGCGTGGAGACGCCGTACAGGAACAGGGCGAGACCGGGCGAGAGCATCAGCATGCCGAGGAAGTCGAACGACTCCGACGGCTCGGGGTTGTCCTTCGGGAGGGCCAGCTGCGCGTAGATCAGCGCGATGACGCCGATCGGCAGGTTGATCAGGAAGATCCAGTGCCAGCTCGCCGTGTCGATCAGCCAGCCGCCGAGGATCGGGCCGCTGATCGGGCCGAGCAGCATCGGGATGCCGAGGACGGCCATCAGCCGGCCGATCCGGTGCGGGCCGGCGGCCCGCGTCATGATCGCCATGCCGATCGGCATGAGCATGCCGCCGCCGAGGCCCTGGAGCACCCGGTACGCGATCAACTGACCGATGGTGTCGGCGGTGGCGCACAGACCGGACCCGATCGTGAACAACGCCAGAGCGATCATGTAGAGGCGTTTGGTGCCGAACCGGTCGGCCGCCCAACCGCTGAGCGGGATGACCGTGGCGAGGGCGAGCGTGTAACCGGTCATCGTCCACGCCACCCGGGCGTAGGACGCGTCGAACTCGCTCTGGAACGTCGGCAGCGCGACGCTGACCACCGTCACGTCGAGGATCGACATGATCGCACCGAGCACGACGACGCCGGCCACCTTGAGCACCGCGGCGTCGAGCTTGTCCGATGTCGGGACAGGTTGCGATGCCGCGACGGATTGCTGTGTCACGAAGTCTCCTGAAGTCGGATCGACCGAACGGATGAGTGGTGGCCCGGCGCCTGCCGGAAGGGGCTCGACGTGCGAAGGGAGCGAAGCCCGCAGGGCAGAGTAATCCCCTCCACCGACACTCCGCTGCCGCTTTAGCGGCCCGCGGCCGTCGATGTGAGGACGGACACGGCCGCGTCGGCGGCGAGCACGATGACGACGGCGTGGGCGGCGGGGACGTGACGGCGGCCGGCGCGTTCCCCACCGAACCGGTCAGCGGCTACCCGCCCGGCACCCCTCCGCACACCTGCGAACGACCGTCGCCGTCGGCCACCCGGGCACCGACCCCGACACCTTAACCATTGATAAGCATGCATAGAAGTCCCTAGCATCCGCACCATGCGTGCCCGCCGCGTCACCCTCGCCGCCGCCCTCGCCGGGCTGCTCAGCCTCGCCGCCACCGCCGCCGCCCAGGCGGCCGACGACCCGGTGGTCCTGACCACTCCCGGCGCGCCCGTCGTGACGGCCGACGAGCCGCACCGGCTCGCACTCACCTGGACGGCGTCGACCTGGCTCGGCCAGCCACGAGACGCACCCATCACGCACGAGGTCCGGGCCTGGGTCGGCCCGAACGTCTACCGGAGTCTGGGCACCACCACCGGCACCACCATCACGCTGACCGACCTGGCGCCGGGCACCGAGTACCGGCTCACCGTCTGGGCGTACACCGACAACGGGTACTCCCTCGACTCCGCCGTCACCCCGGTCCGCACCGCGTACGGGAGGGCGAAGGTCAGCTACCTCAACGTCGACTGGTCGCCGACGGACAGCCAGATCCAGCACGTCCTCCAGGTCGTCAACACCGGTACCGCGCCGCTGGACCTCGCCGGCGTACGGGTGCGCTACCACCTCACCTTCGAGGGCGGGAACACGTCGCTGGTCACCAACTGCGACTGGGCCGCGATCGGCTGCTCGCGGGTACGCCACGCGATCCAGTTCTTTCCGCCGCCGCTGCCGCCACAGCCGCCGACCCCGTCGCCCACCCCGACCGTCTACCCACCGCCCGGGACGCCGGTCCCCGGCTGGATCGAGCTGACCTTCGCCGGCGGGACACTGGTGCCCGGAGCATCGACCGGCCCGATCCACCTGCGGCACCACCGGCACAACTGGACGGCGGTCGACGAGCGCGACGACCGCAGCTGGCGGCCGGCCACCGGGGCGTGGGTCGACAACAGCCGGATCACCCTCGACGTCGACGGGGTCCGCGAGTTCGGTGACACGAACGCCTGACGAAGCCGCGCGACGCAGATGACTTCCGGGGCCGCCGCCGGTCCTATCCCGATGACGACCTCCGCGATCACCTTCGCCGTGGGCGGGGCACTGACCGGCGCGGGCATCCCCGCGCTCTGCGTCGACCTCGCCGACCTGCTGCGCGGCCGGGACGGCGGCGTGGTGGTCTGTGACGTGACCGGGGCCCGCCCCGACGTGGTCACCGTCGAGGCGCTGGCCCGGCTCAGCCTCACCGCGCGGCGGCACGGCTGGCGGCTGGTGCTCGGCGGTGCCGACGCCGCCCTGCTGGAGGTCGTCGGCCTGCTCGGCCTGACCGGTGTGCTATTCCAGCCGGTCCGGCAGCCCGAACAGCGGGAACAGGCGGGTGGTGTCGAGGAAGTTGTTGACCGACGCGATCCGCCCGGCTGAGATCTCCAGCACGATCAGCGCCCAAGCGACGTGCCCCGAGCCGTCGGGGCTGCGGCGGTACTGCCCGAACGCCGGCATGCCGCTGGCCACCACCGGCACCAGGCGGGAGCCCTGGCAGCCGCTTCCGGTGCCGCTCATCCAGGCGGTGATGTCGTCGTGGCCCCGCAGCCACAGCGGCAACGGCGGCATCGACAGCGTCGCGTCCTCGTGCAGCAGCGTGGTGAGGGCCGCCAGGTCGTACGCCTCGAAGGCGCGCACGTAGCGCGCGAGCAGCGCCTGCTGTTCCTCGTCGAGCGGCCGGTGCACGTCGGCGGTGACGTCGCTGGCCGAGAGCGTGGCCCGGGCCCGCTGCAGCGCGCTGTTGACGCTCGCCGTCGTGGTGTCGAGGAGGTCGGCCACCTCCTGGGCCGACCAGGCCAGCACCTCCCGCAGGATGAGCACGGCCCGCTGCTTCGGCGGCAGGTGCTGCAACGCGGCGACGAACGCCAGCCGCACCGACTCGCGGCCGGCGATCACCTCGGCCGGATCACTGCCCTCCGGCAGGACCCGGCTGTCCGGCACCGGCCCGACCCAGATCTCCTCGGGGCGCCGCTCGCCCGCCTGGGTGGCGTGGCCGGACCCGGCGGGGCCGAGGTCCATCGGCCGCACCCGGCGCTGCGCGCTGGCGAGCATGTTCAGGCAGACGTTCGTCGCGATCCGGTAGAGCCAGGTCCGCAGCGCCGACCGGCCCTCGAACCGCTCGTAGCCGCGCCAGGCCCGCACGAAGGTGTCCTGGACGGCGTCCTCGGCCTCGAAGGCCGAACCCAGCATCCGGTAGCAGTAGCCGGTCAGCTCCGACCGGTACGGCTCCAGCTGCGCCTCGATGGATGTGCTGGTCGCCACCTCACTCACGCGGTCAACCTACTCCGCCGCACCGACAGTCCTCGGTCCGGCGGTTCCGTGTCGCCCGCCGCGATGAATCCGCGGCGGCTGTCCGGTCGACACAGCATCGGAACCCACGAGGAGGAAACCATGACCACCACCGCGGAGACCACCGGACAGTACGCCGACGTCAACGGCGTCCACCTGTACTACGAGACGCACGGCGCCGGCCGTCCGATGATCCTGCTGCACGGGGGCCTCGGGTCGGGCGAGATGTTCGCGCCGGTCCTGCCCCGGCTGACCGGCCGGCACCAGGTCATCCTGGTCGACCTGCAGGGGCACGGCCGGACCGCCGACGTCGACCGGCCGCTGGACGTGACGTCGATGGCCGACGACGTCGCGGCGCTGATCGACCACCTCGGGCTGGAGAAGCCGGACGTCGTCGGCTACTCGCTCGGCGGCGGGGTCGCGTTCCAGGTCGCCGTGCGGCACCCGGAGAAGGTGGGCCGCCTGGTGACGGCGTCGGCAAACCTCCGCCGCGACGCCGTCTACCCGGAGATGCTGGCCCAGCAGGGCCAGGTCTCCGGCGCGGCGGCCGAGTTGATGAAGGGCACCCCGATGTACGAGGTGTACCAGCGGGTCGCGCCGCGCCCGGAGGACTTCCCCCGGCTGCTGGACAAGATCGGTGTGGCGATGGCCGAGGACTTCGACTACACCGAGCAGGCGCGCGGCCTGCGGGTGCCGACGCTGGTGGTCGCCGCCGACGCCGACATGGCGCCGCCGAGCCACTTCGTCGAGATCTTCGGGCTGCTCGGCGGCGGGCTCCGCGACGGTGGCTGGGGCGGCGAGGGCCGGCCGGGCGGCGGCCACGCCCTGGCCATCCTGCCCGGCCTGACGCACTACAGCCTCTTCGCCTCCCCGCTCTTCGCCGAGGTCACGCTCGCCTTCCTCGCCCAGGAGGGCTGAGCCGGCAGGCGTAGCCGGACCGGAAGCGGGTACGCCCGGCCGGGGCTGCGGGGGAGCGTGGGAGAAGGTGGTGCCGGCGTGGCGAAGTTCATGGTGAAGGCGACCTACACCACCCAGGGGATCGCGGGGCTGGGCCGGGACGGCGGCACGGCCCGCGCCGAGATCGTCCGGGCCCTCATCGAGAACGCCGGCGGCCAGGTGGAGAGCCTGTACTTCGCGTTCGGCGAGTACGACCTGTACGTGGTGGGTGAGGTGCCGGACAACGTCACCGCCGCCGCCCTGGGCATCGCCGTACGGGCGACCGGCGGGGTCGAGGCGCGGGTCATCCCGTTGATCACACCGGAGGAGATCGACGAGGCGGCCCGGCTGCCGGTCACGTACCAGGCGCCCGGCCGCTGACCGCGGGGAGGACGGCCGGGCCGGCGGCGAGGTGCCGCCGGCCCACCCGCCGGCTCAGCGGCGGTGCTCCCCCACCCGGTACGTGACCAGGTTCGGGTCGGCCCGCAGCTGCTTCTCGGTGAACTTGACGGTGTCCCAGCCCTTGCCCGAGTACAGCCGGGTCTGGTCGGCGTACCAGGGCGAGTTCGGGTTGGCCGACTGCGAGTAGGTCAGGATCTGCCGCCCGGACGGCCCGTTGCGGCCCAGCTCGACGGCCATCAGGAACGACGTGCCGTGCCGGATCTTCGAGTAGCCCACGCCGGGCTCCAGCACCCCGATGATCATGTTGAACACGCCGCCCTCGGCGCGCCCGCCGTGGATCGGGATGCGCTCGGTTCCGCGCGGTTCGGTCTGCACGTCGCCGAGGCGGGCGTCGAGCGGGATGCCGGCCAGTTTGCGGACGGCGTCGGCGAGGGCGGTGCGTACCCTCGGAGCGTCGACGGCGAGCCGGTTCGGCGTCGTCAGCGGGGCGTCCGGGTCGAACGGCTGGGCGAAGCGCAGGCCGCCGGCCAGGGCGAACTCGGTGAACAGGTGGGCACCCCGGCTGCCCAGGTCGACCTTGAGGTCCCAGCGGCGCAGGGCCGCGCAGGCGGCGGTCAGGTCGACCGTGGTGCCGTCGGAGGCGGTGGCGGTCGGCTGCGCCTCGCAGGCCCGGACCAGGTCGTCGCGGACCAGCTCGCCGCCGTACGCCCGGTTGCCGAGCGTCACGTCCCACAGCTTGCCGGTGGTGAAGCCCTTCCCGGGCAGCCCGTCGGTGCCGGCGAGGCGCTGCCGCACCTGGTGCACGCCGAGCCGGGTACGCAGGCTGCGCTCGGTCCGCTCGTCACCGATGATGCGCGGGTAGCCCTCCAGCGGGCGGGCCGGGTTGGCCAGCCAGTAGCTGTCGTTGGAGTTGGTCACGTAGTCGGTGCGTACCAGCGTGGGCAGGTTCGCCGGCCCGAGGATGCCCGGCACCGCGGCGTCGGGGTCCCGGCCCAGCTCACAGGCCGAGCGGGAGCCGTCGAGGACGGCCTGGCCGCTGGTGGCGTACAGGTCCTTGAAGGGCGCCGGGATGCACGCGGCCGCCAGCGGGTCGGTGACCCGGGGCACGACGGAGTGGTCGGCGTAGAGCGCACGGCCGTCGCGGTCCGCGGCGATGACGTTGACCCACGGCAGGAACTGCCGCCGGTCCAGCACCGACCGCAGCTCACCCACCGACTTCGCCCGGCCCATCGCGAGCCAGCCGTCGAGGGCACGGTTGTTGGTCGCGTTGACGTCGGTGATCGCGTACGCGGCCTGCGCGGTCCAGTCGAACCGGCCCGGCACCACGACGACCGGCCCGTAGTGGGTGTCGTAGAAGGTACGGCTGACCGGCCCGCCCGGCGTCTGCACGGTGACCGTGCGGGCGGTCATCTTGCGGGGCTTGCCGTCGTAGAGGTAGCTCGTCGGGTCGCCGGGCACCAGGGCCAGCCGGTGCCAGACGAAACGGCGGGCGGTGGAGACGGTGTGCGACCAGGCGACCCGCCCGTTGTGGCCGATCTCGACGATCGGGTCGCCGACCAGGGCCGCGCCTTCGACGTCGTAGCGGCCGGGCACCTTGAGGTGCATCCGGTAGAAGCGCTCGCCGCCGTCCCACGGGAAGTGCGGATTCGCCAGCAGCATGCCGGCGCCGCCGGCGGTGGCGTCGCGACCCAGCCCGTACGCGTTGCTGCCCACGCCGGCCGGGGCGCCGTCGCGGGCGCTGACGACGGCCTCGGCCTGCGGGGCGCTCGCGGGTGCGCCGCCTCCGTTCGCGGCGGGCGGTGCGGCTGCGACGATGCCGTCGGCGAGGGCGCCGGAGCTGGCCCGGATCATCCGCGCCCAGTTGGCCCGCCACATGTCCAGCTCGGTGATCGGGCGGACCCATTCCTGCCCGGCACAGGCCGGGTCGGTGATCCTGTTCTTCGCGCGGTGCAGGTACGCGTTGTAGCCGGCGACGAAGCCGCGGATCTGGTCGCGTACCTCGTTGGAGGGTGAGCGGACCCCGTCGCGTGGGCCGGTGAGCCAGCGCTCGGCGGCGCGGGCGTCGATGGCCTTCTGGTGGAAGAGGTCGCTGCTGACGTTGGCGGTCTGCGGGCCGAACCAGCGGGAGCGCTGGGCGTTGACGGTGACCATCTGCTGGGCGATCAGGCAGATGTTGTCCTCGGCCTGCGCGTAGCCGACGCCGTAGCCGAGGCTGGCGAAGTCGCGGGCGGTGATGTGCGGTACGCCGTAGGAGGCGCGCTGGATGAGGGCGGAGTAGCCGCGGCCGTGGGCGACGGCGGTGCCGCCGGTGACGGTGAGGCCGGCGGCGACCAGCCCGAGAGCGGCGGTGACGGCGACGAGTGGACGGAGTTTCATCGGGCGGCTCGGTGGTGGCTCAAAAGGTCCTCCCCGGGTCGAGTGTCCAGGTCAGACCGACGCTAGTGGTGAAAGTTGCTCAGGTCACTCCCTGGCCGCCCCGGGATTGCCTCGGGGATCGCCCGCAGGGGTCCCGGTCACCGCCGCAGCGTCGCCGTCGCGTAGCCGTCGGGGTAGAACTGCTCGAAGTCGCGGTACCGGACGGTGAAGGTGGTGGTGCCGCGCGGCAGCGAGTAGGTGCGGGTGTGCCGGCCGCTGGCGTCCATCTTGCTGCGCCAGAACTCCCGCTCGGCCCCGCCGTCGGTCGACGCGGTGATCCACCAGTAGTTGTCGTCCCCGACGGGCGTGCTCCAGGTCACGGTGAGCTGCGCGGTCTGCTTGTCGCTCCCGACCTCAGCGGTGACGGCCAGGTCGGTGACCGGCGGTTTCGGCGGATGCGCCGGCCCGAACGAGTGCAGAAGCTGGGTTTCCTGATATGGGTCGGCCGACGTGACCGCCCAGGCGCGGGTGCCGCCCTGGTTGACCAGCAGAGTGCCCTTCCAGAGGCTCTCGCCGTTGCGGAAGTCGACGGTGTACGTCGGGACCGTGCCGCCCTTGCGGTAGAGGTAGACATCGATGTTGTCGAAGGCCCTGGAGCGGCCGACGGCGACGGTCGAGCTGTCCCCGGACCAGGCGGCGTCCTGCGGGTAGACGCCGCTCGGATAGACGGTGGCGTCGGCGAGGTCCGGCAGCCGGTACGAGTGGTGCTCGTACGGGTGGCCGACCGTCTCCACCACCTCGGTGCCGTCCGGGCTCACGGCGTAGTCGATGAGGTTGCTGCCGGTATAGTCCCGCCGGGCCACGATCCGCGGGTAGTCGCCGGAGACGTCGATGACGTACGTGGTGACCGGCGAGTATCCCGTGTCGCCGGCAACCAGGAGACCGGGCGCACCGGAGCTGGCGTCGATGATCGGGTGGTAGTCGGGGCCGTCGGTGTAAACGACCGGCGGGGTCCCGGGCGCGGACCAGATCAGCAGGCCGCCGGAGCCGAGACCGGCGTCGATGAAGCCGCCGACCAGCTTGTCACCGGTCGGTTCGACCGTGTAGAGGTGGGCGCCGACGGGCGCGGGGTAGCTGGCGACGATGGTGAGCGTGTCGGCGTCCAACGCGACGATCCGGTTGAAGCCCTGGGCCGCGTACAGGAGGCGGCCGTCGTCGCTGAGGACGAGGTCGGAGATGTCGGCGACGGCGGTGATCCGGGACAGCAGCCGGCCGTCGAGGTCGGTCACGACCAACGGCAGCCCGCCGCCGACCCCCTGGGCGAGGTAGAGGCGGCCACGCGCCTCGTCGAGCTCGATCGCCCGGAGGTCGTCCACCGGCAGCTGGGTGCCGACGCTCTTCAGCGGCACCGTCGCGGCGGCTGCCGGTGCCGCTCTCCACAACTCCCCGGCGCTGAGCCCGATCGCCGCCGTTATGCCGGACGCCAGCAGGTGACGACGCCGCATGACACCTCCCCCGTGTCGGCCAGCCGCAGGCCGGCGGGCCAGGCGAGAGCCTAGTGTGGAGCCGCCGCCCGCGCTGACCCGTTCCACTGCCGGGGTATGCCCTCGCTGATGCCCCGCACCTGCGCTCGCGCGGCGACGGGCATCGTCGGCTACGCGACGAGCAGGAGCACGCTGATCGCCAGCATCACCGCTGCGGTGCTGATGTGGATGCCGTAGACGGCCGTCTTGGGCCCACCGCTGCGCGCCACGATCAGCGCGTCGCCGACCGGGATGAGGGTGGCGGCCAGGATGAGCCAGCCCAGTAGTTGGGTCGTCCCGCCCACCACCACGACGAGGATGATCAGCCCCGCGGCGATGTCGCGCACGGCCTTGACCGCCAGCCAGGCGCGAAAGGCCGGGGCCTCGGTCGGGGTGTCGGGAATGCCGAAGCCGACCGCGGCCTGCGGCGCCCGGAAGGCATTTGCGCCCATGAGGATGACGGCCACACCGATCAGTCCGGCGAGCACGGTGGCGATGTTGCCGAGCATGGATGACTCCCTCTCGCGTGACTGCTAGCAGTGCTAGATGCTGGAGCGACGATACGTTGCCATCGACAGCGTGTCTAGCATTGCTAGGATCAGGTCATGTCCGCCATCTCCGAACGCCGCGAGCGCGAACGCGCCGAGCGCCATCAGCTGATCATCACGGCGGCCCGCGAACTCGCCGAGGCCGAAGGATGGGAGGCGGTGACAACGCGGCGGCTGGCCGAGCGTGTCGAGTACAGCCAGCCCGTGCTCTACAGCCACTTCAACGGCAAGGACGCCATCATGCGGGCCGTCGCCGTCGAAGGCTTCGACGACCTCGCCGCGCGCCTGCGCCGGGCCCGCCTGGCCACCCCCGAGCCACCTGCGGCGCTGCACGCCGTCTGCCGCGCCTACCTGGACTTCGCGACCGAGCGGCCCGCCCTCTACCAGGCCATGTTCGTCCTGCCGACGGACGTGAAGTTCGCGCACGCCGAGACGCCGCCCCCACTGCGCGCCGCCTTCGACGAGTTCGTGGCCTGCTTCCCCCCGGACAACCCGCGACGCGAACTGTTCGCCGAAGTCACCTGGAGCGCGCTGCACGGCATCGTCGTCCTGACCGAGAGCGGCCGCATCCCCGCGAACTTCCAAGCGGAGCGGCTCGACTTCCTCGTCACCCGGATCGCCGGCTAGCTCTCGGCGGGTGCTATCCGGTGGTCCCGCAGGGCCCGTCGTGGTCGTTGCGGCGTCGGCAGCGGCCGGCGCCGTCGAGCCGGGCGTCACACCAGACCCGGGTACGCAGGAACTGGTGGTCCTCCTCGCTGAGGGTGGTCTCACCGAAGTCGATGGCAGTGACGTGGCCGAGCGATTCGCGTAGCGCCGCCGCCAGTCTCGTCGTCTCGTCGCGGCTGGTCAGCGTGGTGGGCAGATGGATGATCCAGCGGGGTGCGCTCACCGCGGTCGCCGGGTGTTCGGTGAGCCGGGCGTGGTGTGGCGGCAGCCGTTGTGGCGGGACTGCCACTGACGTAGGGCCTGGCGGATGCGTTCGGCTTCGGTGTTGGCGGTGGCGAGGTCCCGGTGCAGGCGGTCGAGTTCGCCGGCGATCCGGTTCAGGTAGTCGTCGACCTGGCGCGGGTCGAGGCCCCGCCAACGGGTGTCGAAGGCGGCGGCCCGGACGTCGTGCGGGTACAGCCGTCCCCCGGTCGTGTAGATCATCGCCGCGGTGCCTCCTGCTCGGCGATCAGCGCCTGAACCTGCCGGTCCGTGAGCCCGCGCTGGTCGAGGACCCGTTGGCCCCAGCGGTGCAGGCGACACGGGTGAGGGGCGCGGTCGTTGCGGCAGCGCAGGCCGTCCGGCCACTGCTCGGCCGCGTGCACGGTCAGCGCCTTGACGGCGAAGCCGACGTCCTCGGCGGTCACGTACGGCGGCAGCGGCAGTTCACCGAGCACCTCGTCGATCGAGTCCATGTCCCTCCCTGTTCTCCTGGGCGCCGGGGCGGGCGGGGACGACGCTCGTCGTTCGGGTCGACGCCGCCGGAGCCCAGCACCCGTCCCGGGCCATGCCCTCAGCCTGGGCAAGGAGGGAACCAGGAACCACAGCGTCGGAGAGGCCTGTGTGACGCAGAAATGAGGCGTCTCCGTACCCGCGCGACCGACGCACGGTTACTACGGTTGCGGGCAGGGTGGAAGGGGATGACCGTGACGTTGAAGCGGCAGCGGCTCTGTCAGCGGCGTAAGGCGCTCGGGTACAGCCAGGAGCGGCTGGCCGAACTCCTCGGTGTGGAACGGTCGACTGTGGTGCGCTGGGAGAACGCCGAGACGGATCCGCAGCCCTGGCATCGAAACCGGATCGCCAATGCGCTGGGCGTTACGCTCGAACAGCTCGACGACATGCTCGTCGACGTGTCGGTGGCAGCGCATCGAGGGCAGGCCGTGAAGAACATTGAGCGTGATCCTGCTTCCGCCGCAGCCCGGCCTGATCTCTTGAGCGGCCTCCGGACCTTCCTCGCCAGCTATCTGACGGGATCGACCGGCCCGTCGCCGTCATTGATCGAGGTCCGGCGAGCTGTGGGCAGGGTTCACAACCGCTACCAACGAGCGAGTTACACGTCGGCCGCCCGGCTCCTACCGACCGTGCTCGGCCAAGCAACCGCGCTGAGTACCAGCGCATCTGGTAACCACCGCAACAGCGCCTTTCGGCTGCTCGCCGCTGCATACATCGCTGCATCGAAGCTCGCCGCCAAGCTAGGTGATGGTGAGGCGGCCCTGTTGACGGCAGACCGGGCATCCACCGCGGCGCGCATCGCCGACGATCAGGCGTTAGCGGCGGTTGCCGCGTACCAGGCAATCTGCGGACTGTTGCGGCAGCCGGGGCGAGCAGCAGAAGCGGAGCAGGTGGCGCGAACCAGCATCGACCGCCTGGCTTCATCCCGTCCGGTGACTGATCTTGACCTTCTGTCCGCCCACGGTGCGCTAATGCTCCTGGCAGCCGTTATGGCTGCCCGGCGGGGTGATCCGACGCAAGCTGGCCAGTTCCTGACGCGCGCCGACGGGCTGGCGACAACGCTCGGTGCGGACCGCAACCGACTGTGGACCGGCTTCGGGCCGACAAACGTCCTCATTCACGCGGTATCCGCCGCCGTCCGGGCCGGTAACGCAGACCGGGCTGTCGAGCTCGGAACGCGGCTCAACACGTCGCGTCTGCCGCCAGTGTTGGTCGGTCGCAGGGCGCAGGTACACGTCGACCTGGCCGCAGCGGCGCTGATGTCATCCGGCGACAGGTCCGTCGCGGTTCTACATCTACTCGAAGCCGAACGGGTGGCCGCCGAGATGGTCCACGCGAACGTACAGGCGCGGACGCTCCTGATCGACCTGTTGGCGAAGGAGCGCCGAACTGCGACGCCGGGTCTGCGGCCACTCGCAGAACGGGCCGGGCTGCTGGCATGAAATCACCCGTCCTTGCGCTGGTCGTCTGCGCCGCGCCCCCGGCGCTTCGAATCGGTGAACTGATCGAACTGCTACAGGAAGACGGCTGGACGGTTTGCCTGACCGCCACGCCAACTGCCGCGACGTGGATCGACCGTGAGGCGCTCGCCGAGCAGACCGGGTATCCCGTCCGGGTGCAGTGGCGCAAGCCCGGCGAGCCGGAACCGCATCCGCCGGCTACCGCCGTCGCGGTCGTCCCCGCCACCTTCAACGTGATCAACAAGTGGGCTCAAGGCATCAACGACACCCTCGCGCTCGGCATCCTCAACGAGGCGTTGGGCGCCCCGATCCCGGTCTACGCGTTTCCGAATGTCAAGGAGCAGTTGGCTTCTCATCCCAGTTACGACCGGAACCTACGGCTACTGCTAGGGGCAAGAGTCGTCATAATCCCGCTACCTTCTGAACTGGACTGGCAGGCGGTCGTTGACTGCCTGCCAGTTCTGCGACAGCCCTTTACCGAAAGTTGGGAGGCATCGTGTGTCTGGACGAGGATCGAAGGTACGTCCGGCTCCGATCGAGGATCCTCTTTGTAACCTCTACGTCCTTCGCTAGTTGATCCAAGAGGTAGACCCCCGTGATCCGGCTACTGTGGTCATACTCCTCCTGGATCGTCGAAAACATCTCTCTAGCAATGGAGGTAGTAGCTTCAACATCTTCAATCCTAGCCAGGTCCCGCATGCTCGGTTGCTGCTTGCGGGTGAGAGCGATCCCCAGCAGCATGGCGAGATGATATTGGAAATCTTCGACCGAAATCGTCTTCCTGTAAGCTGACAAAAATTCACGTGCAGCCTGCAAAAGGCGGATGCATGCGTGATAAGCAGCTAGAGGGTGATCGGGATGAAAGACCAACCCGTAAACTTCATCATCGAAAATCTTTCCGGCGTTCTTCCGCGCCACATGAGGAGTCTGAACTGTGACGCTCAAGACTGCCTGCCCCATCGAATCGATCGACACGATGCGGTCGACCGGAAGCTGCCTGTTGAAGTAATGGCGGCGGCGCCGCTCATAGTAGAGATTCTTGCCTAAAAGATATTCTTCAATGCGCCTCTGGACCAAGTCGGTGGCCCGAAGAACGCTTGGCCCGAACGCAGTTTGACTATTCGTAGCACGGATAATTCGGTCGCGAACAGCATCGTCCGGCGCTTCGATCACCTTTACCAGCACGCTTCTCGAATCCTGATCTCCTACAGTCCGCTTGCCGCGCTTGTAGATTTCGGTCGACGTCTGGAGACCGTTGACAATTTGTGGCGACTCCAGTTCCAGCATCTTGTTTGCTGGCTGAACCCGTGTCGCAACAATCGTCACGCCATTGTTGAGCCACCAGAAATCTATATCATTCTCCGCCTGCTCCAGGGTCTGCTGGATGCTCCTGTTGACGGCGGTTTCCCCTTCGTAGTCACGAACATTCGCTTCGAATAGCCCCGCATCCAAGTCCCCGGCCGGACCCGTGATGAACTTCTCATAGTCATCAAGCCGCACAACGCCTACGTAACCCCCTGATGTATCGGTGGATATAGGGTTCTCGGCTAGGCTCAGACGCCGCACCGTGGGAGGGTTGTCTCGAACCAGCGCGCATATCTCGCTCGCCCCTAGAAACTGGACACTGGGCTCGCATCCGCCGAACGTATCTTGCAGAACGGCCTTCAACTCTTGAGCCTTCAGCTCAATCTGCGGATGTAGATGAGTTGCGCGCAGTGACGCGAATGCAACAAAGATTCTCAGCTGCGGGAGATCGAGATTCTTATAGGTCTCCAGGAAGCGCCGAGTTGCTTCGATCAGCTTAGGATTGACAAACTTCGCCAAAGTCTCTTCATCTCGACTGAAATTCAGCAGTTTAGGAAGGTTAACGATAAGCTTATCTATTGCCGGTTCAGTGAAGCCTGCAGTGTTCTTCACTTGCAGGATAATAAGATCCAAATTTGCGCGCCGCCCAAGACGACTAACAGGTTCCTCATCGCGGATACACATGGAATCCACAAAGACATAGATGCCATCAATCCCACAATCCTTTTCACCATCGACCAGGCCAGAGAGAAGATCGTCGTGATTTGGACTATAAGCCTTTAGGTACTGACGGGCGACGAAGAACGTGTGGAAGTCCGGCAACGGCAACTTGGCCGCCGTCTTCATTCGTTCACGCTCCAAGGTCGAGTCAAGCAATACGACATCGTTTGCGCTCACCCTTGCCTCCACTTCGTCGCACCAAATCCCCAGCCGCTTGAGGGCAGCCAACTGACACTACGTCGTGAACCGTCAGACACGTCTCAAGTTTGCGTCAAATGCGGGTCGAAAATCAGCGCCGGAATTCAATCGCGTCCAACAACCACCCATCAACGCAAAATGACGATTCCTGAACCCGTTGGGAGCCGTCGGAAACAGGAGTACGTCGCACAGCCAGCACGTGTCGCCCTTCACCTCCCACAAGGCGTGCTCCGGAGGCTACCGTGCGTGCTGTCACCTTTGGGGCCCAAGCGGTTCGACCTTTGGCCCGATGCCCACGACTCTGGGCTTATTGTCAATACTCCGCGAGGCTGTTCCTCACCCAGGAGGCTGCCGATTGCCGATGACGATGAGGCGACTCCTACATGCAGCAATCTCGTCACTGATCAAAGAACAGACCATGACCCGCCGGGCACCCAGAGGCAGAATAGCTGTCGTATATCTGACAGCATCGCGCCAGTTCCTGGCGCCAGTGGGGCCCTGCGGATGAGTAAGTTGGCCGGATGGCGGATCTTGAACCAGGAATCTACGAACACCTAATCACCCGCGATCTCGCCAACCGTCTCCATCGGCTGGAGCCAGCCCTGATCCAGTATTCGTCCCTCAAATCGGCCGATGTCATCCATGCGTTGACACGCCACATCGCACTCGTCGCGAACCGGGCTCTCCAAGCTATTCAAGGGGGCGAGGAAAAACTCGTCCGCCAAGTCGAGTTGGCTAACTTAATAGCCGACGCCATCGTGAGCATCGGCCAGGCCGAGCCGCGCGCGGTCGACACCGTCGACCAGATCAACGACGCCCAGCGCCTGCTCCACGCCATCGCCGCCCCAACCACCCCGCTAAGGGAGCCGGCCTTCCCGATACGCCCCACGACCCCGCTCTCCACCGGCGCGCTGCTGGTTAACGGCCGTCACCAGCCGCGTATCGGTCACGAGGTCACCCACGAGATGGCCTCCGCCGACCAGGTCGACCTGCTGTGTGCGTTCATCAAGTGGCACGGCCTGCGCATCGTCGAGCCGGCCATCCGCGATTTGATCGACCGTGGCGGCCGGCTCCGCGTCATCACCACGACCTACCTCGGTGCGACCGACCAACGCGCCCTCGACCGGCTCGCCGAACTCGGCGCCGACATCAAGATCTCCTACGAGACCCGCACCACCCGCCTGCACGCCAAGGCATGGCTGTTCCGCCGCCGCAGCGGCACCACCACCGCGTACGTCGGCTCGTCGAACCTGTCGAAGGCTGCCCTGGTCGACGGCGTCGAGTGGAACGTCCGCATCTCCAACATCGAGCAGCCGCACGTCATCGACACGTTCACCGCGACGTTCGAGGACTACTGGAACGACCCGGCTTTCGAAGGCTACGAGCCCGAGCAGGACGCAGACCGGCTCCGGATCGCGCTGCGCGGGGAGCGCCCCGACGAGGCACTCGTCGAGATCGCCAACCTGGACGTGCGGCCGTACCCGTACCAGGCCGAGATCCTGGCCGACCTCGACGCCGAGCGCAAAGTCCACGGCCGCTGGCGCAACCTCGTCGTCATGGCAACCGGCACCGGCAAGACGGTGGTCGCGGCACTCGACTACCGCCGGCTCCAGCGCGAGAAGGCCGTCGACTCGCTGCTCTTCGTCGCGCATCAGGAGCAGATCCTGCGGCAGAGCCTCGCGACATTCCGGCAGGTCATGGGCGACGGCAGCTTCGGCGAGACGCTCGTCGGCGGCCGGGAGCCGCAGCACTGGCGGCACGTCTTCGCCTCCATCCAGTCGCTGCACCGGCGGGAGATCAACCCCGAGGCGTACGACATGGTGATCGTTGACGAGTTCCACCACGCGGAAGCACCGACATACGCCCGGCTGCTGGAGCGGCTGCGGCCACGCGTACTCCTGGGGCTGACGGCGACGCCCGACCGCAGCGACGGCGGCGACGTGCGGCGGTGGTTCGACGGCCGCGCCGCCGTGGAGCTGCACCTATGGGAGGCGCTGGAGCGGCAGTTGCTGGCGCCCTTCCAGTACTTCGGGCTGCACGACGACGTCGATCTGTCGCAGCTGCGGTGGAAGCGCGGGCAGGGGTACGACCCGGCGGAGTTGGACGGCGTCTACACCGGCAACCACGCGCGGGCGCGGATGGTGCTGCGTGCGGTACGGGACACCGTCGACGTCGGGCGGATGCGGGCGCTCGGGTTCTGCGTGAGCATCGGGCACGCAGAGTTCATGGCGGACTGGTTCACCAAGCACGGCATGCCGTCGGCTGCGATCACCTCGCGGGTCGACGCCGCCGGGCGGCAAGCTCTCGTCAAGGACTTCCGGGACGGCAGGCTGCGGGTGCTGTTCACCGTCGACCTGTTCAACGAGGGTGTCGACCTGCCGATGGTCGACACGATCCTGATGCTGCGGCCCACCGAGAGCGCCACGGTATTCCTTCAGCAGCTCGGCCGTGGCCTGCGCCTGGACGACGACAAGCCGTGCCTGACCGTGCTCGACTTCATCGGCGGGCAGCACGCCAACTTCCGCTTCGACCTGCGCTGGCGTGCCCTGACAGGGGTGAGCCGGCGGGCGATCACCGAAGCCGTACGGGATGACTTCCCGTCGCTGCCGAGCGGCTGCCACATCCAGCTCGACCGGGTGGCGAAGGACGTCGTGCTGGCCAACCTGAAGTCGGCGATGCCGACCTCGAAGACCGGCCTGGCACGAGAGCTGCGGCTGCTCGGTGATGTGAGCCTGGCCAAGTTCCTGCGCGAGGCCGGCGTGGAGATCGAGGATGTCTACCGGTCGGCGAACATCGGTGGGTGGAGCGGGCTACGGCGGCTCGCCGGACTGGAGACCCCGCCACCCGGGCCGAATGACCGCGAGCTGGGCAGGGCCATCGGGCGGATGCTGCACCTCGACGACCCGGACCGGCTCGACCTGCTGGCCCGCGTGACGGCCGGCGAGCGGCCGGGGATTGGGCGGCTGTGGGACATGCTGCACTTCGACCTCTGGGGTCCGGACGCACCGCTGACCGAGCGGGAGGAGCGGCTGTCGCGGCTCTGGGCCGAACCGGCGCGCTGCGTGGAGCTGCGGCAGGTGGCCGAGGTGCTGCGTGACCGCATCCACCGGGTCACGGTGCCGGTCGACGGGCTGCCGCTGCAGGTGCACGCCCGGTACAGCCGCAACGAGGCGTGCGCCGCCTTCGGCATGCCGAACCCGGGCTCGCTGCGGGAGGGCGTCAAGTGGCTGCCGGACGTCCAGGCCGACTTGTTCTTCGTCACGCTGGTCAAATCCGAGGAGCACTACTCCCCCACGACCATGTACGCCGACCGGGCCATCACCGAGACGCTGTTCCAGTGGGAGTCGCAGAGCACCACGTCGTCGGCTTCCGCCACCGGGCAGCGCTACGTCAACCACGAGAAGCAGGGCTCGACGGTGCACCTCTTCGTACGGGAGACGAAGATGGCTGACCGCGACCTCGGCGCCCCGGCCTACCTGTACGCCGGCACCATGACCTACCGCGAGCACACCGGCGACCGGCCCATGCGCATCATCTGGCAGCTGGCTCACCCGCTCCCCGCCGACATGTACGCCGCCGCTCGGACCATCGCCGCCTGATCCACCAGCGGTTTGCGAGGGTCAAAGCCCGTCTGCTCGGCGGCTGTGCCGTCCGTCAGCCGCGTACACCGGCGCGCAGCGCCCGCAGCAGCTCCCCCGCCGGCCGCGTCCGCTCGTACCGCACCTCCTGCCCCTCCCGCCGCGACACCACGAGCCCGGCCCGCCGCAGCCGCCCCAGGTGGTACGACACGGTGGCCGGGCTGATCCCGTGCCGCACCGCCAGCTCCGTGGTCGTCAGCGGCGTACCCAGATCGGTGAGCAGCGCCGCCCGGCGGGCGCCCAGAACCCCGGTCTCCTCCCCGACCGCCGAGGGCGCCGACCACACCTGGCCCCGCCCTCGCGCCGGGTAGCCGACCATCACCAGACCGGGCGCGCCGAGGTACACCGCTGGGCGGGGCAGGAACGCCGACGGGGCCAGGACGAGCCCCTGCGCCGCGTCGAGGGACACCTCGGACGGCGAGTCGAGCATCAGCCGGCTGCCGTCCCACACCAACCGAGGATCGAGGGTACGGACGATGTCGGCCAGTCCGGTCCGGCTGGCCAGCGTGGCCCGGTGCCGGATGTCCTCGTCCAGCACCCGGTGCAGGGCCGGCCACAGGTCGGCGTGGGCGTGCCGCCAGAAGCGGGCGAGCTGGTCGACGACGCGGGTGAGCAGCACGTCCTCGCCGTGCCGGACGAGCACCCGGGCGACCGTGGCCGGCAGAGGTGGTCGGGGGTCGCGTCCGGCCGGGCTGCGCTCCAGCAGGTCCGGTGGCGGCGGGCCGATCCGGTACGCCAGCCGTAGCTGCCGGTGTACGTCCCCGGCGGTGGTCGCCTCCACGGCCGCGAGTTCCTCGTCGAGTGTCGGCTCGTACGTGCCGGGCAGCGGGGACAGGAAGTCGGGGATGTACCCGCCGGCGGCGTTGACCAGCTCGAACAGCACGTCGACCGAGCCCGGGGCGAGGGTGCGCCGGGTGTGGGTCACCCAGCTGCGCGCGTACGGGGCCCGCTCGGGGTGGGCGAGCACCTCCAGGGCGTTGGTGACCTCCGTCAGCCGCGACAGCGCGAACCGCGACCGGACGAGCCGGTCCGCGTCAACGCGCAGCGTGAGCACAAGGCCAACATTAGAAGCCCTTCGAATGCTTCGCACCCACCGTCGACCGGCTGATCTCCTGACAACTTCGGGGAAGTTGTCGCCTCCGAGAGCGGCGAGGCGGCAACTTCCCCGAAGTTGCACCCGCGCTGGCCCACCGGCCCGGCGTACACAGTCGACGAAGGAGATTTCCGTGTCGTACCCGCAAGGATCGGTCAGCCGGCGGACCCTGCTGCTCGGCGCGGCGGCCGTGGGCGGTGGCGCCCTCGCCGCCCGCCCCGCGCACGCCAACCCCGCGCACGCCAACCCCGCCAACCCCGCGCACCCAAGGGCCACGCACGCAAGGGGCGCAACCGTGCGCTCGGTGGGCTGTTTCGACGTTCTCGCGCTGCGCGACGCCGCCGGCCCGTTCTTCCTCGGCTACGACGAGGCCTTCGCCGGGGCGTCGGACCGGGACTGGGCGGCGGCGCGGCGCATCGACCCGGCCGCGTTCGGGCCGGACCGGACCTGGAATCTGGACTTCCGCTGCTACGCCATCCGACGCCCCGGCGACCGGTACACGCTGGTCGACACCGGGGTCGGCCCGGTCGGCAGCCCCGCGTCGGCGTGGGCGCCGGTGCCGGGCGTGCTGCCGCAACTGCTGGCCGGCAGCGGGATCGACGTGCGGCAGGTGGACACCGTGGTGCTGACGCACCTGCACGAGGACCACGCCGGCTGGGCGGTCACCGCGGAGGGCGTACCGATGTTCCCGAACGCGCGGTACGTGGTGCAGCAGCGTGAGCTCGACGCGCTGGAGGCCGGAGGCAGCGAGATGCTGGGGTACGCGGTGCGCCCCCTGCGGGCCGCGGGGCAACTGCACGCGGTGGACGGTGGAGTGGTGCTCAGCGGCGACAGCCTGGCGGCGGGCCGGCGTACCCCGGCGGGCCGCCGCGGTGACCGCGTCCGGGTGGTGCCCACGCCCGGCCACACCCCGGGGCACCAGTCGGTGCTGGTGGAGGGTGGTCGCCACGACCAGGTGGTGGTCACCGGAGACGTGCTCGTCCACGCCGTCCAGCTCGCCGACCCGGACGTCGCCTACCGGTACGAGGCGGACCAGGACCTGGCCCGGCTGACCCGCCGATCGCTGCTCGACAGCGCCCGCCGTGAGCACGCGGTGCTCGCCACCGCGCACCTCAACCGTCCGTTCGTCGAACTCGACTGAGCCCGTCTGCTCCGCTGGCCGGCGCCGTCTGCTCCGCTGGCGACACCGGGCCCCGTCTTCCCCGATAGTGAGAGTCATGAGCTGGTTGCGGCGTTCTCGCCCTGCCCACGCGGTCGACGGTGTCGAGCCGCGGCGCAGCAGCGGCGGCTGGGACATCTTCGAAGGCGACGATCTGGCCGGGCAGCCCGCGGTGACCGAGGCCGTCGCGCGCCTGCCGCGGGACCCCGCGCTGGAGGACCTGCCCGGCTACCTGTCGGTCGGTACGAAGGACGGCCAGGATTGGGCCCTCAGCTTCGACGACGGGATGCTGTCCGTCTTCGACCTGTCCTATCCCGGCAGTGACGTCTTCGAGCAGGTGCTGACGGCCGCGCCCTGGACCGGGTCGGTCGAACGCGTCGACCGAGCGGCCTTCGCGTTCACCACAACCGGGGTGCTCACCGCCGACGTGGTGCTGGCGCACTGCGTCGACGTCTGCGGCGAGGTCTTGCGCCGGCTGGGCGACGCGCCCTCCGGCTAGTGGTCGGTCGGGTGGCCCCGCCCGACCGGCCGGTGTTGTGGAAGCCTTCCCACGGGTGGGATGCTCCCGGGCGTGCGGAGCATCACCAAGCGCGACCTGTCCCGAGCGGACATCGACCGCCTGCTGCGGCAGGCCCTGGGCGCGGGGATCGAACTGCGCGACGTCGTCGAGTTCACCGACGGCTGGTTCAACGCCACGTACGGGGTCGCGCTCGCCGACGGTCGCGAACTGGTGGTGAAGGTGGCGCCCCCGCCCGAGCTGCCCCTGCTGCGGTACGAGGTCGAGCTGATGCGTACCGAGGTCGAGTTCTACCGGCGGGCCGCCGAGGTCGGGTTGCCGCTGCCCGTGCTGCGCGCCGCGGACGTCGACGCCGGCTACCTCGTCGTGGACCGGTTGCGCGGCGAGTCGCTGCGGACCGCGAAGGAGGCGATGAGCCCGGCACAGCTGACGGCGGTACGCCACGAGATCGGCCGCTGGGCGGCCCGGCTGAACACGGTGACCGGGGACCTGTTCGGCTATCCGCGCCGCGACGGGCGTACCCGCTCGGCGAGCTGGCGCACCTCGTTCCTGGCCATCGTCGACGACATCCTCGCCGACGCCGTCGCGTACGACCGCCGGCTCCCGGCGCCCGCGGAGACCATCAGCCGGCTCGTCCGCCGCCACGCCGGCCTGCTCGACGAGGTGACCCGCCCGGCCCTGGTCCACTTCGACCTGTGGGACGGCAACATCTTCGTCCGGCCGGACGGGGACGGCTTCACCGTCGACGGGATCATCGACGGCGAGCGCGCCTTCTACGGCGACCCGATCGCCGAGCTGGTCTCCCTGGCCGAATTCTGCGACCCCACCGACGTGCCCGGCCTGCTCCCCGGCTACCTCGGCCGGGACGAGCTGACCGACCGGGAACGCGACCGCCTGCGCCTCTACCACATCTACCTGGACCTGATCCTGCTCACCGAGGACGCCACCCGGTGCTACCCGGTGGCGGAGTACGAGCCGGTGCGCCAACGGGCCACCGCCCACCTGGCGGCTGCGCTGGCCCACCTCGACACGCCCGCCCGGTGAGGATCACCCGTTCAGGTACGCCAGCACCGCCAGCACCCGCCGGTTGTCGTCGTCCGACGGCGGCAGCCCCAGCTTGCTGAAGATGTTGTTGATGTGCTTGCTGACCGCCTTCTCGGTGACGTAGAGCCGCCCCGCGATCGCCCCGTTCGACCGCCCCTGCGCCATCAGCCCCAGCACCTCCCGCTCCCGCGTGGTCAACCCGCCGAGCCGGTCCGCGCCCGCGTTGCGTGCCAACAGCTGCGACACGACGTCCGGGTCCATCACCATGCCGCCGTCGGCGACCCGGCGTACCGCGTCGACGAACTGCCCGACGTTGGACACCCGGTCCTTGAGCAGGTAGCCGACACCACCGCCACGGTCGGCCAGCAGCTCCCGCGCGTACAACTGCTCGACGTGCTGCGACAGCACCAGGACCGGCAGGCCGGGCACCTCCCGGCGGGCCGCGAGCGCCGCCTGCAGGCCCTCGTCGGTGAAGGTGGGCGGCAGGCGTACGTCGAGCACGGCCACGTCGGGCCGGTGCCGCGTCAACGCCGGCAGCACCGACGGCCCGTCGGCAACCGCCTCGACGACCTGGTAGCCGTACGCGTCGAGGATGCGGGTCAGCCCGTCCCGGAGGAGGGCGAGATCCTCGGCGATGACAACCCGCACGGCAGCTCCATGGTCACGACGGTCGGTCCGCCCGGCGGACTCGTGACGCTCATCGTGCCATCGAAGGCGGCCAGCCGGCGGCGCACACCCGCCAGGCCGCTGCCGGCGTCGAAGGACGCGCCGCCGCGCCCGTCGTCGCCGACCTCCACGCGCAGCGCACCGTCCGCGTGGCCCAGGCGCACCCAGGCCCGCGACGCGCCACTGTGCTTCGCCACGTTGGCCAGCAACTCGGCCACCGCGAAGTACGCCGCGGACTCCACCGCCGCCGGCGGGCTTCCCGGCAGGTCCACGTCGACCGTCACCGGCGGGTTGACCGTGAGGGCGAGGGCCCGCACCGCGCCGTCCAGGCCACGCTCGGCGAGCACCGGCGGGTAGATCCCGCGTACGAGATCCCGCAGCTCGACCAGCGCCAGGCCGCTGTTCTCCTGCGCCTCGGACAGCAGCCGCTGCGCGGCCGCCGGGTCACGGGCCAGGAGTTCCTCGGCCAGGCCGATGCTCATCCGCAGCGCCACCAGGCGGGCCTGCGCCCGGTCGTGCAGGTCCCGCTCGATGCGGCGCAGCTCGGCGGCCTGCGTGTCGATGGTGTCGGCGCGGGTCGCGGCCAGGTGCCGTACGCGCGACGCCAACTCCTGCGCCCGGGTGGGCGCGAGGAAGAAACCGGCGAAGCGGAAGTGCAGCCACACCAGCCACGGCGCGACGGCCAGCCCGCCGCCGAGGAGCAGCCAGCCCTGCGGGATGGACAGCCACGCCTGCACGACGTTGCCCATCGGCCAGAAGACGCCGTAGCCGTACCAGTCGGTGACGACGTACAGCAGCACCGGCACCAGCAGGACACCTTCGAGGCCGTACGCCGGCAGCGCGAACGCCAGCAGGCAGGCCGCGCCGGTGACCGTGCCGGGGACCAGCCAGGCGAAGTCCCGCCAGGTCGCCACGTCCGAGACCACCCACCGGAACCGCCGCCACGTGCCGAGCGGGGCGTCGGCCGGCGCCGGCCGGTACGGCGACACGATCGGCGCGCCGCCCCACCGGCTGAGCCGGCGTTGCAGCGTCAGCGCCCACCGCACCAGCACGGTCACCGCCGGGAAGAGCGCGAAGCCGATGCCGAACACGGGGATGAGCACCAGCGACACCACCGACAGCACGAACAGCGCGACGTTGGTGGTCAGGCACAGCAGCGCCACGGCCAGGCCCTGCCCGGCGGCGACCACGCCGGGCCGTACCCATCGCCACACCACGGCACGTACGGAGCTGTCCACGGCGCTCATTCTGCGCCACACCCGCCCCGGAATCGGTTGGTGCCAGCACCACCTGAGGACGGGTCCTGGCACTCCTGACCGTGGGCCGGGCCGCTCGAAGGATCAGTGGCATGACCACGAACCGGAGAACCCTGCTGGCGCCGGGCCGCCGCAGCAAGTACGCGCTGCTCGTCTTCTGGCTCGTCCTCGTCGCGGCGGCCGGACCGCTCGCGATCAAACTGACCGAGGTGCAGGACAACGACACCCTCGGCGCGTTGCCGGCCACCGCCGAGGCCAAGCGTGCCGCCCAGCGGGCCGAGGAGGCCTTCCCCGACTCGCGTAAGCCGCTCGCCGTCGCCGTCTACGTCCGGGAGGGTGGGCTCACCGACGCGGACCGCGCCAAGGCCGAGGCGGACCGCGCGGCCTTCCAGGGGTACGCCGACGGCGGCCAGGTGCCCCCGCCGGTGCCCAGCGAGGACGGGCAGGCCCTGCTGCTCTCCTTCCCGGTCGCCGGGGACGCCGACCGGCGGGCCGACGCGGTCGCGGGCGTCAAGGAGCGGCTGGCCACCGGCACGCCGGCCGGCCTGCGGACCGCGCTGACCGGTGCGGCCGCCGCCGAGGACGACGTCTTCGAGGCGTTCGAGGGCATGGACACCGCGCTGCTGCTGGCGACGGCGGGCGCCGTGGCGCTGCTGCTGCTCGTCACGTACCGCAGCCCGGTGCTCTGGTTGATCCCCCTGGTGACGGTGGCGCTGGCCAGCCAGCTCGCCAGCGCGGTCGTCTACCTGCTCGCCCGGTACGCCGGCCTGGCCGTGGACTTCCAGAGCCAGAGCATCCTGACCGTGCTGGTCTTCGGTGTCGGCGTGGACTACGCGCTGCTGCTCATCGCGCGCTACCGGGAGGAGCTGCGCCGGCACGCCGACCGGCACGACGCGATGGCGGTCGCGCTGCGCCGCTCGTACGGCGCGATCGCCGCCTCGGCGGCCACCGTCGCGCTGGGCCTGCTCTGCCTGCTGGCCGCGGACCTGCCGTCCACCCGGGGGCTGGGGCCGGTCGGCACGGTCGGCATCGCCGCGGCGTTCCTCGCCATGACCACGCTGCTGCCGGCCGTGCTGGTCGTCTTCGGGCGGTGGCTGTTCTGGCCGTTCGTGCCCCGGTACGCCCCGGACGCGGCCAGCCTCGGCGGGACCGCCGGGCACGGGGTGTGGCGGCGCATCGCGGGGTTCGTCGGGCGGCGGCCCCGCCCGGTGTGGCTCGGTACGGCGGCGGCGCTGGTCGTCCTGAGCTTCGGCATCGGCAACCTCAGCATCGGCCTGCCGGCCGACAGGACCTTCACCACCGAGGTCGGCTCGATCAACGGGCAGCGGATGATCGAGGCGCACTACGCCGGCGGTGCCGTCTCCCCGGCCGAGATCCTGGCCACCGCCGGCACGTCCGACGAGGTGGTGGCCGCCGCCCGTACCGTGCCGGGGGTCGCCGAGGTCGGCGCGCCGGAACCGTCGCCCGACGGCCGGTGGGTACGCGTCGCCGCGGTCCTGGCCGACACGCCGGACAGTGACGCGGCCCTCGCGACCGTCGAGCGGCTCCGCGACGCCGTGCACGCCGTGCCGGGCGCGCGGGCGCTCGTCGGCGGGGACACCGCGTACCTGATCGACGAGGAACGGACGGTCGGCCGCGACAACCGGACGGTGGTGCCGCTGGTGCTGGCGGTCGTCTTCGTCGTCCTGGTGCTGCTGCTGCGGGCGTTGGTCGCGCCGTTGCTGTTGCTGGGAAGCGTGGTCCTGTCCTATGTGGCCGCCCTGGGCGCGGCCGGGCTGATCCTGGACGCGATGGGCTACCCGAAGCTGTTCGTCGGGATCCCGCTGCAGACGTTCCTGTTCCTGGTGGCACTCGGCGTGGACTACACGATCTTCCTGGCCACCCGGGCCCGGGAGGAGACGGCACGGCTCGGGCACCGGCCGGGGGTACTGCACGCGCTCACCGTCACCGGCGGGGTCATCACCAGCGCGGGTGTGGTGCTGGCCGCCACGTTCGGTGCCCTGAGCGTCCTGCCGCTGGTGCCGTCGGTGCAGACGGCGGTCATCATCAGCGTCGGCGTGCTGCTCGACACGTTCCTCGTCCGGACCCTGCTGGTGCCCGCGCTTGCCCTGGACCTCGGCCGCCGTACCTGGTGGCCGAGCGCCCTGGCGCGGCGGGCGTTCCGGCCGGCCGCCGGGCCGTCGGCCGGGCGGGTGGCGGTGGGGTCGTAGGC
>JAEYGD010000261.1 GCA_023402505.1 Actinomycetes bacterium
GTGCCGGCCGGCACCGCCACGGCGGCCGCGCGGGCGGCGGCGGCCAGCGCCGGCAGGTCCTCCGGCCCGACGCGAAGCGCCCCGCCGAACGTGCCGGTCACGCCCTCCGGCTGCCCGGCGGCCACCACCTGGCCGCGATCCTCACGGACCCCGGCCCGCCCGTGCGCGGGCGGACCGGAGAGCACCAGCGCCACCGTCGGCCCGACCGGACTGGTGGCGAGGTGCCGCAGGACGGCGGTGTGCGCGACCAGGTCGGCACCGGTGACGAGCACCGGCCCGGTGGCCGCCTCGACCACGTCGGCGAGCGCCGCCAGGTCGGCGACGGGCCGGACCTCGTCCGCCCCGGCCCGTCGGCACTGCGCGACCAGCCGGTCGGCGAGACCGGCCGGGGCTCCGGCGGTCAGCACGATCGCGAGGGTCACCGGCGCACCGCCCGGTGGTAGGCGGCCAACGCCTCGTCGATGGTCCCGTCGACCACCATCCGGCCCGCGTCCAGGTAGAACCCGCGACGGCAGAACCGGGTCAGATCCTGTTCGTTGTGTGACACCAGCACCAGAGTGCGCCCCTCCCCGAGCAGACGCTCGATCGTCGCATAGCACTTCCGGCGGAACTCCGCGTCCCCGACCGCGGTCACCTCGTCCATCAGCAGGACGGGATGCGGCAGGTGGGAGATGATCGCGAAGCCGAGCCGGACCTTCATGCCGGACGAATAGTGCCGCACCGACGTGTCGATGGCCCGCTCCACCTGCTCCCCCGCGAACGACACGATCTCGTCGAAGTGGCGGCGCAGGTAGGTCGACGAGAGGCCGTGCAGGCCACCCACCAGGTAGAGGTTCTCCCGGCCGGTCAGCTCGTTGGAGAAGCCGGCGGACAGCTCCAGCAGCGGAGCCACGTCGCCCCGGACGGTGATCCGGCCCTCGTCGGGGATCAGCACCCCGGCGATCAGCCGCAGCAGGGTGCTCTTGCCGGTGCCGTTGCGGCCGATCACGCCGACGGTGTCGCCGGCCGCGATCGAGAAGGACAGCTCACGCAGCGGCCAGAAGCGACCGTCCGCCCGGCCCCCGCGCCGGCCCCGGTGGATGACCAGGTCGCGCAGCCGCAGCTGCCGGCGGCGGTTCCGGACGAACCGGATGCCGAGCCCCTCCGCCTCGATGATCGGTCCGGCCACGTCACAGTTCCTTCAACACGGCCGGTTCGAGGCGGCGGAACGCCCACCAGCCGGCGGCGAGCACCAGCGCGCTGCCCGCCACGGTGGTGCCGAGCAGCCGGGCCCCCGGGAACTCGTCCGGGTACCACACCGCGTGGTGCAGCTGGAAGATCCCGACCAGCGGGTTCAGCTCGTACGCGGTCTTCAGCCAGCCGGGCAGCCCGGAGTCCCGGACCAGGCTGAGCGGGTAGATGATCGGCGTGGCGTAGAAGAGCACCCGGACGACCAGCCGCATGAACCGCTCGACGTCCCGCATCAGCACGTTCGCCGCGGACAGCAGCAGCGCCAGCCCGACCAGCAGGACCCCCTGCACGGTCACCGCCAGCGGCAGGGCGAGCACCGACCAGCCGAGCTCGATCCGCCCGGCGACCGCGTACGCCACCGCGACCCCCACCAGGATCGGCAGGCCGGCCGCGTACTCGGCCACCCGGCCGGCGACCCGGCCGATCGGGAAGACCTGCCGGGGGATGTTCATCGTGGTGATCAGCCGGGCCTGCCCGGTCAACGCGTTCGTGGCCTCGCTCAACGCCGAGCTGGTCCACATCCAGGCGAAGATCCCGGTGATCAGGAACAGCGGGTACGAGTCGGCCGCCTCACCCAGGTGGCGCGTGGTGTCCCGGGCGTACAGCACCCCGAACACGAACCAGTAGATGGCGCCGAAGCCCAGCGGCTCGATCAGCGACCAGAGGTACCCCAGCACCGACTGCTGGTACTTCACCGCCAGGTCGCGCCGGACCAGGATGCGCAGCGCGTCGCGGTGCGACCAGAGTGCCCCGACCCCAGAGGTCACCGCGTCGCCTCCTGCCCGGCCCCCGCCCTACCCGGCCCGCCGGTTCCCGGCGGCTGTCAGCACTCGATCACGTTGACGGCGAGCCCGCCCCGTGCCGTCTCCTTGTACTTGACCTTCATGTCGGCCCCGGTCTCACGCATGGTCTTGATGACCTTGTCGAGCGAGACGTGGTGCACCCCGTCGCCGCGCAGCGCCAGCCGGGCCGCCGTGATCGCCTTGATGCTAGCCACCGCGTTCCGCTCGATACAGGGGATCTGCACCAGGCCACCGACCGGGTCGCAGGTCAACCCCAGGTTGTGCTCCATGCCGATCTCGGCCGCGTTCTCCACCTGCTCGGCCGTTCCGCCCAGCGCCTCGGCCAGCCCGGCGGCCGCCATGGAGCACGCCGACCCGACCTCCCCCTGACAGCCCACCTCCGCGCCGGAGATCGAAGCGTTCTCCTTGAACAGCACACCGATCGCGCCGGCCGCGAGCAGGAACCGCACCACGCCGTCCTCCGAGGCACCCGGGGAGAACCGGTCGTAGTAGTGCAGCACCGCCGGGATGATCCCGGCCGCGCCGTTGGTCGGCGCGGTCACCACCCGGCCGCCGGCCGCGTTCTCCTCGTTGACCGCCAGAGCGAACAGGGTCACCCAGTCCATCGCCCGCAGCGGGTCCGCCGCGCCCCGGCCGGCCGCGCCCGCCGCCGAGCGCACCGGGTCCGCGTCCGCCATCAGGCCGCGGTACAGCTCGGCCGCGCGCCGCCGGACCTTCAACCCGCCCGGAAGTACGCCGTCCCGCGCACAGCCGGCCGCCACGCACTCCCGCATCACCCGCCAGATCTCCAGCAGGCCGGCCCGCACCTCGCGCTCGCTGCGCCAGGACAGCTCGTTGGCGAGCATCACCGCGCTGATCGACAGTCCGGTCTCGCGGGTCACCGCGAGCAGCTCGGCACCGGTGGAGAACGGGTACCGCACCGGGGTGCTGTCCGGCTTGATCCGGTCCGCCCCGGCGGCCGCCTCGTCGACGACGAAGCCGCCACCCACCGAGTAGTACGTCCTCGCGCGCAGCTGCGCACCGGTGCCGTCGTACGCGGCGAACGTCATCCCGTTCGGGTGGTACGGCAGTGACCGGCGGCGGTGCAGCACCAGGTCCCGGTCCGGGTCGAAGTCGACCTCGTGCGTGCCGAGCAGCGCGACCCGCCGCTCGGCGCGGATCCGGGTGACCCGCGACTCGACCGTGTCGGTGTCGACCGTCTCCGGCGCCTCGCCGGCCAGCCCGAGCAGGACTGCCCGGTCGCTGCCGTGGCCGTGTCCGGTCGCGCCCAGCGAGCCGAAGAGCTCGGCGCGGATCCCGGCGGTGTCGGCGAGCAGCCCGTCGGCCTTGAGGCCGGTGACGAACGTACGGGCGGCCCGCATCGGCCCGACCGTGTGCGAGCTGGACGGCCCGATGCCGACGCTGAAGAGGTCGAAGACGCTGATCATGGGTGCACTTCCTCGCCCGTACCCGTCGTGCGGGTCCCGGTCCGGTGGTGACCGCCCGGTCGGGACGGCCGTCGCGGGCGCCCGGGGTTGCCGGTGCCCGACCGGCCAGCCTACCCGCCCAGCTCACGCCCCACCCGTCCTGCCGGCGGCGCCTGGACGGGTGGGGCGGGTACGGCGTGCGGAACGGATCGGTGGCGGCGTGCGGAACGATCGGGGGGCGTCGTGCGGGGGGTACACGGGTAAGCACCTACGGGTCGACGGGGCACCAATCCTCCTCGTGACCGAGGGCGCGGTGCCCGCCCCTTTCTACCGTTGACCGTAGAGGCGGCGGAACGCCGCAGAGTGGGAGAACGACGATGAGTCGCAGACTGGTCCGGCCCCGGCAGGGGCGCATGATCGCCGGCGTGTGCGCCGGCCTGGCGCAGCGGTTCGGTTGGTCGGCCGGGTTCGTCCGGCTGCTCTTCCTCCTGTCCCTGCTGCTGCCCGGGACCCAGGTGATCGTCTACCTGATCCTCTGGATCCTGATGCCCAACGAGGACCGCTACGCCACCACCTACTAACCCCACCCC
>JAEYGD010000445.1 GCA_023402505.1 Actinomycetes bacterium
GGCCGGCACCGGGTCGTCGGCGGGTGCCGACGTGCCGTCGCCGGCCGCCTCCGGGACGCGCCGCGCGCGCCGCGCGGCCCACCAGCGCTCGGCCAGGCCGACGACCAGGAAGGCCAACCCGACGTACGCCCAACCGACGAGGACGTCGATCACGTAGTGCTCGCCGCAGTAGACCAGGGTGAACGTCATCGCCAGCGGGTACGCGAGCAGCAGCGGCCACCACCGCTTCCGTGTCGCCCGGAGGAAGAACAGCACCACGAACAGGGCGAACGCGGTGTGCAGCGACGGCATCGCGGCGACCGGGTTGGACGCGATCTGGCCGGCGTTGAGCAGGTTGCCCGCGCCGTGCAGCCCGAAGGCCTTCCACCCCCGGGTCGAGATCCGCGCGACCTCCTCCAGCAGCCCGTTCTGCGCCGCCCACCACGGCGGGGCCGCCGGGTAGAGGAAGTAGGTCACGAGGCCGCTGGCGCAGAGGAACCCCCAGCGGCGCATGAAGGCCGCCCACCGCCCCCGGTCCCGCAGCCACAGCACCGCGGCGGCGGCCAGCGCCACCACGAAGTGCGAGAAGTAGACCCAGCTCGCGAACACGTCCCACCAGCGCACCTCGGGCTGGTAGAGGTGCTGCTGGAGCCAGACCGTGGGCACCTCCCCACCGGTGGCCCAGCCGAACATCACCCGGTCGGCGACGATCAGCTCGTACGCGTGCGGGACCGCGCCGTTGTCGGCGAAGCCGCGGGACAGGTTGTAGACGACCAGCAGCAGCACGACCGGCAGCCAGTCCCGGGCGAAGCGCAGGTGGCTGCGCCACGGCCGGGCGGAGTTCCAGGCGATGGTGGCCGCCCAGATCCACAGGAACGCGTACGCCGGGTCGGTCGGCAGGCCGATGGCGAGCCAGCCGGCGACGAAGGCGACCCCCCAGACGGTCATCGCGACCACACGGCGGCGGCCGCCGTCGGCCTCCGGCGGCGGGCCGGTCGGGGCGGGGGGCTGGGGGTCGGTCGCGACAGACATCGCGGTCAAGGTTAACGGCGGTCTTCCCCGGCGGCGGACGCAGGACCAGCCCGGGCGGGTTCCCCGCACGCGTAGCCGGCCGGAGGTGGAGCACTTAGGCTGTGGCCATGCAGGAGCAGCCCTTCGCGCCCGGCTTGACCGCCCAGGTCGAGCTGACCGTCACCGACGCCGACACCGCCCAGGCGGTGGGTTCCGGCGACGTGCCGGTGCTGGGCACGCCGCGCGTCCTCGCGCTGGCCGAGGCGGCGACGGTCGCGGCCACCGCCACCCGGATGCCGGGCGGCTCGACGACCGTCGGGGTGCGGGTCGAGCTGGACCACCGCGCCCCCACCCCGGTCGGCCGCACCGTGGTGGCACGCGCCCGGTTGGCGAAGGTCGACGGCCGGCGGCTGCTGTTCGAGGTCTCCGTCGCCGAGGGTGACACAACCGTCGCCGAGGGTCGGGTGGAGCGGCTGCTGGTCGACCGGCAGCGCTTCGTGGAGCGCGCCGCGCGGCAGTCATGACCGGTCGCTTCGTCGAGGTCGCCGACCGGGTCCACGTGCTGTGCGAGCCGCTGCTGCGGGTCAACGTCACGCTGGTCGTCGGCGACGGCGAAGCCCTGCTGGTGGACACCCTCTCCACGGCCGCCCAGGCGGCGGAGCTGGCCCGGGCGGCCCGGGCGGTCACCCCCCACCCGTGGACGCTGGTGAACACCCACCACCACTTCGACCACTGCTTCGGCAACGCCACGCTGGCCGGTGACCCACCCCGCCCGGTGTACGCGCACGAGCTGGCCGCCGCCGCCATGCGGGACCCGCAGCGGCTGCGCCGGGAGGCGTACGAGGAGGTGCGCGAGGAGCTGCCCGACCTCGCCGCCGAACTGGCCGGCACCGAACTGCTGGCGCCGACGCACACGGTGCACACGGAGGAGGTGCTCGACGTCGGCGGGCGGCGGGTGGTCCTGCGGCACCCCGGCCGGGGGCACACCGCGGCGGACCTGGTGGTGCACGTGCCCGACGCCGACGTGCTGGTCGCCGGTGACCTCGTGGAGCAGAGCGGGCCACCGGCGTTCGAGGAGTCGTACCCGTTGCAGTGGCCGGAAGCGGTCGCCGAGCTGCTGCGGATGACCACGCCGGCCACCGTGGTGGTCCCCGGGCACGGCGACGTGGTGGACGTCGACTTCGTCCGCGCCCAGCACACCCAGCTCAGTGACCTGGCGTGGTTGATCCGCGCCGGCCACACCGGCGGCGCGCCCCCGGAGCGGGTGGCGGCGGAGGCCCCCTTCGGCGCGCGCCCCGCCCTGGTCGCCACCCGCCGCGGCTACGCCACCCTCGACAACACCCTCTGACCCCCACCCCACCCACCCGCCCCGTGCGCTCTGCCACCCCACCCCACCCCACCCCGGCGATCTTGCAGTTTCGGCCCTCCTTTCGTGGCTTATGGCCGGTTCGTCGGGGCAGAAAGTGCAAGATCGCGAAGGGATGGGTCAGGTGGCGAAGCGGCGGGTCACGTCCGCCCGGGTGGGCATGGCGGTGGCACCACCGGGCGACTCGCAGACCAGACCGGCGACGCGCAGCGCGTACGCCACCCGGTCGTGCCATCCTGCGGGCTCCCCGGGCTCGCCGTCGACGAGCAGGTCCGCGACGAGCGCGGCCATCACCGAGTCCCCCGCGCCGGTGGCGTCCACGGCGCTGACCCGGGGCGCGGGCACGCGTACCGGGTCACCACCGGCCGGGGCGACCACCGCGCCGTCGGCGCCCAGCGTGACCACGACGGTCCCGGCGCCCAGTTCACGCAGGTACGCGGCGACACCCTCGACCGGCTCGCCGGGGTACAGCAGCGCGGCGTCGGCGCTGCTCAACTTGACCAGGTGGGCGCCGGCGGCGAACTCGGCGACCACACCCCGGAGACCGTCCAGCGCCGGTGGGCCGGCCAGCAGGCGGGGCCGGACGTTCGGGTCGAACACCCGCAGGCCGGTGGCCAGCGACCAGGCCCGGCGGGCGGCGGCCAGCGTCGCCGCGTGCAGCAGGACGATCGAGCCGCAGTAGAGCACGTCGGCGGCGGCGACCAGGTCGGCGTCCAGGTCCTCGGGAGTGAGCAGGGCGTACGAGCGGGGCTCGCCGTAGAAGCGGAACTCCGGCTCCGGCCCGGCGAAGGTGGCCACCGCGAGCGCGGTCGGGGCGGGCACGGTCACCGCGCCGGCCACGCCCACGCCGGCCCCGGTGAGGAAGGCCCGGATCCGTCCGGCCAGCGCGTCGTCGCCGAGCGAGCCGACGAACTGCACGTCCCCGCCG
>JAEYGD010000455.1 GCA_023402505.1 Actinomycetes bacterium
CGCCGGCACCGGCGCGGAGCCGGCGTACGCGGCCGACGGTGCAGGCCGCGACCACGAGAGCCGGGCCGGCCGCGAGCCCCAGCCCGGTCGCGGCGCGGTCGATCGTCGCCGGACCGGTGGCGAGGAGGCCGACGGTCAGCACGGTGGCGGTGAGGAGGAGACCGGTCGCCGTCAGGGCGAGCACGGGACCGGTGCGCCGACGCAGGTCGCGGGCCTGCTCGGCGTCGGGCAGCCGGTCCGCGAGCCAGCCGACGGCCAACCAGACCGCGGCGAGCGGGAGCAGGACGACGAGAGGACTCTCCATGGTGTACACCCTTGCCCGATCCGGCGCCGCGCGAATCCGGGCCGGCCCCCCGTTGACCCCGTAGCCGGCCCCCGTAGGGGTCATCGCTCGGTGTTATGGGCAACTCGACATGTTCATTTCCCGGTTCACGGCGCTCTACCCTCAGCTCGATCGGCGGCCATCGATTCACCCGCCATGAACGGGTGGACGGTCGGCTGCCGTTCGGAGGGAGGTAGGAGATGGGTATATCACGCAGGTCGGTCCTGGTCGGGGTGGCGACCCTGGCCATGGTGGCCACCGCGACGCCGGCCCTGGCGGCCGAGCCGGTCGGCACGATCCGCATGGCAGGCGGCGCCACCGCCGTCGCCGACAGCTACATCGTGGTCTTCAAGGACGGCGCGGTCAGCCGGGCGAGCGTCGGGTCGTCCCTGAACCGACTGCTCAGCAAGCACGGCGGCACCGTGGCCCGGACGTACAGCACGGCCGTGCGCGGTGCCGAGGTCAAGGTCGGCGCGGCAGCCGCGGCCCGGATGGCGGCGGACCCGGCGGTGGCGTACGTCGAGCAGAACCACACCGTTTCCATCGCCGGCACCCAGACGAACCCCCCGTCCTGGGGCCTGGACCGGATCGACCAGCGGAACCTTCCGCTGAACAGCTCGTACACGTACCCGAACACCGCGGGCAACGTCACGTCGTACATCATCGACACCGGCATCCGGACGACGCACTCGGACTTCGGCGGCCGGGCCACCTGGGGCACCAACACGGTCGACTCCAACAACACCGACTGCAACGGCCACGGCACCCACGTCGCCGGCACGGTCGGCGGCTCGGCGTACGGGGTGGCCAAGGGCACCCGGCTGGTGGCGGTCAAGGTGCTCAACTGCTCCGGCAGCGGCACCAACGCCGGCGTCATCGGCGGTGTCGACTGGGTCACCGCCAACGCGGTCAAGCCGGCCACGGCCAACATGAGCCTCGGCGGCGGGGCCAGCACCGCGCTGGACAACGCGGTCGCCAACTCGATCAACTCCGGCGTCACGTACGCGCTCGCGGCGGGCAACAGCAACGCCAACGCCTGCAACACCTCGCCGGCCCGCACCCCCGCGGCGATCACCGTGGGCGCGACGACGAACACCGACGCGCGTGCCTCCTATTCCAACTACGGCACCTGCCTGGACATCTTCGCGCCGGGCTCGTCGATCACCTCGGCCTGGATGACCAACGACACCTCCACCAACACCATCAGCGGCACGTCGATGGCCTCGCCGCACGTGGCCGGCGCCGCGGCGCTGGTGCTGGGGGCCAACCCGTCGTGGACCCCGCAGCAGGTGCGGGACTACCTGGTCAACAACGCCACCAACAACGTGGTGGGCAGCCCCGGAACCGGCTCGCCGAACAAGCTGCTCTACGTCGTCAACGGGGACACCCCGCCGCCCACCAACGACTTCTCGGTCTCGGTGTCGCCGACCTCCGGCTCCACCGCCCCGGGCGGTTCGGTGACGGCGACCGTCGCCACCGCGACCACCAACGGCTCCGCCCAGTCGGTCAGCCTCTCCGCGAGCGGCCTGCCGTCCGGTGCGACCGCCTCCTTCAGCCCGGCCACGGTCACCTCCGGTGGCTCGTCGACGCTGACCATCAGCACCTCGGCGAGCACCCCGCCCGGCACGTACACCGTGACCGTGACGGGCACCGCGGCGTCGGGTTCGAAGACCGCGACGTACTCGCTGACGGTGACCGGCAGCGGTGGCGGCGGCTGCTCGGGCACCAACGGCACCGACGTCACGATCCCGGACACCAACACCTCCGTCAGCAGCTCCATCACCATCGCGGGCTGCAACCGGAACGCCTCGTCGTCGTCGACGGTCGCGGTGAACATCGTCCACACCTACCGCGGTGACCTGGTGATCGACCTGATCGCCCCGGACGGTTCGTCGTACCGGCTGAAGAACAGCAGCTACTTCGACGGCACCGACAACGTCAACACCACCTACACGGTGAACCTGTCCAGCGAGGCGGCGAACGGCACCTGGCGCCTGCAGGTGCGGGACGTCTACTCCGGTGACACCGGCTACATCAACACCTGGACCCTGACCCTCTGAGACCCTGTTCCCACGGGCCGAGGCCCCTTCCGGAGCACACCGGGAGGGGCCTCGTGCCGTCCGGAGAACGGGCCGCGACCGGCCGGCCCGTCGTCAGACCGCGAAGCCGTTGGGGCGCTCGGTGGCCGGTGCCGGTGGCTCCGCCTTCCACAGGCGGGTCTTCTGCGCGGCCAGCCGGGCCAGGTAGGCCGGGTTGAGGATCACATAGCGCCGCCAGAGCCGCTTCGGCTCCAGGCCGAGCCGCCAGAACCACTCCAGGCCGGCCCGCTGCATCCACGGCGGCGGCTGCTTCAGCAGGCCGGCGTGGTAGTCGAAGGCCGCGCCGACCGCCATCATCGGCATGTCGAGCAGCGGCCGCATGGCGTACGTGAAGACCTCCTGGCGGGGGCAGCCCAGCCCGACCAGGACGAGCCGGGCACCGCTGGCCCGGATCCGGTCGGCGATCTCGACGTCCTCGCCGGGCCGCACGGCCCGGAACTTCGACGGCTCCACCCCGGCGATCTTCAGGGCCGGGAACATCCGCTCCAGCGCCGGGATCAGCCGCCCGAGCGTCTCCTCCGTGGACCCGTACAGGTAGACCGGGAGCCCTTCGTCGGCGAAGCGGGCGAGCACGTGCAGGGTGAGCGTCGGGCCGTAGACCCGGTCGGTGAGGCCGGCGCCGTGCAGCAGGTTGAGCGCCCAGCGCACCGGCTGGCCGTCCGGGGTGACCACGTCGAACGAGTTCAGGCGGGCGTTGTGCGCGCGGTCGAGCACCCCGGTCATCACACCGTGCACGGCGAGGGCGGTGAGCGCCAGCGGCCGCCGCTCCTGCGCCGCCGCCACGACCGCCTCGGTCGCGGTCGCGTAGTCGGTCGCGTCGACGAGGACGCCGAGCACGTTCCGCTTGGTCATGACTGTGGTACCCACTTGTCCACGTTGGCCTCGTGGATCTCCCGCATGATCATGGGTACGTCGTAGACCTGCTTCCAGTCCGGATAGTCGGCCTGGAAGGCCTCGTTCGAGCCGATCCACCACTTGTGGTCGCCGATCCGGTTGGCCTCGACGTACTCGGAGATCATCTCCTGGCCGGTGATCTGCTCGGCCAGCGCGAACGCCTCGCGCATCGACGTGTTGGAGTGCCGGCCGCCGCCGAGGTTGTAGACCGCGGCGGAGCGTGGGTTGCGGAAGAACTCTTCGAACGCGGAGACCACGTCCGAGCTGTGGATGGCGTCCCGGACCTGCTTGCCCTGGTAACCGAAGATCTTGTACGTCCGCCGTTCCATGTTGGCCCGCATCAGGTAGCCGAGGAAGCCGTGCAACTCGGTGGCGGAGTGGGCCGGGCCGGTCAGCGTCCCGCCCCGGAAGCAGGCCGTCCGCATGTCGAAGTACCGGCCGTACTCCTGCACCATCACGTCCGCGGCCACCTTGGAGGCGCCGAAGATCGAGTGCAGGCAGGCGTCGATCGACATGTCCTCGCGGATGCCCTGCTCGTACGGGTGCCCCGGCTCGATCTCCCAGCGGGTCTCCAACTCGACCAGGGGCAGGCCGTTCGGCCGGTCCCCGTACACCTTGTTGGTGGAGCAGTGGATGACCGGCGCCTCGATGCAGTGCTCGCGGACGTTCTGCAGCACGTTGAGCGTGCCCGCGGCGTTGACGTCGAAGTCGGTGAACGGGTCCCGGACGGCCCAGTCGTGCGACGGCTGGGCGGCGGTGTGGATGACCACCGCCACGTCCCGGCCGTACCGGCGGAAGAGGTTCGCGAGCGCGTCCCGGTCGCGGATGTCGATGCTGTGGTGCGAGTAGGCCGACCCGAGGTCGTCGGTGAGCCGCCGTACGTTCCAGGCGGTGGACGCCTCCTCGCCGAAGAACTCCTGCCGCATGTCGTTGTCGATGCCGACGACGTCGAGACCGAGGCCGGCGAAGTGCCGGACCGCCTCGGAGCCGATCAGACCGCCCGAGCCGGTCACGAATGCGACACTCACACGCCACTCCTGGTCCGTCGGAGTCAAGAACCATCGGAGCATAGCGTGATGTACGACATGCCCCGATATGCAGCGAGGGCCCCGCTAGCGCGGAGCCCTCGTGATGGTGGGGAAGGGGGGAGTTGAACCCCCACGCCCTTTCGGGCACACGGACCTGAACCGTGCGCGTCTGCCATTCCGCCACTTCCCCGTGGCTTCGACCCGGAACACTGTAGTGCGTGCCGCCCCGCTGTCTCCAGCGGGCCCGGACATCCTACTCGGCTCCCGGCGCTTGTCACGAACGGTTACCTTCGTGGAGCGGTTACCGTTCGTGGCGGACGAAAGAGTAGCACGGCCGGATCGGCCCGACCGAACAGGCCGCCAGCAGTACGGCCGAGCGGCGTGTGAGCTGCGCGCGCCCCGGCCGGATACCATCATGTCCTCGGGACCCGAGGAGGAGCCGGTGAGCGTGCTGCAACGCTTCGAGAAGCGTCTTGAAGGCCTGGTCGAAGGGGCCTTTGCCAAGGTCTTCAAAGGGGTGGTCCACCCCGTGGAGATCCTCAACGCCATGCAGCGGGAGGCCGAGGCGCACAAGGCGATCCTGGCCGGTGGGCGCACGTTGGTGCCCAACCGCTACGTGATCGATCTCTCGCCGTACGACCACAGCCGTCTGGCGCCGTACGCCGCCGCGCTGGCCCAGGAACTGGCCCAGTCGCAGGCGGAGTTCATCGGCGAGCAGGCGTGGACGGTCTACGGCGACGTGATCGTCGAGATCGAACGGGGTGAGGGCCTCGACACCGGCATGTTCCGGGTCACCGCCGAGGTCTACACCGGCGGCGAGGTCGCCCCGGTGTCCGCGCCCGGCTACGACGCCGGCCCGCCGGCCTACCCCGCGTACGACCAGGGGGGCGGCTACGGCCCGCCACCCGGCCACGGTGGCGGCCGCAACGTGCGGCTGGTCTCCGGGGACGGGCGCACCTACCCCCTCCAGATGGGTTCGACCGTGATCGGTCGCGGCGACCAGGCCAACCTGCGCCTGCCCGACGTCGGCATCTCCCGCCGGCACGCCCGGCTGGACTTCGACGGCGGTCAGGTCGTGCTGACCGACCTCGGCTCGACCAACGGCACGATGGTCAACGGCCAGCGGGTCTCCGCCGTCGCACTCAACCCCGGCGACATGATCCAGCTCGGCACCACGACGCTGACCTTCCGCGTGGACGGCTGATCCGCCTTGCCGGAACTCGTCATCACCGTCGCCCGGTTCGGGTTCCTGATCCTGCTGTGGATCTTCGTGTTCACGGTGGTCGGGGTGATCCGCCGCGACCTCTTCGCGGGTGCCCGGTCCGGCCGGCTGGTGGCGGCCCCCCGCGCCGTCGGCGCCTCGCTCGGGCAGCCGGGCAAGCCGGCCAAGGCGAAGCGGGGAAGGGCGGCGCACCAGCTCGTGGTGACGGCCGGTCAACTGGCCGGCACCCGGATCACGCTCGGCGAAGCACAGATCACGATCGGTCGTGCCGAGGATTCCACCCTGGTCATCACCGACGACTACGCCTCGGCCCGGCACGCCCGCCTGGTGCCGCGCGACGGGCAGTGGTTCGTCGAGGACCTCGGTTCGACTAACGGCACGTACCTCGATCGCGCTAAGGTCACCGGACCAACCCCCGTCCCCCTCGGCGTGCCGATCCGCATCGGCCGCACCTCACTCGAATTACGGCCATGACTCTGACCCTGCGCTATGCGGCCCACAGCGACCGCGGTCTGATCCGAGACGGTAACCAGGACTCCGTCTACGCCGGGCCGCGGCTGCTCGCCGTCGCCGACGGTATGGGCGGCATGGCCGCCGGCGACGTCGCCAGCAACATCGTCATCGGTGCCATGGCGCCGTTGGACGAGGACGCCCCCGGTGACGCCCTCGTGGACGCGCTCCGCTCGGCCGTCAACAACGCCACCCACCACCTGCGCGAGACCGTCGACGCCAACCCGCAGCTGGAGGGGATGGGGACGACGCTGACCGCGATCCTCTTCTCCGGCAGCAAGCTGGGCATGGTGCACATCGGCGACTCCCGCGCGTACCTGCTGCGCGGTGGCGAGTTCGCCCAGATCACCAAGGACGACACGTACGTCCAGATGCTGGTCGACGAGGGCCGGATCAGCGCCGAGGAGGCGAGCAGCCACCCGCAGCGGTCGCTGCTGACCCGGGCGCTCGACGGCCGCGACATCGACGCCGAGTACTCGGTGCGCCAGGTGCTCCCCGGCGACCGCTACCTGATCTGCAGCGACGGGCTCTCCGGCGTGGTCAGCGCGGACACCATCGCGGAGACCATGCGCGAGTACGCCGACCCGCAGCAGTGCGTCGAGCGGCTGGTGCAGCTCGCGCTGCGCGGCGGCGGCCCGGACAACATCACCGTGATCATCGCCGACGCGACCGACCAGGACATCGTCGAGGCCACCCCGATCGTCGGCGGCGCCGCCTCCCGGGACCGGGGCATGGCGACCTCCGCCGACGTCTCCACCCCGGCGGCCCGCGCCTCCGCGCTCTCCGCCCCCCGCCCGGCAGTGCCGGAGGAGCCGACGGCCAGCGCCGACGACGAGCCGGAACGCCGCCGGCACCGCCCGGTCCGCGCCGCCGCGACGACCCTCGCGCTGCTCGTCCTCATGGGCGGCGCGGTGTTCGGCGGCTGGAGCTACACCCAGCGGCAGTACTACGTGGGCGCCACCGAGGACGGCCAGGTCGCCGTCTTCCGTGGCATCCAGGGGCAGATAGCCGGCATGGACCTGTCCACCGTGCACTCGCGCGGCCCCGCCGAGCTGGACGACCTCACGCTCGCCGCGCAGGAGCAGGTCAAGCAGGGCATACCGGCCAAGAGCGAGCCGGACGCGGAGCGCCGGCTCGCCGAGCTGACGGCCGACACCCCGACCAACCCCAACCTGAAGCCGACGTGCCCGCCGAGCCCGAGCCCGAGCGTCGCGGCGGTCACCGCCACGCCGACGCCGAGCGTTGCCGCCGGGTCGCCCACCACCATCGCCGGTGCCACCGGCACGCCGACCGCCAGCGGCGTCCCGGCCGCCCCGACGACCTCACCCGACGCCCTGCCCAGCGACCCGGTCACGCCCGCCGTCGACCCGTCCGCGTGCCGGTCGCCCGAGTGAGCGCCGGCTCGACCCGTCAGGACGATCCGTGACCGCAGCGGCCAGCCCCGCAGCCCCGCCCGCCACCGCGGGCGGGCAGCCCGGCGTACGCCTGGCCCGGTCGCGGCGCAACGCGGAGCTGTCGCTGCTGCTGCTCGCGATGGTGCTGGTGGCGGCGTACGGGGCGATGGTCGAGGCGAACGTGCTCGACACGGTCACCCCGGACTTCTGGGTGCCGGCGGCCACGCTCACCGCGGTCTTCCTCGGCCTGCACGTGGCGATCCGGTTCCTGGCCCCGTTCGCCGACCCGGCCCTGCTGCCGGCGGTCGCGCTGCTCAACGGCCTCGGCGTCGGTTTCCTGCGCCGGCTGGACCTGGCCCGGGCCACCCCGGCCGACCGTGCGGACCTGGCCATCTTCGCCGGCACCGGTGGCCGGCAGCTCGCCTGGACCCTGATCTCGGTGGTCCTCGCCGCCGGGCTGCTCGCCGTGGTCCGCGACCACCGCTCGATCTCCCGGTACGCATACACCCTGGGCCTGGCCGGCATCGTGCTGGTGATGATCCCGGCCGTACTCCCGTCCCGCTTCTCCGAGATCAACGGCGCGAAGCTGTGGATCAAGTTCGGCGACACCTTCTCCATCCAGCCGGGTGAGTTCGCCAAGCTGGCCCTGCTCGCCTTCTTCGCCTACTACCTGGTCCGCAAGCGGGAGGTGCTCTCGCTGGCCAGCCGCCGGATCCTCGGCGTCGACTTCCCGCGCGGCCGGGACCTCGGGCCGGTCGTGGTGGTCTGGCTGATCAGCCTCCTGGTCCTCATCTTCGAGAAGGACCTGGGCACCTCGCTGCTCTACTTCGGCATGTTCGTGGTGACGCTCTACATCGCCACGGAACGCGTCAGCTGGCTGCTCATCGGTCTGGTGCTCTTCTTCGGCGGCGCCTACCTCGCGTACTTCCTGGGCAGCACCGTCGGCGGACCGTTCCTCAACTTCTACGACCGGGCGCAGATCTGGCTCGACCCGTTCGCCGAGCCGTACGACCGCGGCTACCAGCTGGTGCAGGGCCTGCTCGCCCTCGGCACCGGCGGTCTGTTCGGGGCGGGGCCGGGCGGCGGCCAGCCGGGCAAGCTGCCCGAGGTGCAGAACGACTTCATCTTCGCCGGCATCGGCGAGGAGATCGGTCTCTTCGGTCTCTCCGCGCTCCTGGTGATCTACCTGCTCATCGTCGAGCGTGGGCTGCGGGCCGCGCTGGCGGTGCGGGACTCGTTCGGCAAGCTGCTCGCCGGCGGCCTGGCGTTCACCCTCGGCCTCCAGGTCTTCGTGATCGTCGGCGGGATCAGCAAGCTGATCCCGCTCACCGGCCAGACCACGCCGTTCCTCTCCGCCGGTGGCTCCTCGCTGATGGCGAACTGGCTGCTCATCGCGGTCCTGCTCCGGGTCTCCGACGCGGCCCGGCGCCCGGTGACCGCCGGGGGCGGCGGCGCGGCCCGACCGTCCGGCGGCCCGCCGGAGCAGCTGCACGGTGCTCCCACGGAGGTGATCAAGCCGTGAACGCACCCCTGCGCCGCGTCGGCGTCGTCGTCATGGTCCTGTTCGGGCTGCTGTTCGCGAACCTGAACTGGGTCCAGTTCCACAAGGCGGACGAATACCGCAACAGCGACTACAACGGCCGGGTCCAGGTCGCCGAGTACAAGCGCAAGCGCGGCAACATCGAGGCCGGCGGCACGGCGCTCGCGGTCAGCAAGGAGACCGGCGGGGAGCTGACCTTCCTGCGCACCTACCCGGGCGGGGACAAGTACGCCCACGTCCTCGGGTACAAGCCGGTCAACCTCGCCGAGACCGGCATCGAGAAGGCGGAGAACGACTTCCTCGCCGGCACCAGCGACCAGCTCTTCGTCAACCGGTTCAAGGACATGTTCACCGGCGACCAGACCGCCGGCGGCAACGTGCTGCTGACCCTGTCGAAGCGGGCGCAGGACGTCGCGTACGAGCAGCTGCGGGAGAACCGGAACGGGGTCACCAAGGGCGCGGCCGTCGCCATCGACCCGCGTACCGGTGCCGTCCAGGCGCTGGTCTCCATGCCGAGCTTCGACCCGAACCCGCTCGCCAGCCACGACACCGACCAGGCCACGGCGACGTACAACCAGCTCGAGAAGGACCGGGACGGGCCGCTAAAGAACCGCGCACTCGGCGAGGTCCTGCCCCCCGGCTCCACCTTCAAGATCGTGGTGGCCGCCGCCGCCCTGGAGAACGGGGTCACCCAGGAGACGCGGATCCCCGCCGGCTCCAGCTGGACCCCGCCCACCTCCGGCGCCCCGATCGGCAACGCGGCCCCGTCGATCTGCCCCGAGTCCCAGGTCACCCTGATGAACGCGGTGACCGAGTCGTGCAACACCGGCTTCGCCCAGCTCGGTGTCCGGCTCGGTGCCGACACCGTCAAGGAGAAGGCCCGGCAGTTCGGTTTCGAGCAGGAGGACCTGACCGTCGGCCGGCTCGGTGAGGGCGGGCACCGGGTCGCGGCCAGCCGCACCGGCGACATGCAGAACCCGGACGGCAGCACCGACCCGGCCGCCCTGGCCCAGTCGTCGATCGGGCAGAACAACGTCCGGATGACCCCGCTGCAGGGGGCGCTTATCGCCGCCACCGTCGCCAACGGCGGCAGCCAGATGCGGCCGTACCTGGTCCGTCAGCTCCTCGGCCCGGACCGCACCACCAACTACTACACCGCGGACCCGCGCGAACTGCGCCGGCCGGTCAGCGGTCAGGTCGCCGCCGACCTGCGCGAGATGATGGTGAGCGTGGTCGAGAACGGCACCGGCCGCGGCGCCCGGATCAGCGGCTACACCGTCGGCGGAAAGACCGGCACCGCGCAGTCCGGCCCGGGCACCCGCGACCACGGCTGGTTCATCGGCTTCGCCCTCGACAAGGACGGCAACGCGGTCTCCGCGGTGTGCGTCCTGCTGGAGGAGGCGGGCAGCGGGGGCAGCGCCGAGGCGGCCCGGATCGGCGGGCAGATCATGCGGGCGGCCATCGCCTCCCCGGGAGGCCGCTGAGATGCTCAGCCCGGGAGTGAAGCTCGGCAACCGCTACCGCCTGGACGAGCGCATCGCCAGCGGCGGGATGGGCGACGTCTGGCGCGGCACCGACCAGGTGCTCGGCCGGACGGTCGCCGTTAAGAGCCTGCTCCCGGCCCTGCTCGACGACCCCGACTTCGCCGAGCGGTTCCGCGGCGAGGCACGCACGATGGCGACCATCAACCATCCCGGCGTCGTCGACATCTACGACTTCGGCAGCGACCAGCAGATCGCCTTCCTCGTCATGGAGTACGTCGAGGGCGACGCGCTCTCGGCCACCCTGAGCCGGGTCGGGCGGCTCACCCCGGCCCGCACGATGGCGCTGGTCGCCCAGGCCGCCGACGCGCTGCACGCCGCCCACGTGAAGGGCATCGTGCACCGGGACGTGAAGCCGGGCAACCTGCTCGTCCGGCCCAACGGCACCCTGGTGCTCACCGACTTCGGCATCGCCCGCTCCGACTTGGTGGCCCAGCTCACCGCCGCCGGCTCGGTGCTCGGCACCGCCTCGTACATCTCGCCCGAGCAGGCCACCGGCGGGGTCGCCACCCCCGCGTCGGACGTCTACGCCCTCGGCGTGGTCGCGTACCAGTGCCTCGCCGGCCGGCGACCCTTCGAGGGCGACAACCCGCTGGAGATCGCCATGCGGCACGTCCGGGAGGCGCCCCGGCCGCTGCCCGCCGACATCCCACCGCAGGTCCGTGCCGTGGTCGACCGGGCCATGGCGAAGGACCCGGCGGCCCGCTGGCCGAGCGCCGCGGCGCTGGCCGGCGTGGCCCGCCAGTTGAAGGTGCAGCTCTCCCAGGCCGCCCGCGCGTCCGGCCGGGCCAACCCGATCTCCGCGGCGCCCGCGTCGCCGGCACCGGGC
>JAEYGD010000462.1 GCA_023402505.1 Actinomycetes bacterium
CTCGCCGCGGCGAGTTCGGGCGTGAACCCGACGAACCAGGCCGACCGGGTGCTGTCCGTGGTGCCGGTCTTGCCGGCGACCGGGCGGCCCACGGTGCCGCGGACGTACCCGGCGTTGCGGAGCAGGCCCTCGTAGCTGAAGCCGGCCTTCTCGGCCACCCGCCGAGACGCCACGTTGCCCGGCGCGACCCGCAGCTCCACCCGCTGGAAGCCGTGCTCCAGCAGCAGCGCGATGGTCAGCGCGTCCACCGCCTCGGCGGCCAGCCCGAAGCCCCGCGCGTGCGACGCCAGCGCGTACGAGACCTCGGTGCAGAGGGCACCCCAGTCGGTACGCCGGGTCCACAGGCAGCCGACCATCCGGTCGTCCTCCCGGCGCACCACCGCGTAGTGGTCCCCGTCGCCACTGTCGCGCCGCTGCCGGGCCAGGTCCGTGCACCAGGCGTGACCGTCGATCTGGCCGCTCTCCTCGGCCAGCGGCAGCCAGCGCTGGGTCTGCCGGTCGGCGAAGATCTCGTGGGCCGCCTTGGCGTCCGGCGCGCACAGCGGTCGCACCTCCGTACGCGGCGTCGAGACCGTCAGCCCCGGGAACCGGCGGACCGCGACCTGACCGATCACGCGGGGACCCCACCGGGCTGCGCCACCCCGGCCTCCGCCTCCGCCGCCGCGGCCACCAGGCGGGCGGCCAGGCCCGGCCGCGCCGCCCAGTGCAGCGTGAGCTGCGAGGCGTGCACACCGCGCCAGACGAAGCCCTCGGGCGAGCCGCCCTCCCAGGTCCAGGCCGGCCGCTGCCCCGCCCGCGGCGCGAGCACCGCCCGGTGCTCCTTGTGCCCGGTCACCGTCGTCCCGGCGGGTGCGACCACGCTGTCGGTGGCGGCGGTCGCGGTGCGGTACCCCACCACCAGGCCGTCCCGGCTGCCGCCGACCGCGTCCAGCACCCCGCACATGGGCAGCCCGTCCAGTTCCCGGGCCAGCCACAGCAGACCGGTGCCCTCGGCGACCACCGGGCGGCCGGTGCGGGCCAGCTCGGCCACCGAGATGCAGAGCCGGCGGTTGGCGGAGAGCTGCTCCGCGTACGACTCCGGCAGGCCACCCCCGACGACCAGCGCCCGGACCCCGGCCGGCAGCGTCTCGTCGTGCAGCGGGTCGAACGGCACCACCTCGGCGCCGGCGGCACGCAGCAGCTCGTGGGTCTCGGCGTGGCTGTAGCTGCCACCGGTCGACCCGGCCACCGCCACCAACGGCCGCTCAGCCGCCGGCCGGGTCTCCGCCCCGTCGGCCGGCCCGACCTCCGGTGACCACGGGTCCCCGGTCAGCGGCGGCGCGGACCGGGCGAGGCCGAGCAGCCGCTCCAGGTCCACCGTCGCCGCCACCGCCTCACCGAGCCGGCGGACCGCCCGCTCCGCCTCGGCCGAACCTCCGACCACCGGCACCACCCCGTGCCGGCGGGACGGCAGCACCGGCGGCAGGTCCTGCCGGCGCAGCGCGCCGTACACCGGGACGCCGATGTCGTCGAGCGCCTCCCGCAGCAGCGCCTCGTGCCGGCCGGAGGCCACCCGGTTGAGGATCACCCCACCCAGCCAGAGCTGCTCGTCGTACGCCCGGAAGCCGTGCACCAGCGCGGCCACCGACTGGCCCATCGCGGCCACGTCGACCACCAGCACGACCGGGCTGCGCAACGCGGTGGCGACCGCCGCGGTCGACTCGGTCTCCGGACGGCCGGTCAGCGAGTCGTACAGCCCCATGCTGCCCTGCACCACGGCGAGCCCGGCGCCGGCGGCCCCGTGCGCGAACAGCGGCCCGATCAGCTCGGGGCCGACGAGGCGCGGATCCAGCGTGCGGCCGGGCCGGCCGGCCGCGAGCCCCAGGTACGCGGCGTCGACGCGGTCCGGACCGACCTTGAAGCCGGCGGTCTCCGTCCCCTGCTCCCGGACGGCGGCGAGCAGGCCGATCGCCAGCATGTTCGTCCCATGCCCGGAGGAGGGCGCACTGAGCACCAGGCGCGGCACGACCGTCATCATCGACTCCTCGCGGGCGGCGGCGGGGTACGCGGGGTGGACCGGCGGCGCGGTCCGCCCGGTGACGATAGCCGAAGCGATCGACGGGTGTGCGGCACCGGACGGGCGGGTCGCCGACCGGGCCGGCGCGACCGGTGAGCGCGGTCTCCCGGCGGGACCGTCGGCGCCGGTGGGCCGTGGCCACCGGGGTAACCTCGTGGTCGTGTACCGGTTCCTGCTGACGCCGCGCTGGCTGGGCGCGCTCGCGCTGACGCTGGTCGCGGCGGTGGCGATGGTGCTGCTGGGCAACTGGCAGCTGGACCGCTACCACGAGCGCAGTGCGGTCAACGAGCGGATCGACGCGGGCCTGCGGATGACGCCGGTGCCGCTGGCCGACGCGGTGGCGGCCCCGACGGGGGGCGCGGGCACCGTCGGGCCGGTGCCCGCCGAGGAGAGGACCTGGACGAAGGTCACCGTCACCGGCCGGTACGACACCTCGAACGTCGTCCTGGTCCGGGGCCGCTCGGTGGACCGTACGGTCGGGTTCGAGGTGCTGACCCCGCTGGTCCTCGCCGACGGCACGGCCGTGCTGGTCGACCGGGGCTGGATCCCCCCGGCCCCGGGCGGGGACGCCACCGCCCAGCCGGTGGTGCCCGCGGCCCCCGCCGGTGACGTGACCGTGACCGGGCGGATCCGTCCCGGCGAGGAAGGCTCGCTCCCGGTCGCGCGCCGCGACGGCAAGCTGGAGACCCGCCGCATCGTGCTGCCCCGGCTGGCCGCCGAGCTGCCCTACCCGGTGTACGGGGGTTATGTGCTGCTCGACGAGCAGACCCCGCCGGCCGACCCGGTCTTCAAGGCGATCCCGGTCGGGTACACGAACAACTGGCAGAACTTCGGCTACGTCATCCAGTGGTGGATCTTCGCCGCGATGACCGTGTTCGGTTACGGCTACTTCGCCCGCCGGGACGCCCACCGGCGGGCCGGGTTGGTGCGCGAGCGCCCCGCCGACCGCGCCGCCGAGCCGGCGGCCACCTGAGCCCCGGTCAGCCGGCGGCGCGACCGGCGTGGATCGCGCGGACCGCGTCGATCGTGTCGGCCTCGGCGGCGGTCTTGTCGTCCCGGTAGCGCACGACGCGCGCGAACCGCAGCGCCATCCCGCCCGGGTAGCGGGAGCTGGTCTGCACGCCGTCGAAGGCGATCTCGACCACCTGCTCGGGACGCACCCGCACCACCCAGTCGCCCTTCTCCACCGCCAGGCCGAGGAACCGCTCGGTCTGCCAGCGCAGCACCTCGTCGGTGAGCCCCTTGAAGGTCTTGCCGAGCATGACGAACTCGCCGGTGCGCGGATCACAGGCGCCGAGGTGCAGGTTCGACAACCAGCCCTGGCGCCGCCCGCTGCCCCACTCCACGGCGAGGACCACCAGGTCCAGGGTGTGTCGAGGCTTGACCTTGACCCAGGCGGCGCCGCGACGGCCGGCATCGTACGGAGCGTCGGGTGACTTCACCACGACGCCCTCCTGCCCGGCCTCGACGGCCGCGGCGAACGCCGCACCGGCGGCCTCCGGGCCGTCGACCTCCAGCCGGCCCACCAGCAGTTGCTGGTCGACGGCGTCGGCCAGCGCCGCCCACCGCTCCCGGCCCGGCCGGTCGATCAGGTCCTCGCCGTCGACATGCAGCAGGTCGAAGAAGTACGGGGTGAGCACCGTCTCGCCGGTGGTGCGCGCGGCGGCGAGCACCGCCGGGGCGACCGGGGCGGCGCCGCTGGTGCTGGGGGTGGTGCGGCGGGCCGCGCGCGCGGAGGTCTCCTGGAACGGCAACGGCCGGCCGGTGGCGTCCACACCCAGGGCCTCGCCGTCGAGCACCAACTCCCGGGCGGGCAGCGCACGCACGGCGGCGACCACCTCCGGCACCCGGGCGGTGATGTCGTCGAGGCTGCGGCTGAAGACGGCGATGTCCCGCCCCGACCGGTGCACCTGGATGCGGATGCCGTCGAGCTTGACGTCGACCACGGCGGGCACGCCGGTCGCGGCCAGCGCCTCGTCGACCGACGGCGCGCTCTGCGCGAGCATCGGCGCCAGCGGCCGCCCCACCTGGAGGCCGAACGCGGCCAGCGCCTCGGCGCCACCGCCGCAGGCGGCCACCGCGACCGCCCGCAGGTCACCGGCCAGCAGCAGCGCCCGCCGGACGGCCGGCACGGGCACGGCCGCCGCCCGGGCGATGGCGTCGGCGAGCAGCCCGGCCTGCGCACCCTGCCGCAGCTCACCGCTGAACAGGCCGGTCAGCAGCCGCTGCTCCTCGGCGGTGGCCGCCGCGTAGAGCCTGTGCAGCAGAGCCCGGCGGCGAGCCTGCGAGCCCGCACCCCGGACGGCGGAGATGTCGTCGATCGCCGCGTCCACCGCGGCAACGGTCAGCGTCGGGGCCCCGGCCGGCGGCGGCAGGTCACGCAGGCTGGCCCACCCCACACCGGTCTGCCGCTGCCGCAGCTCACCGGCCAGGTAGCCGGACCCCGCCGCCACCTCGTCCGGGTCGAGGCGGCGCAGGGCGTCGGCGAGCAGCTCCACCTTGGCGCGGCGACCGCTGGTCGCGGCGACGGCGGCGGAGGTGGCTGCCAGGTCCAGGAACCGCACGGACCCATCCTGCCAGCCACCCCCGACACCACCCGGACATTGCCGTGCCCGGGCCGCCGATCGGAGGCGCCGCCCCGGTCACGCCGAGACTGGCTCCTCGACGCGCAGGCCACGGGCACGCACCTCGTCGGCGACGCGGGAGAGCATCGAATCGAGCGCGACCAAAGCTGCGGACAGCTCACCGAGCTGTTCCTTGAGCGTGTCCTCGGGCCACGCGGAGACGTCGACGTCCCCCAGAGCGCTGACGGCGGCCTCCAGGCGGGCCATCACCTCATTCGTACTCATGTACGAAAGGCTATAACAGCCCCGCGCGCGACACACCGCAAACGCCCAGATGAACCGCGAAGTTGCGGTTCCGACACCGGCGTCACCCGCGGGCGGCCGCGGCGACGTTGCGCAGCAGCAGCGCCTCGGCCAGACACACCCGGGCGAACTCCCCCAGGTGCAGGCTCTCGTTCGGCCCGTGCGCCCGGGCGTGCGGGTCCTCCACACCGGTCACCAGGATCGCGGCCTGCGGGAACATCTCCTGGAAGGTGGCGATGAACGGGATCGAACCGCCCACACCGATGTCCACCGGGTCGGTGCCGTCCCAGGCGGCGCGGAACGCCGAGCGGGCCGCGTCGAACATCGGGCCGGAGGCGTCGATGACGCAGGGGTCGCCGTCGTGCTCGAAGGTGACCGTCACCCGCGCGCCCCACGGGGCGTGCTTCTCCAGGTGGGAGCGCAGGGCCGCGTACGCCCGCTTGGGGTCGTCGCCCGGCGCGAGCCGTACGCTGAGCTTGGCCTTCGCGGCCGGGACCAGGGCGTTCGGGGCCTCCCCGGTGGCCGGCGCGTCGATGCCGAGCACCGCCAGGGCCGGCTTGGTCCAGAGCCGGTCGGTGATCCGGCCGGTGCCGATGAGCTGGACGCCCTCCGCGAGACCCGCCTCGCCGCGGAACCGGTCCTCCGGGTAGTCCACGACCGCGCCCTCCCGGCCCGCCAACCCGTCGACGGCCACGTCGCCCGCGTCGTCGTGCAGGGTCGCCAGCAGCCGGACCAGCGCGGTCAGCGCGTCCGGCACGGCGCCGCCGAACATGCCGCTGTGCACGGCGTGGTCCAGCGTGCGGACCTCGACGAAGCAGTTCACGATGCCGCGCAGCGAGGTGGTCAACGCCGGTACGCCGACGTCCCAGTTGCCGGAGTCGGCGATCACGATGACGTCCGAGGCGATCTCGTCGCGGTGCTCCGCCAGCAGCGCCTCCAGCGAGTCGGAGCCGTACTCCTCCTCGCCCTCGATGAACAGCACGACCCCGACCGGCAGCGCGTCGCCGAACGCGCGCAGCGCCGCGACGTGCGCCATGATGCCGGCCTTGTCGTCGGCGGCGCCGCGACCGTAGAGGCGGCCGTCCCGCTCCACCGGCTCGAACGGGTCCGACTCCCACAGCGACCGGTCGCCCACCGGCTGCACGTCGTGGTGCGCGTACAGCAGCACCGTCGGCGCGCCGGGCGGGGCGGCCCGCTTCCCGATCACGGCCGGCTGGCCGCCCGAACGCACGATCTTGACGTCGAGGCCGCAGCCGCGCAGCAGCTCGGCGACCGCCTCGGCGGAACGCTCCACGTGCGAGTGGTCGAAGCCCTCGAACGCGATGCCGGGGATGCGGACGAGGCGTTCGAGGTCGGCGCGGACACCGGGCAGTTCCCGCTCGACGGCGGCCCGCAGGTCGGACTCGGACATGATCGGTGAGGTCATGACCGGAATCGTATGCCGGCCTTACCGGGCTCGACGCAGGTAGTAGCGGGCGCGGTCATGGGGCAGCTCCGGCGCGCCGTCCACCACCAGGTCCGCCCGCTGCTCGGTCCCGTCGGCGGCGAAGTGGGCCCGCTCGCCGGCGTGCCAGCGGCGCAGCTCGGGCAGGATCCCCGGGCCGTCCCGGGCCACCGCCCGGCTGAGCCGCAGCTCCGGTGGCGCGGTGACGAACACGGCGAGGTTCAGGTCGGGCCGGACCGCCGCGCGGGCGGCGCTCACCCCCTCCAGCAGGAGCACCGGCGCCGCCGGCACCGGCACCGCCTCCGGCAGGAAGGCGCGCCGCACCCAGCTGTACCGCCGGTGGGCACCCGGGCGGCCCTCCCGCAGCGGCGCCAGCACGCCCTCCTCCAGCCGCGACCAGAAGGTGAGCTGGTCGTCCCAGCCGTCGAGCAGGTCGTCGGTGTGCACCACCGGCGGTCGGGCACCGCCCGGCAGCGCCGCGAGGGCGTCCGCGAGCCGCGCCGCGAACCAGCTCTTGCCCGCGCCGCTGGGCCCGTCGACGGCCACCAGCCGGGTACGCCCGAGCCGCGCCGGCGCCGCCCGGACCCGGTGCGCCAACTGGGCGTACGCCTCCATCACCGCCACCACCACGCGCCGACGGTAGCGGGCGGCGCGGTGCCGGCC
>JAEYGD010000348.1 GCA_023402505.1 Actinomycetes bacterium
GGGCGACACCGTCCGCCGCGGCGGTCAGCGCCACACCGACCGCCACCACTCCGACCAGGGTGCGGCGGCCGACCGCCGCGCCCCCCGCGAGTAACCGCATGCGGCGAGGCTAGGAGACCGACGGGCCGCGCACTGACCCGACGGTCAGCTTCCCGCTTTTCGGGCGGATCCGGCGCAACGCCGGGTTATTCGTCGCCCCGGCTGCTAGCCGCCGCCTTCTTCGGGGCCGCCTTCTTGGCGGGGGTGGCCTTCGCGGTAGCCGTCTTCTTCGTCGCCTTGGCCGCCGCGGCCGTCTTCTTCGCCGCCGCCTTCTTGGCCGGCGCGGCCTTCTTGGCCGCCTTCTTGCGCGGCGCCGGGCCCTTCGCCCGCTTCTCGGCGAGCATCTCCGACGCCTCCTGCAGGCTCAACGCCTCCGGCGTCTGGCCGCGCCGCAGCGACGCGTTGGTCTCCCCGTCGGTCACGTACGGCCCGAAGCGCCCGTCCTTGATGACCAGCGGCTTCTCGGTCAGCGGGTCGACGCCCATCTCCCGCAGCGGCGGCGCGGCCGCCCGGCGCTGGCGGGTCTTCGGGGCGGCGAGCAGGGCCAACGCCTCGTCGAGCGTGACCGTGAACATCTTCTCCTCGGAGTCCAGCGACCGGAACTCCTCGCCCCGCTTGACGTACGGCCCGTAGCGGCCGTTGTTGGCGAGGACCTCGTTGCCCTCCGCGTCGACACCGACCAGCCGGGGCAGGCTGAGCAGCTTGAGCGCCTCGTCGAGGGTGAGCGTGTCCGGCGACTGGGAACGCAGCAGCGACGACTTGCGCTCGCCGCTGGCCACGTACGGGCCGAACCGGCCGGACTTGAGCAGGATCGGCTCCCCGGTCGCCGGGTCGTCGCCGAGCTTGCGCTCGCCACCACCGCCGAGGAACAGCTCGTGCACCTTCTCCGGGGTCAGTTCGTCGGGCGCGAGGCCCTCCGGGATCGGCGCGCGGTCACCCTGGCCGCCGCCCTCCTCGCCCTCCGCAGCGGGCGTGGGCTGCTCGCCCGGGACCGCCCGCTGCAGGTACGGCCCGTACCGGCCGACCCGCACCACCACCTCACGACCCTCGTCGTCGGTGAACAGCGGGATCGAGTTGACGCTGCGGGCGTCGATCTCGCTCAGGTTTTCCGTGACCAGCTTCTTCAGCCCGCCCGAGCGGGCGATGTCCTGGTCGCCGGCGCCGTTGGTGGTGCCGAAGTAGAAGGCGGTGAGGAAGTCGACCGCGGCGTGGTCACCACCGGCGATCTCGTCCAGCTCGTTCTCCATGCTGGCGGTGAAGTCGTAGTCGATCAGGCGCGGGTAGTGCCGCTCCATCAGCCCGACCACCGCGAACGCCAGGAACGACGGGATCATCGCCTGGCCGCGCTTGAAGACGTACCCCCGGTCCTGGATGGTCTGCATGATCGACGCGTACGTCGACGGGCGGCCGATGCCCAGCTCCTCCAGTGCCTTGACCAGCGACGCCTCCGTGTAGCGGGCGGGCGGCTGGGTGTGGTGCCCCTGCGCGGCCAGTTCCTCGGCGGTCAACGGCTGGTCCTTCACCAGCGTCGGCAGGCGCCGCTCGGCGTCCTCCGCCTCGGCGTTCTCGTCGTCGCTCGACTCCACGTACGCCCGCAGGAAGCCCGGGTCGGTGATGGTCTTGCCGGTGGCTCCGAAGTCGGCCTCCTCGCCCGTCGAGGAGACGGCGCGGATGCGGACCGACACGCTGGAGCCGACCGCGTCGGTCATCTGCGAGGCGATGGTGCGCCGCCAGATCAGCTCGTAGAGCTTGTACTCCTCGACCGACAGCTCGTTGCGCACCTCACCGGGGGTGCGGAAGTTGTCGCCCGCCGGGCGGATCGCCTCGTGCGCCTCCTGCGCGTTCTTCACCTTGCCCGTGTAGCGGCGCGGCTCCGGCGGGACACTGCGCTCGCCGTACAGTTCGACGATCTGCCGGCGGGCCGCCGCGATGGCGGTCTCCGACAGGTTCACCGAGTCGGTACGCATGTAGGTGATGTAGCCGCTCTCGTAGAGCCGCTGCGCGGTACGCATCGTCTGCTGGGACGAGAAGCGCAGCTTGCGGGCCGCCTCCTGCTGGAGGGTGGAGGTGATGAACGGCGCGTACGGGCGACGCCGGTAGGGCTTCTCCTCGACCCGCGTGACGGTGAACGGCCGGTCCGCCAACCGGGCGGCCAGCCCGCGCGCCCCGCCCTCGTCGAGGTGGACGACGCCCGCGCCCGGCCGCACCCGGCCGGTGGTCGGCTCGAAGTCCTTGCCGGTGGCGATCCGGTCACCGTCGAGCGCGATCAGGGTGGCGTTGAACGTACGCGGCCCCTCGCCGGCCTTACCGACGGCCAGCGTCGCGAGGATGTCCCAGTACTCGGCGGTGCGGAACGCCATCCGCTGCCGCTCCCGCTCGACCACGATTCGGGTCGCTACGGACTGCACCCGGCCCGCCGAGAGCTTCGGCATGACCTTCTTCCACAGCACCGGCGAGACCTCGTAGCCGTACAGGCGGTCGAGGATGCGCCGGGCCTCCTGCGCGTCGACCAGGTCCCGGTCGATCTCGCGCGGGTTCGCCACGGCGGCCTGGATCGCCGGCTTGGTGATCTCGTGGAAGACCATCCGCTTGACCGGCACCTTGGGCTTGAGGGTCTCCACCAGGTGCCAGGCGATCGCCTCGCCCTCGCGGTCCTCGTCGGTCGCGAGGAGGATTTCGTCGACCTCCTTGGCCAGCTTGGTCAGCTTGCTGATCTGCTGCCTGCGGTCCGGCGACACGACGTAGAGGGCGTGGAAGCCGTTGTCGACGTCGACGCCGAGCCGGGCCCACGGCTCGCCCTTGTACTTCGCCGGCACGTCGGCGGCGTTGCGCGGCAGGTCGCGGACGTGCCCGAAGCTGGCCTCCACGACGTATCCCGGGCCCAGGTAGCCCGAGATCGTCTTGGCCTTCGCCGGTGACTCGACGATGACCAGACGGGTGGTTCCAGCGTTGCTCGGCACGTCTCTCCCCGACCTCACTCCTGCTCGCGACCGCATCCGGGTGCCCGGTTCAGGCCGCACTCGACCCCTCCGGACCCGCCGGTCCGGATGTCCAACGTAACGCGTCGTCCGCGATTCCGGTTTCGCGGGCGACAAACCACACCGTCGGGGCCCGACCGGCGTCACCGTACACCGCCCGTGCCCCGGGCAGCCCCTCCCCGTGACGAAACGCGCCCACCCCGCCCCGTCGGTCAGGGCCGGGCCGGCCAGGCCGCCGGTGGGGTGTGGGGTGGGGGATCACCGACCAGTTCGGTCAGGCGGGCCACGTCACGGCTGTCGATGATCTGATAGGCGGGAGCCGCCGGATCCAGGACCGCGTTGGGCAGGCCGACCGCCGCGAGTGCCGCCCCGACCGCCGTCACCTGCTCGCCGGTGGCCGGGCCGAGACGCAGCAGGACGCCGGACCCGACCACCGACCCGGCCGCCGCCAGCCAGAGGCGCAACCGGCGGCCGTCCAGCTGGAAACCGTCCGGCGGGCGCTTCGTCGAGCCGTGCAGCCACGCCGTCGCGAGCGGTTTGAGCATCCGGGTGTACGACGTGCGCACCACGTGCCGTCCGTCGTCCGTCGCCTCCCAGCTCGCCCGGAGCCCCCGTGCCCGCAACTCGGCCACCAGCACGTGCACCCGCCACGCGGCGTCGACCACCACCGACAGGCGGGCCGTGCCGCCCATCACCGAGATCTCCGCCGGCCCGGCGAGGACCCCGGCCAGGTCGGCGAGGGAGGGGTCGCTGGCGTCGGCGCCGAAGAAGGCGAGCTGCCGGCGGCCGGCATCGTCGCGCCCCGCTCCCCGGTCCGGGCCGGCGTCTCCGGGCGGGTCGTCCCCGCCGTCGCCC
>JAEYGD010000559.1 GCA_023402505.1 Actinomycetes bacterium
GCGGTGGCCAGCCTGCGGGCGCGGGGCGCGCGCCGGGTGGCGGTGGCCGCGTACTTCCTGGCGCCCGGGCTGTTCCACGACGCGGTGGCCGAGTCGGCGCGGGACGCCGGCGCCGTGGCGGTCGCCGCCCCGCTGACCGATGCCCCCGAGCTGGCCGATCTGGTCCTGCGCCGGGTGGACGCGGTGCGGGCGACCTCCCGGGTGGCGGACGGGTCCCCGGTGGACACCCTGCCCCGGGCAGCAGAACGCCCCGGCGGCTGAGCCGACCGGGGCGTGTGCTCTTGGCAGGTGGTCAGGCGGTGTGAGCGCGCAGCACCCGGAGGCCGCCGCGACGCTTGACAGCGCGCCGCTCCTCCTCGCTCATTCCGCCCCAGACGCCAGCGTCCTGACCGGACTCGAGGGCCCACTGCAGGCACTGGTCGGTCACCGGGCAGCGCCGGCAGACAGCCTTGGCCTGCTCCACCTGCAGGAGGGCCGGACCGGACGTCCCGATCGGGAAGAACAGCTCCGGGTCCTCGTCGCGGCAGACAGCATGGTGACGCCAGTCCATGGCGGCAACACTCCTCATTCTGGATGGGTGGCAGATGTTGCAGTGGTGCTTTTCCTATATGCGTCCGCAGTGCCGGCAGTAACGGTTCGCGTACGGCTATCCGGCAGTGCGTGAGCAGGCTGTTGGCCCCGTGGACGTGCTGGAACAGCTCAACCTGCCGAGCATGTCCAGGCAATGTCCCGGTAACTCAAGTTCGCTTGTGAATACTTTCACGAACATTCGCGATGTCAAGGGTGACGCTCGGAAAAACTCCAAGCGGTGAGCAAGCCCACAACCCATTTGTCCAGATTTGCCGGGGATCCGGTTACCCGGAGTACCACAGTCGAGGATCAATATAGTACGGTCCGCGTGACATTGCTGACATTTGAAGCACTCACCCTCGGTGTGGCGTCCGGCCGTTTCCGGTGACGGCGGGTTGTCGTCAACCGACGGGAGTACCCGAGACCTAGCAGATTACTCTCAGTGCCGCGGGCATGGAGGTAAATCTGACTTTCTCCCGCTCGCCCAGGTACTCACCGTCGAGCTGGAAGGCCTGCGGGCTGCGCGCCACCAGGGTGAACTCGGCCACGTCGTGGAGCCGCAGCACCTGCTTGCCGTGTGGATCCGCCTGCGGGGAGAAGAACTGCGTGACCGTACGTGTCGTGCTGGCGACCCGTAGTTGCCGCAGTGCGAAGACGTCCAGCCCCAGGTCGAACGACGCGGACGGGTTCGGGTTGACCTCCCGGTCGCCCAGGTACGTCCAGGGCGCCGTGTTCTGGATGATGACGGTGGCGAGCTGCTCCTCGGCCGGTTCGCCCGGCCGTTCCAAAGCGATGGCGGGGTGGCGGCGGTCCGAGCGGAGGAAGTACTGGGCGACGGTCGACCGGAAGTAGAGCCCGGGCGTCGAGACGCGGCCCCGGCGGCGGGCCTGCTCCACGCGGTGGATGACGGCGGCGTCGATGCCGAAGCCGGCGCAGAAGGTGAAGTAGCGGTCGTCCGCCCGGCCCAGCCCGATCGTGCGGTGGCGGCCCAGCCGCAGCCCTTCCAGGATCATGCTGGTGCCGTCCGGCCACTCCCGGGGCAGCCCGAGGGCGCGCGCGAAGACGTTCGTCGAGCCGCCCGGCACGGTCGCCAGGGCGGGCAGCCGCTCGGCGGCGGGGGCGTCCGACCCCACGCCCGGAAGGGCCGACATCAGGCCGTTGACGACCTCGTTGACCGTGCCGTCGCCACCCAGCGTGACGACCACGTCGACGCCCTCCTCGGCCGCCTCCCGCGCCAGCGCGGTGGCGTGACCGCGGCGACGCGTGTACCGCACCGATAGATCGACTTCACTGCGCAGCGCCCGGACCAGGACGTCCCGGCTGCGCTCGCTGGTGGTGGTGGCCTTGGGGTTGACCACCAGGACGGCCCGCATGGGCCGCACTGTACCGCGCCGCGCCACGGGTATCGTGGCGCGCGTGACCATCGCCTCCGACCCGATCCCCGGTCCGCTGCGGACGGCTGTCCTGCTGCTGCGCGGCGAGGCCGTCGCTCTCGGCCTGGTCGCCGTCTGGCTGCTGTGGGCCGACCTGACGGCGCCCACCGTCGACCTGGTGTCGGCCCTGCTGGTGACGGTGTTCGCGGCGGGTGCGGCAGCGGCGCTCTGGGCGCTGGCCGGAGGGCTCGCCCGGCGCCGGGCCGGTGCCCGCGCGCCGGCGATCGTGCTCCAGCTCATGCTGCTGCCGATCGGATGGTTCATGGTCCAGGGAGGGCTGGGCTGGCTGGGCGTGCCGTTGATGGCGCTGGGCCTGGGCGTCACCGCCCTGCTGGTGAGCAACCCCACGACGCGGGCGCTCGGCTTCGAGTGACCGCGGGCCGCGTCAGTAGGTGGAGGCGCGGCGGGTCAGCAGCGAGATGGTCGCGCGGTGGTCCGCGGCGGTCGCCGACGCCGACGTGGTCAGCGCGGTCAGCACCTTCCAGGCGAAGGACGACTCGGCCGGCAGCGTGGCGCCACGGACGGTCGGCACGGTCACCTCGACGGTGAGCGCGTCGTCGGTGACGGCGAACCGGCAGTCCAGCTCGGCGTCCCGAGTGGCGATCGAGAGCAGCATGGCGCACGCCTCGTCGACCGCGATGCGCAGGTCCTCGATCTCGTCGAGAGCGAACTGCAACCGGGCCGCCAACCCGGCGGTGGCCGTACGCAGCACGCCGAGGTAGCCCCCGTCCGCGGGCACCGTCAGGTGCACCACGTCGTCGTGGATCGCCGGTTGGCTGGTCGTTGGAGTCACGCGTCATCCCCCCGGTCGGGGACTCTACCCGCTGCCGCCAACGGGTGGGCGGGGGCGACCGGGGCGGAGGGGTCACCTGCCGCGACACCGGCCCACCGGTGCCCGGACCCGCTCGCCGCCCCCGGGCGGGCCGCCGCACGGAATGCGGCGGCCGGCACGTCCTCGGGACGTGCCGGCCGTACCGTCGGTGCCGGAGCGCCGGGCGTCACGCCTGCTTGGTCTCCCAGAAGATCTTGGCGATCTCGTCGATCTTCTGGAGCAGCTCGTCGGCCTTGGACGGGTCGGTCGCGCCCTTGGCGCCGGCCGCGCCGGCCAGCTTGGTGGTCTCGTTGAAGAGCTGGTGCAGGTGCGGGTACTTCTCGAAGTGCGCCGGCTTGAAGTAGTCGGTCCACAGCACCCACAGGTGGTGCTTCACCAGGTCGGCGCGCTGCTCCTTGATCAGGATGGCGCGGGTGCGGAACTCCGGGTCGGTGTTGGCCTGGTACTTCTCGCAGATCATTTTGACCGACTCGGCCTCGATCCGGGCCTGCGCCGGGTCGTAGACGCCGCACGGCAGGTCGCAGTGGGCGCTGGCGGTCACGCGGGGCGTAAGGATGCGGGGAAGTCGCATCAGGATCCTCCTGGGAAGTTTGCGATGATCCAAGACGACATTACTCCTGGACCGGGTACCCGGTGGAGGTGAATCCGATGCGCGGGCCGCTGTCAGCCGTACTTGTGACGGGGCCCTCCATGTCGCCGACGCTGCGGCACGGCGACGCGGTGCTGGTGCGGCGCGGAGACCGCCGGGTGCGGGCCGGTGACGTGGTGATCGGCGTCTTCCGCAGCCGGCCGGACCTGCTGGTGGTCAAGCGGGCGGTACGCCCGGCCGACGGCGGTTGGTGGCTGGCCGGGGACAACCCGCTCGTCGCCGACGACTCCCGGGCCTACGGGGTGGCGGACGTGCGGGGACGGGTCGTGGCCCGCTACTGGCCGCGCCCCCGGCTCTTCAGCCGCCGTCGAGTATGACCCTACTCACATCCGATGGACGCAGCCGACACTATGCTCGGCAGGTGTCCGGGTGACCCCCCGCACCTCGCGCCGCCGTCGCCGCCTCACCTCGCGCCCCGACCGGTCGGTCCGTCTGCATCGACAGATCCTGGAGTCACCAATGTCATCGTCCACCGTGGACCCCGCTGATCCTGTCTTCCGGCTGCACCGCGGCGGCAAGATGGCCGTCGCCTCGACGGTCCCGCTGACCAGCCGGGAGGACCTCTCCCTCGCGTACACGCCGGGCGTGGCCCGGGTGTGCGAGGCGATCGCCGCCGACGCGCGCCTCGCCGACGACTACACCTGGACCGGTCACACCGTCGCGGTCGTCACCGACGGCTCCGCCGTACTCGGTCTGGGCAACATCGGCCCGCGCGCGGCGCTGCCGGTGATGGAGGGGAAGGCCGTGCTGTTCAAGCAGTTCGGCGGGGTCGACGCGGTACCGGTCTGCCTGGACACGCAGGACGTCGACGAGATCGTCGCGGTGGTCCGGGCCCTCGCACCCTCGTTCGGCGGCATCAACCTGGAGGACATCAGCGCGCCGCGCTGCTTCGAGATCGAGCGTCGCCTCGACGAGGCGCTGGCCATCCCGGTCTTCCACGACGACCAGCACGGCACCGCCATCGTCGTGCTCGCGGCGCTGCGCAACGCGGCGACGCTGCTCAACCGCAAGCTCGGCGACCTGCGGGTGGGGGTCAGCGGGGCGGGAGCCGCCGGGGTCGCGGTGACGAAGATGGTCATCGCCGGCGGCGTCAACCCGGAGCAGGTGGTGGTCTGTGACTCCCGGGGCGTCATCGGCCGGCACCGGGAGGGGCTCACCGGCACCAAGGCGGAGCTGGCGGAGCTGACCAACGCCGACGGCCGGCAGGGCGACATGACCGAGGCGCTGCGCGGCGCCGACGTGCTGATCGGCGTCTCCGGAGGCCAGATCCCGGAGGAGGCGGTCGCCGGCATGGCACCCGGCGGGATCGTCTTCGCCCTGGCCAACCCCACGCCGGAGGTCCACCCGGAGGTGGCCGCCCGGCACGTGGCGGTGGTCGCCACCGGCCGCAGTGACTACCCCAACCAGATCAACAACGTGCTCGCCTTCCCGGGCGTGTTCCGCGGCGCGCTGGACGCCCGGGCCACCCGGATCACCGACGGCATGAAGGTCGCCGCCGCCGACGCCATCGCCGGGGTGGTCGCCGAATCGCTGACGCCCGAGGCGATCGTCCCGTCGCCGCTCGACCCGCGGGTCGCCCCCGCCGTGGCCGAAGCGGTCGCCGAGGCCGCCCGCAGGGACGGCGTGACCCGCTGACCGAGCGGACAAGGGCCCCTTCCTATCGCGTTCCGCACCGGAAGGGGCCCTTCTTAACGCCCGCTCAGCTTGTTACCGTGCCGATCATGCGTGCCGCCTTCGCCTCCCGCTTCGACGATGCCAACCCGCTCGCCGCGCTCTCCGTCGGCGAACGGCCCGAGCCCACGCACCCGGACGGAGACTGGGTGACCGTCCAGGTCACCGCCAGCTCGCTCAACCACCACGACCTCTGGTCGCTGCGCGGCGTCGGGCTGCGCGAGGACCAGCTGCCGATGATCCTGGGCTGCGACGCGGCCGGCGTCGACCCGGACGGCAACGAGGTCGTCGTCTACCCGGTGATCCCCACCCCGGGCGACCCGCGCGGCGTCTCGATCCTCTCCGAGCACTTCCCCGGCACGCTGGCCGAGCGGGTCGCCGTACCCCGGGCGAACCTGCTGCCCCTGCCCGCGGGCCTGCCGGCCATGGACGCCGCCTGCCTGCCCACCGCCTGGCTGACCGCGTGGCGGATGCTCACCACCAAGGGCCGGATCGACGAGGCCGACGCCGTGCTGGTGCAGGGCGCGGGCGGCGGCGTGGCCACCGCGGCCGTCGCGCTCGCCGCCGCCATGGGCAAGCGGGTGTACGCGACCAGCCGCGACGCCGCCAAACGGGAACGCATCGCCGCGCTCGGCGCGACCGCCGTGGAGCCGGGCGCCCGGCTGCCGGAGCGGGTCGACGTGGTGATCGAGACGGTCGGTGCGGCCACCTTCGACCACTCCCTGAAGTCGGCCGCGCCGATGGCCCGCATCGTGGTGTCCGGCGCCACCGCCGGGCACGAGCCGAAGGTCAACCTGCGCCGGGTCTTCGCCATGCAGCTGGAGATCCTCGGTACCTCGATGGGCACCCCGGACGAGCTGGCCGCCCTGCTGGCGTTCTGCGCCGAGCGGAGCGTACGCCCCGCGGTGGACAGCGTCGTACCGTTCTCGACGGTCGAGGACGCGTTCGCCCGCCTGCACTCCGGCGACGTCTTCGGCAAGGTGGTCGTCGACCACACCCGCTAGCCCCACCCCACCCCGCGCCCCGCCGCGCCCCGCCGCGCCGGGCCGTGCCGGGTCAAGACCCGCGCACTTACAGAGAACGAGTGGCCTCAGCGCGCCGGGAGGCCACTCTTTCTCTGTAAGTGTGGAGGGTGGGGCGGCGGCGGGGCGCGGTCGTCGGGGCGGGGTGGGTCTAGAGGTTGTTGTCTAGGACGGCTACGTCGCCACGGGCGGCGCCGGACGGGATGCGGCGCTTCGCGGCCTCGTCGCCGTAGAGCGTCCAGCGCAGGAACTCGATCGTCGTGTCGGAGACCACCCGCAGCGACACGCCGTCGCCGAGCAGGCCGCGCCCGTGATCACCCTTCGGGAGGCTGAGCATCGCCTTCGGCCACGGCACCTTGTCGTACACGGCCCTGCCGGCGGCGTACTCGACGACCTCGTCCGCCTCGCCGTGCACGAACAGTTGCGGTGCGGCGGCACCGGCGAACGCCGTGCCCACACCCAGGGCCGTACCGGCGAAGACGACGCCCGCGTCGAGCCGGTCGTCGCGACCGGTCGTGAACAGCCCGATCGTGGTCACCCCACCGGCCGAGTGACCGGCCGCCGCGACCCGGTCGGTGGCGAGCCGCCCGCGCAGCGGGTCCCCGTGCCGCTGGTCGAGGGCGAGCACCTCGGTGAGGACGTACGACACGTCGGCGGGTTGGTTGAGCACGTCCAGGACCTTGCCGTCGCCGCCCCGCGCCGTGTGCGGGAACGTCGGCGCGGCCACCACGAACCCGGCCCGCGCCCAGCGGGTCAGCAACGCCGCGTAGTCGGCCGGCCGGCCACCCAGCCCGTGGCTGAACATGACGACCGGGAACCGGCCGGAGGCCGCCGGCAGGGACCGTTCCGGCTGTCCGCCCGCCTTCCCGGCCGCCGGGTACCAGACGGTCACCGGCAGCTTCCGGGTGCCGTCGCGGGTCAGGTCGAGCTGGCGTACGCCCACCGCGAAGCCCCGCTCGGGAGCGCTGCCGACCAGTGCCGGTGCCGGGCTCGGGGAACCGGTCGTCGGGGCGGTCGTCGGGGCGCTCGTCGGCGCGGTGGGCGGGGCGGCCTCCCGGGTGTCCGTGGAGCACCCGGCCAGACCGGTTGCGACCAGGGCTCCGGCGAGCAGGGCAGGGGTGAGGCGACGCGACATGGCTCCGATTGTGCCTCGCCGGCCGCCAGTACCCGACCCGGATCGACGCGGTCGGCACCCGCCAGCGCGGCGGGCGCGATGGTCAACCGGGCGGCGACCGCGCCGGTCGCGCGCCCCGGCTGGCGCGCTCCGGCCTGGCGCGCCCCGGCCTCGCGTGCTCCGGAC
>JAEYGD010000074.1 GCA_023402505.1 Actinomycetes bacterium
GAAGCTCAAGGGCGAGGACGACAAGCCCCGCATGGGCACCATCCTGCACGTCGCGCTCCAGGTCGTCAGCGACGCCAACACGCTGCTCACCCCGTTCCTGCCGCACTCCGCGCAGAAGATCCACGAGCTGCTCGGCGGCACCGGCGTGCACGCGCCGATGCCGGTCGTCGAGGAGGTCGACGACCTCGACGGCGGGCCCGCGTACCCGGTGCTGACCGGTGACTACACGGTCGGCGCGCGCTGGGAGTCGGTGCCGCTGGAGGTGGGCCGGTCGCTCGCCGCGCCCAAGCCGGTGTTCCGCAAGCTCGACCCGTCGATCGTCGAAGAAGAGCTCGCCCGCCTGGCCGGCTGACGCGTGACGGTCCCGGGGGCCGGTCGGACCCCCCCGGGACCGCCAGCACGTCGCGGTGACCGCGACCGGCGTACGGCCGCGGCCCGCGCTCAGGCGCGGGCCATCGCCGGCGCCCCGATGAACTCCATGATCGCCTTGTTCACCTCGGGCGCGTTCGTCCACGGGATGCCGTGCGGCGCGCCCTTCAACGTGACCAGCTGGCTGCCGGCCAGCATCGGCTGCAACCGCGCGCCCGTCTTCGGGTACGGCAGGACGGCGTCCTTGTCGCCCTGCACGATCAGCACCGGCACGTCGATGTTGGGCAGGTCACCGCGGAAGTCGGTCAGCCAGGCGTCCACCGAGTCGTGGCTGCCCTTCGCCGACGCCCGCGCGCCGATCTCCCAGTGCGCCCGGAACGCCTCCTCGCTGACCAGCTTGCCCTTGTTCTCCGAGTAGTTGAAGAAGGCCTCGCAGAACTGGGTCAGGTAGGCGAACCGATCCTCGATGATCGCCTTCTGGAAGCCGTCGAACAGGCTCTTCTCCACGCCCTCGGGATTGTCCGGCGTCTGCAGCAGGAACGGCGCCAACGGCGCCAGCAGCACCGCCCGCTGCACCCGGTCCGAGCCGTACGCGCCCAGGTAACGGGTCACCTCGCCGGTGCCCATCGAGTGGCCCACCAGGATCACGTCCCGCAGGTCCAGCTCCGACATCAGCACGTCCAGGTCGGCGGAGAACGTGTCGTAGTCGTACCCGAACGCCGGTTGCGCGGAGTTGCCGAAACCACGCCGGTCGTACGTGATCACCCGGTATCCGGCGGCCAGCAGCGGTCCGGTCTGTTTCTCCCAGGTCGCCCCGTTGAACGGGAACCCGTGGATCAGCACGATCGGCTGACCGGACCCGTGGTCCTCGTAGTACAGGTCGATGGGGGCGGAGTTCTCCGTCCCCACGGTGATGAACGGCATGTTCTCTCCCGAGGTCGTGCTCCGGCATCGGTCCGGAGGCACTTTCCCGTGCCGTCCCCCGGTATGCGCCGGGCCGGCCCGGACCGCGTACCCGGGTGACGGGTGGACGGACCGCCGCGGTGTGTGATGCTTGCGGCGATGAGCGAGCAGACCGAGTCCCGCAGCACGCGCGCGGCTCGCCGCGCCGGGGAGTTCCCGCCCGCGCCCGAGCCGCTGCCCCGCCCGGTGCTGGACAGCCACACCCACCTCGACATCACGGTCAGCGAGGCCGGCGCTCCTCCGCGAAGCGCGAGGAGTGAGCCGGGGTTGCGAGCCCCGCAGTCGCGAGCAGAGGACGACGTAAGCGGCGGTCCGGTCGACGACCCGGTCGCGGCGGCCGTCGAGGTGGCCGCCGCCGTCGGCGTCGACCGGCTGGTACAGGTCGGGGTGGACGTCGACTCGTCCCGGTGGAGCGCGGACGTCGCCCAGAAGTACCCGGCGGTCGTCGCGACCGTCGCGTTGCACCCCAACGAGGCACCCCGACTGGCCGACCTGGACGAGGCGCTGCGCGCCATCGAGGCGCTGGCGGCGCAGGACCGGGTACGCGGCGTCGGCGAGACCGGCATGGACTTCTACCGCACCGGCGACGAGGGCCGCGCCGCGCAGGAGACGAGCTTCCGCGCACACGTCGACATCGCCAAGCGGTACGGCAAGACCCTGGTCATCCACGACCGGGAGGCCCACGCCGACGTGCTCAGGATCCTCGACGACGAGGGCGCCCCGGACACGGTGGTGCTGCACTGCTTCTCCGGTGACGCCGAGTTCGCCCGCGAGTGCGTCCGCCGCGGCTATCTGCTCAGCTTCGCCGGGACGGTCACCTTCGGCAGCGCGGGCGCGCTCCGCGAGGCCGCCGCGGTGACCCCGCTGGACCAGATCCTCGTGGAGACCGACGCCCCGTACCTCACCCCGATGCCGCACCGCGGCCGGCCGAACGCGTCGTACCTGATCCCGCTCACCGTCCGCGCGCTGGCCGCCACCACCGGCGCCGACCTGGACGAGCTGTGCGCGGCCATCTCCGCCACCGGCGAGCGTGCCTTCGGTCCCTGGTGACGGGTCCCCTCCGGGCGCCGGCCCCGGCCCGCATACGCTACGGGGCGTGACCGGTCTCCTCGGCCCGGCGGAGATCCGGGACCTCGCCGCCCGCCTCGGCGTCGCCCCCACCAAGAAGCTCGGCCAGAACTTCGTGCACGATCCCAACACCGTCCGCCGCATCGTCGCCGCCGCCGCTCTCGCGCCGGACGACGTGGCGCTGGAGGTCGGCCCGGGACTCGGCTCGCTCACCCTCGGCCTGCTGCCGGCCGCCGCGCACGTGCACGCCGTCGAGATCGACCCCACGCTCGCCGCCGCCCTCCCGGAGACCGCCGCCCGGCACGCCGGCCCGGACGCCGCCCGACTCACCGTCCACCTGGCGGACGCGCTGCGCGTCACCGCCGGGCAGCTCGCCGATCCCGCGCCGACCGCGCTGGTCGCCAACCTGCCGTACAACGTCGCCGTGCCGGTGGTGCTGCACCTGCTCGCCGAGCTGCCCACCGTGCGGCACGGCCTGGTGATGGTGCAGAAGGAGGTCGCCGACCGGCTGGTCGCCGGTCCCGGCTCCAAGGTGTACGGGATCCCGTCGGTCAAGCTCGCCTGGTACGCCCGCGCCCGCGCCGCCGGGAAGGTCCCGCCGAACGTGTTCTGGCCGGTGCCGAACGTCGACTCCGGACTGGTCGCCTTCACCCGCCGTGAGCCACCCCGCGCCGACGTACCCCGGGAGCGGGTCTTCGCCGTCGTGGACGCGGCGTTCGCGCAGCGCCGCAAGACCCTCCGTGCGGCCCTCGCCGGCTGGGCCGGCGGCGCCGACCGGGCCGCCCGAGCGCTCACCGCCGCCGGTGTGGACCCCGGCGCGCGCGGCGAGTCGCTGACCGTCGAGCAGTTCGCCGACATCGCCGCGTCGGCTCCGGCCACCGCGCCGGCCGCCCGCTAGGCTGGCGCCGGGCCCGCCCAGGGCCCGCGTGTACGCGTCCGCCGCCGACAGCAGGAGCTGATCGTGACCAAGCCGTTCGACATCCGGTCGCGTGTCCGGGACACCACCCCGTGACCGAGGCCTGGCGACCGGACGACGACGAGCCGCGGGGCGTCAGCGGGCCGGTGCGCGTACGGGTGCCCGCCAAGGTCAACCTGCACCTCGGGGTGGGGCCCCTGCGCCGCGACGGCTACCACGAGCTGAACACCGTCTACCACGCGATCTCGATCCACGACGAGCTGACCGCGCGGCGGGGCGACACCCTCACCCTGACGATGGAGGGCGAGGGCACCGGCGAGCTGGCCCTGGACGACTCCAACCTGATCATCCGGGCGGCGCACGCCCTCGCCGGTTACGCCGGCGTCCTCCCGTACGCCCGGCTGCACCTGCGCAAGCAGATCCCCTTGGCCGGCGGGCTGGCCGGGGGCAGCGCCGACGCGGCCGCCGCACTGGTCGCCTGCGACGCGCTGTGGGGCACCGGGCTGTCCCGCGACGAACTGGCCGGCATCGCCGCCGACCTCGGCTCCGACGTGCCGTTCCTGATCCACGGGGGCACCGCGCTCGGCACCGGCCGCGGCGAGGCGGTCAGCCCGGTGCTGGCTCGCCCGACCTCCTGGCACTGGGTCGTCGCCATCGCCGAGAGCGGCCTGTCCACGCCGGCCGCGTACGCCGAACTCGACCGGCTCCGTGACGCCGGGACCGCCGGGCCGCCGCTGGGCAGCACCGACGCGCTGCTCGGCGCGCTGCGGCAGCGCGATCCCCGGGTGCTGGCCGCGGCCCTCGGCAACGACCTCCAGGACGCCGCGCTGTCCCTGCGCCCGTCGCTGGCCGCCACGCTGAAGGCGGGCGAGGCCGCCGGCGCGCTCGCAGGCATCGTCTCCGGATCGGGGCCGACCTGCGTCTTCCTCGCCACCGACGCGGCCGACGCGGAGCGGATCGCCGTCGAGCTGGACGCCGCCGGCGTGTGCCGGCTGGCCCGCACCGCCCACGGCCCGGTGGCCGGCGCCCGGGTGGTCTGACCGCGCCGCCGGAATCGACTCGGGGCCGCCCGGCCGGGGGAACGACTCGGCGTGCGGCATGGCGGGGTGCCGACCCGCTCGGACCCGCGACATGCGGCAGGTCCAGCGGAACACCGCCGCCGGGCACCCGGGCGGAAGCTCGCCGCGGACGTCCCGCGTACCCTTGGGTCGGGCGTCCTGAGGTGCCAGCCGGCACCGGGACGCCCTGATCTTGGGAGGTGAAGTGGCCAACATCGTCAACCTGGACCGCGTGTCCAAGGGCTACGGCGCCGCCGGGCCGCTGCTCACCGACGTCTCCCTCGGCCTCGACGACGCCGACCGCATCGGCGTCGTCGGACTCAACGGCGCCGGCAAGTCCACCCTCCTGCGCCTGCTCACCCGGCAGGAGGAGCCGGACGACGGCCGCGTCACCCTCCGCCGCGACCTGCGTGTCGCGTGGCTGCCGCAGTCCCTCCAACTCGCCCCGGAGGCGACCGTCCGCGACGTCGTCCTCGGCACCGCCTGGCTGGACGAGAGCATGGGCGCCGAGCACGAGTGGGCCGGCGACGCCGGTGTCCGCGCCATCCTCGACGGCCTCGGCATGCCGCACCTCGGCCTCGACGCCCCGGTCGGCCCGATGTCCGGCGGCGAGCGCCGCCGGGTGGCCCTCGCCGCGCTCCTGGTCCGCGACTCCGACCTGCTCGTCCTCGACGAGCCCACCAACCACCTCGACGTCGGCGGCGTCGACTGGCTGGCCCGGCATCTCCTCGGCCGCAAGGGCGCCCTCGTCGTGGTCACCCACGACCGGTGGTTCCTCGACGCCGTCTGCACCACCACCTGGGAGGTCGCCGACCAGACCGTCCGGGCCTACGAGGGCGGCTTCGCCGCCTGGACCCTGGCCCGCGTCGAACGCGAGCGGATCGCCGCCGCGACCGAGGCCCGCCGGCAGAACCTGCTCCGCAAGGAGATCGCCTGGCTGCGTCGCGGCCCGCCGGCCCGCACCTCGAAGCCGAAGTTCCGGATCGACGCCGCCAACGCGCTCATCGCCGACGTGCCGCCGCCGCGCGACACCATGTCGCTGCAACGCCTCGCCACCGCCCGGCTCGGCAAGCAGGTGTACGACCTGGAACACGTCCGCCTGCACGCCGGCCCGAAGGAGATCCTGCACGACCTCACCTGGCAGGTCGGCCCCGGCGACCGGATCGCGATCCTCGGCCGCAACGGCGCCGGCAAGACCACCTTGCTGCGGATGCTCGCCGGCGTCACCCAACCCGACGGCGGCCGCTTCGCGGCCGGCTCCACGGTGCGCGCGGCCTTCCTGTCCCAGGAACTCGCCGAACTCCCCGGCCACCTGCGTGTCCTCGAGGCCGTCGAGGAGGTCGCCCGGCGGGTGCGCCTCGGCGACCGGGAGATCTCCGCCGCCCAGCTCGCCGAGATCTTCGGCTTCGACGACCGGCGCCTCTGGACCCCGGTCTCCGACCTGTCCGGCGGCGAGCGGCGCCGGCTCCAGATGCTGCGGCTGCTCGCCGGCGAACCGAACGTGCTCCTGCTCGACGAGCCCACCAACGACCTCGACACCGACACCCTCGCCTCGCTCGAGGACCTGCTCGACTCCTGGCCCGGCACGATCGTCGTGGCCAGCCACGACCGCTACCTGATCGAGCGGGTCACCGACACCGCGTACGGCATGTTCGGCGACGGCCGGCTGGTCCACCTGCCCGGCGGCGTCGACGAGTACCTGGCCCGGGCCGCCGACGGCCCCCGCCCGGCCGCCACCCCGGCGGCGGAACCCGCCGGGCCCGCGCCGACCGGTCTGTCCGCCGCCGAGGTGCGCCAGGCCCGCAAGGACCTCACGAAGCTGGAACGGCAGGTCAGCAAGCTGGAACAGAAGGAAGCGGACCTGCTCGACCGGCTGGCCGCCAACGCCACCGACTACGCCAAGGTCGCCGACCTCGACGCCCAGCTCAAGGACGTACGGGCCGAGCGTGAGCAGGTCGAGGAGGCCTGGCTGGCGCTCGCCGAGCAGATCCCGGCCGGCTGACCTCCGGTTCCGCCGCGACCCGCAGGACCGTGTGCGGCGTCACACCGGCACATGCGGGAGAATCACCCCCGACCCTCACCCGAACGTCGTTGGAGACTCAGACATGGCCCACACCCCCGTGAACCACCCCGCGCGGCCGATCTACCGGGCGATCGGCGGGCTGACCGGTCTGTACCTGGTCGCTTTCGGCGTGGTCGGTCTCATCACGAACGCCGGCAACGAGATCCTCGCCCAGGACGGCAACACCGTCTTCGGGCAGGGCACCAACCTCGGGTTCTCGCTGCTCAGCGTGCTGCTCGGCGGCATCGTCCTGGCCGGCACGGTGATCGGCCGCAACATCGACGTGCTGATCAACCAGTGGCTCGCGTACGCGATCATGGCCATCAGCCTCGCCGGTCTCGCCTTCATCCGCACCGAGGCCAACATCTTCAACCTCAGCGTGGCGACCGTCATCGTGCTGATGGTGGTCGGCCTGGTGCTCCTCATGGTCGGCATGTACGGCAAGGTCGGCACCGACGAGGAGAAGGAAGCCTGGCAGAAGGCTCGGCTGGTGCTCTGAGGCGTTCTCCGGTCGCGCTCCCGGGTCTCCCGCCGGAGCCCGACCCGCTCGGGTGGTCAGGCTTGATCCTGCGCGGGCCGGGCCCCGGCGGGCCACCCGTCGTGGCGCCGGTCCGCGCGCACCCACCCGGTGTGGTCACCGGTGGTCGCGGTCCGTCCGCCGGTCGCGCCGACCTGGGCGATTCCGGGTACGCGCGCCGCTCGTCCGGGCGACAATGTCCCTGATTGTCGTCACTCGGTCGGAGGCGTCATGGCGCACTTTCCGCTGAACCATCCGGCGCGGCCGATCTACCGGGTCCTCTCCGGGCTGATCGGGCTCTACATCCTGATCTTCGGCGTGTGGGGCACCGCCCTGACGCTCGGCGACCCGCTCTTCGCACGCGACGGCGACTGGGCGCTCGGCCTGCGTACCAACCTGGCGTTCTCGCTGGTCTCGGTCATCTTCGGCGCCTTCCTGCTGGTCGGCGCGTCCCGGCGCGGCAACCTAGGCCACTACATGAACCTCACCGCCGGCGTGGTCTTCCTCCTCACCAGCATCCTGATGATGTCGGTGCTGCAGACCTCGGCGAACTTCCTCAACTTCTCGATGTCGACCGTCATCGTGTCGATGCTCTTCGGGCTGATCCTGCTCGGCACCGGCCTCTACGACAAGGTCGGCACCCCGGAGCACGCCGAGGAGGAGATGCGCCATCGCAGCCACCCCGTCGCCGAGGCGCACAACCGCTGACTCACCGCCCCCGTACGGTGATCAGACCCGGTTTCGCCTCCAGGTGCGACAGGCCGCTCCAGGCCAGGTTGACCAGGTGCGCCGCCACCGTCTCCTTGCGCGGCTTGCGCACCTCCAGCCACCACCGGCCGGTCAACGCGACCATCCCCACCAGGGCCTGCGAGTAGAGCTCGGCGAGCTTCGGGTCGTACCCCCGGCTGGAGAACTCGGCGCCCAGGATGTGCTCCACCTGGTGCGCCACGTCGTTCATCACGCTGCTGAAGTTGCCGGTCGCCGACATCAACGGCGACTCCCGGACCAGCACCCGGAACCCGCTGGTCTCCTCCTCGATGTACGTGAGCAGCGTCAGCGCGGCCTGCTCCAGCAGCTCGCGCGGATGGCCGGCGGTCAACGCCGTGGTGATCCGGTCCAGCAGGCTGCGGACCTCCCGGTCCACCACCACGGCGTACAACCCCTCCTTGCCGCCGAAGTGCTCGTAGACCACCGGCTTGGAGACCTTCGCCCGGGACGCCACCTCCTCGATCGACGTGGCGTCGAAGCCGCGCTCGGCGAAGATCTGCCGCGCGATCGAGATCAGCTGCTCGCGTCGCTGGGTCGCGGACATGCGTACCCGGGAGGTCTTGCCGGAGGCCGGGACGGCCCGCCGGCGGCCGGCGGCGCTGTCGCCGCCCGACGCATCCGTCATGTCGTCACCTCGTCGGCGCTCGGTGACGCCCTGTCGTGGGATCGAGCCGCTCACCCGGCCATCCTGCCAGGTGACGTCGGGCGACACCGCCCGGTTATCGCGCCGCGTCCGCCTTCACCAGCTTCGCCGCGATCCGGTCGGGCTTCGGCCACCGGACGTCCCGGGCCGCTCCCAGCTTCTCGAACAGCCAGATCACCCGCGCCGAGATGTCCACCTGGCCGGGCAGGACGCCGTGCCGGGCACTGGTCGGGTCGGCGTGGTGCAGGTTGTGCCAGCTCTCGCCGAACGACAGGATCGCCAGCGGCCAGAAGTTCGCCGCCCGGTCGCCCTGGCGCATCGCGAACGGCCGCTCGCCGTACACGTGGCAGACCGAGTTGATCGACCAGGTCACGTGGTGCAGCAGCGCGATGCGTACCAGCCCGCCCCAGAAGAACGCGGTCAGCGCACCCTGCCACGACCAGGTCAGCAGCCCGCCCATCAGCGCCGGGCCGAGCACCGACACCGCCACCAGCAGCGGGAACAGCCGGTCGACGCGGTTGATGTCCCGGTCGGCGAGGAGATCCGGTGCGAACCGCTTCCGGTTGGACAGCTCGCGGTTGAACAGCCAGCCCATGTGCGCGTGGAACAACCCCTTGGTCAGCCCACGGACGGTCGCCCCGAACCGCCACGGCGAGTGGGGGTCGCCCTCCAGGTCGGAGAAGGCGTGGTGGCGTCGGTGGTCGGCCACCCACTGGATGATCTCGCCCTGCACGGCCAGGGAGCCGGCCGCGGCGAGCCCGACCCGCAGCCAGCGCTTCGCCTTGAACGAGCCGTGGGTGAAGTAGCGGTGGTAGCCGACCGTGATGCCGAGCCCAGACAGCACGTACCAGAAGCCAGCGATCCCCACGTCCGTCCAGGTCAGCCAGCCGCCCCAGGCGACCGGGACGGCCGCGACCAGGGCGAGGAACGGTACGACCACGAACACCCAGAGGGCGACCAGGATGCCGCGGGACTGGGTGCCCTGGGTGAGGGGCTTCGGACCGGACGGGGTGGTTTCGACGAGAGAGGTCGACATGGCACCTCGCAGAGGGGTGAAGATCACGAAGTTACGCCTACGTCACCGTAACTTGAGTGGCGGCAGCCCGCACGGGAGAGAGTCGCGAATGAATGCGCCGCACTGTCGTACGCCCGTTCTAACCTGCTGTCCATGACCGATCCGCTCGCCGCCGAGGTCCGCCGACTCCGGACCGTCGAGGGCTTGTCCGTCCGTGAGATCCGGGCCCGCACCGGCCTGGGCCGCAACCGGGTCTACGACCTGCTGCGTGGTGTCCCGGTGCCCGCGCGCGTCCGGCGACCGAACGCCAAGGACGATCTCCGGGCGGAGGCGCTCGCACTCCGTTCGCAGGGGCGCCCGGTGCCCGAGATCGCTGAGCGTCTGGGCGTGAGTCGGTCGACGGCGTACCTCTGGGTCCGGCACCTGCCGCTGGACCGGGGCGACGAGGCCGCGCGAGCACGGCGCCGGGCGCACTCGAAGGCCATGACGGACGCCCGGTGGGCGGCACACCGCGAGGCGCGCGATGCCGCGCAGGCGGCAGAGCACGGGCGGTCAGCCACCGTGGTCCAGCAGCTCGACGAGCGCGACCTGCTACTGCTCGGCGCGGCGATCTACTGGTGCGAGGGGGCGAAATCCAAGCCGTGGCGGCGTGACGACCATGTGCAGTTCATCAACAGCGACGCCGGGCTGCTCGCGTTGTTCCTGCGCTTCCTCGACGTGTGTGGCGTCGACCGGAGCGTTCCCAGGTACCGGGTCAGCATCCACGAGACAGCCGACGCGCGGGAGGCGGAGCGTTGGTGGTCGACGGTGCTGGACCTGCCCCTGGAGCGTTTCGGTCGTGCCACGCTCAAGAGACACAAGCCGACCACTGTCCGACGGAATATCGGCAGCGACTATCGTGGGTGTCTGGTGATCAATGTGCCCCGCAGTCGCGAGCTGTACTGGCGGATCGAAGGTATGATCGCCGAGCTGTTTCGGGTTGCCGGCGGTACCAGTGAGGCGGAACGTCGGCAGGCGTGACAGTTCGATGGGGTGTGGGGTAATGGCAACCCGCAGGCCTTTGGAGCCTTGAGCTCCTGGTTCGAGTCCAGGCACCCCAGCTCACGCCATGAGTCGTCAATGTCGCGGCCCTGCCGATGCGACCTCGCTGTCTGGTTAGCATGGCCGCGAGACTGTCGCCGTAACGACGGGAGCACGTCGTGTCCCAGCAGCCCCACCTCCGCACCGTCGTCGTGCTCGCCGCCGGTGAGGGCAAGCGGATGAAGTCCGCTCTCCCGAAGGTGCTGCATCCGCTGCTCGGCCGTACCCTCGTCGGCCACGTGCTCGGCGCGGCCGCGCCGCTGGCCGCGGACCGCACGGTGGTCGTGGTCGGCCACGGTGCCGCCCAGGTCCGCGCGCATCTGGCCGAGATCGCCCCGCAGGCCACGCCGGTGCTCCAGGCGGAGCAGCTCGGCACCGGGCACGCGGTGCGGATCGCGCTGGAGGCCGTGGCGGAGGCCGGCGGCACCGTGGTGGTGATCAACGGGGACGTGCCCCTGTTGCGCCCGGAGACGGTCGGCGCGCTGGTCGAGGCGCACGAGCGGGAGGGTGCCGCCGCGACCGTGCTCGCCGCCGAGGTGCCCGACCCGACCGGGCTCGGCCGGATCGTCCGGGACGCCGAGGGCCGGCTGCGGCAGATCGTGGAGCAGCGCGACGCGACGCCCGCGCAGCGGGAGATCCGGGAGATCAACGCCGGGATCTACGCGTTCGACGGTACGCGGCTGCGGAACGCGCTCGGCAAGCTGTCGACGGACAACGACCAGGGCGAGGAGTACCTGACCGACGTCTTCGGGCTGCTGGTGTCGGCCGGTGAGCCGGTGGCGGTGCACGTCGCGGCGGACCATGTGGAGACGCTGGGCTGCAACGACCGGGTGGAGTTGGCCGCGCTGCGGCGGCTGCTGCGGGACCGGGTGAACGAGGCCTGGATGCGTACCGGGGTCAGCCTGCTCGACCCGGAGACCACCTGGATCGACGTGACCGTGGCGCTGGACCGGGACGCGGTGGTCGACCAGAACACGCAGCTCAAGGGCGCCACGGTGGTCGGCGCGGGCGCGGTGGTCGGGCCGGACGTCACGCTGGAGGACACCGTGGTCGGGCCGGGCGCCACGGTGCTGCGCAGTCACGCGGTGGGCGCGGAGATCGGTCCGGGCGCCAGCGTCGGGCCGTACGCGTACCTGCGACCGGCGGCGCGGCTGGCGGAGAAGGCGAAGGTCGGCACGTTCGTCGAGGTGAAGAACTCGGAGATCGGCGCGGGGTCGAAGGTGCCGCACCTGACGTACGTCGGGGACGCGACCATCGGTGAGCAGAGCAACATCGGCGCGGCGACGGTGTTCGTGAACTACGACGGCGTACGCAAGCACCGCACGGTGATCGGCAGCCACGCGCGTACCGGTGCGGACAACATGTTCGTGGCGCCGGTCGTGGTGGGCGACGGCGCGTACACCGCGGCCGGTTCGGTGATCATCGAGGATGTGCCCGCGGGCGCGATGGGTGTGGCCCGGGCGCGGCAGCGCAACATCGAGGGCTGGGTGCTCAAGCGCCGGGCGGGAACGGCGGCGGCGGACGCCGCGGAGCGGGCCCGGAAGGGCGTCGAGGGTGGGGTGTCGACCGGGTCGACGGCAAGTGAAGGTGAGGCAATCCACGGGGATGCCGAGCCGGTGGGCGGGGCGTCCGGCGCGGGGGATACTGCAACCGAATAGTCCCCGGCCCCCACCCACCGCGCCGGGACACCGATCTACGGGAGCAGACGGCCCATGGGCAGCATCGTCGCCGAAAACCGCAAGAGCCTGATGCTCTTCTCCGGGCGTGGTTTCCCGGAGTTGGCCAAGGAGATCGGTGAGGTGCTCGGCGTCGCGCCGACGCCGGCCGACGCGTACGACTTCGCCAACGGTGAGATCTTCGTACGGTACAAGGATTCGGTGCGTGGCTCGGACGCCTTCGTGGTGCAGTCCGTGACGCACGGCGTCAACACGTGGGTCATGGAGACCCTGATCATGGTGGACGCGCTGAAGCGCGGGTCGGCGAAGCGGATCACCGTGGTCCTGCCGTTCTATCCGTACTCGCGGCAGGACAAGAAGCACCGGGGCCGGGAGCCGATCTCGGCCCGGCTGATCGCGGATCTGTTGAAGACCGCGGGCGCCAACCGGATCCTGACGGTGGACCTGCACACGGCTCAGATCCAGGGCTTCTTCGACGGTCCGGTGGACCACCTGTTCGCGATGGACGTGCTCGCCGAGTACGTGGAGCGTCGGTACGCGGGCCGCCCGATGACGGTGGTGGCGCCGGACTCGGGCCGGGTGCGGGTGGCCGAGCGGTGGACGGACCGGCTGGGTGGCTGCCCACTGGCGTTCATCCACAAGACGCGGGACCCGCTCAAGCCGAACCAGGTGGTGGCGAACCGGGTGGTCGGCGAGGTGGAGGGCCGGGTCTGCCTGATCGTCGATGACATGATCGACACTGGTGGGACGATCGCCAAGGCGGCGGACATCCTCAAGGAGTCCGGCGCGGCGGAGATCATCGTCGCCAGCACCCACGCGCTGCTGTCGGATCCGGCGACGGAGCGGCTGAAGAACAGCTCGATCAGCGAGGTCGTGGTGACGAACACGCTGCCGTTGCCGCCGGAGAAGCAGCTCGACAAGATCACCGTACTGTCGATCGCGCCGCTGCTGGCGAGGGCGATCCGCGAGGTCTTCGACGACGGGTCGGTGACCACGCTGTTCGGTGGCCTGAGCTAGTCGGCCGGGCCGGCATCGCGGGCGCCCGCCGCGCACGGCGGCGGGTTCCGCTCCGCTCGCACCGGCGGGTTCTGCCCGCGCACACCGGCGGGTTCTGCCCGCGCACACCGGCGGGTTCGCGCGGCCGTTTCCGCGGTGGGCGCGCGATCCGGGGACTGCCGGAGAGCGCGGAATCCGCTCGGGTAGACTGGTGCGGTTGCCACGGCGAGGGTGCCCGGCGGGTCGCTGACACAGCACCGCACGGAGGCGCCGTCATCGACGCGGTGCTCCGGGCAGTCGTTCATGACGCATGAGCCCCAGCGAGCCCCTCGCCCCAGCACCGCCAGACGACAAGCGCAGCAGCGAAACATCAGGAGTCTCCCCGTGTCCGAGGTAAAAATCAGCGCCGAGCCCCGCACCGAGTTCGGCAAGGGTGGTGCCCGTCGTACCCGCCGGGCCGGCAAGGTGCCCGCCGTGCTGTACGGCCACGGCGAGAAGCCCAAGCACATCGCGCTCCCGGCGCGCGAGTTCGCGGCCGCGATCCGCAAGGGCGGCGCGAACCAGCTCTTCGCGATCGAGGTGAGCGACGGCACTCAGGTGCTGGCGCTGCCGAAGGCGATCCAGCGTGACCCGATCAAGGACACGTTCGAGCACGTCGACCTGCTGCTCGTCCGCCGGGGCGAGAAGGTCACCGTCGAGGTTCCGGTGCAGCTGGTCGGTGAGGCCGCGAAGGACACGCTGATCGTGCACGACCACGACACCCTGTCGGTGACCGCCGACGCCACCAAGGTGCCGGACCACCTGGAGGCGTCCATCGAGGGCATGGAGGCGGGCACCCAGGTGACCGCTGGTGACGTCGAGCTGCCGGCCGGCGTCGAGCTGGTCGCGGACCCGGAGCTGCAGGTCGCCGCGGTGACCGCCGCCCCGACCGCCGAGCAGCTCGAGGCCACCCTGCCCGAGGTCGAGGAGGCCACCGAGGAGGCCGAGGCCGAGGCCGGCGAGGTCACCGAGGGCTCGGAGGGCGCCGAGGGCGGCGAGGCTCCGGCCGCCGAGGGCGAGGAGAACGCCGAGGCGAAGACCGAGGCCTGATCGGTCCGCTGCGCACGCGACAGGCGTCCCCGTTCCTCGGGGGCGCCTGTCGGCGTATCGGAGCGGTGGCGCGGGAGACGGCGGCGAGAGCGGAAAGGGACGGACGGTGACGGACGAGACGGGGCCGTGGCTGGTGGTCGGCCTGGGCAACCCCGGCCGGGAGTACGCCGGCAACCGGCACAACGTCGGCTTCATGGTGGCCGACCTGCTCGCGGGGCGAGTGGGGGTGCGGTTCGGCCGGCACAAGCGGGCGATGGCGGAGGTCGCCGAGGGCCGGTTGGGGTTCGGCGGGCCGCGGCTGGTGCTGGTGAAGCCGTTGACGTACATGAACCTGTCGGGTGGGCCGGTGGCCAGCCTGGCGCAGTTCTACAAGGTGCCGCCGGGGCAGGTGGTCGCCGTCCACGACGAGCTGGACATCCCGTACGGCCAGGTGCGGGTCAAGTGCGGTGGCGGCGAGGGCGGGCACAACGGGCTGCGCTCGATGACGAAATCGCTGGGCACGAAGGAGTACGTCCGGGTGCGGTTCGGGATCGGCCGGCCGCCGGGGCGGCAGGACCCGGCTGATTTCGTACTGTCGGATTTTGGCGCGGTGGAGCGCAAGGAGCTTGATTTTCTGGTGGATCGGGCGGCGGACGTGGTGGAGTCGGTCGTCGTGCGTGGTGTGGAGCCGACGCAGAACCTCTACCACGGTGCCTGACCGGTGGTCCGGGTCACCGGGGACGGTAGGCTCCGCCTTTCGGCGTGAGGCGGCGACGGGAGCAGGGTGATGGGCAGTCCTCCGAAGATCGACGGGGCGTTCGCCCGCTGGCTGGCGGGCCAGGCCGGTCAGGCGCTGCTCGGCCTGCGGGCCGAGATGGGCTTCGCCGACGCGGGCGCGTTGAAGTCCGCGGGGGACAAGGTCTCCCACGACCTGATCCGGACGGAGCTGGCGAAGTGGCGGCCTGGTGACGCGGTCCTGTCCGAGGAGGACGAGGGCTCGCGGCTGGCCTGGGCGGCGGAGGTGAGTTCCGAGGCGGTGTCCCGGTTGACCGCCGACCGGGTGTGGATCATCGATCCGCTGGACGGGACCCGGGAGTTCTCCGAGGAGGGCCGCTCGGACTGGGCGGTGCACGTGGCGCTCTGGGCGCGGAACGCTCCCACGCCGCACGGCCTGGTGGCGGGGGCGGTCGGGTTGCCCGCGCAGCACCGGGTGCTGGGGACGGACTACCCGCCGGCGTACCCGCCGATGACGTTGGAGGCGTCGGCCGCGGGTGGGGGGCGGACCATCCGGCTGGCGGCGAGTCGCAGCCGGCCGCCGGTGTTCCTCACCGACCTGGCCGAGGACGTCGGCGCGCACCTGGTGCCGATGGGGTCGGCCGGCGCGAAGATCGCGGCGGTGGTGACCGGCGAGGTGGACGCGTACATCCACGCGGGCGGCCAGTACGAGTGGGACTCGGCGGCACCGGTGGCTGTGGCGACGGCCACCGGGCTGCACGCTTCCCGGATCGACGGTTCTGCGCTGAAATACAACGAGGCCGACCCGCGCCTGCCGGACCTGCTGGTCTGCCGCAAGGATCTCGCCAGTCGGTTGCTTGCGGCGCTGCAGCGGCATTGCGGGTAATCTGAGGCGCTACTTCTTGGCAAAACCGACCGGAAAGGTCTGGAAATGAGCGTGCGAATCGAGTCGGCGTCATGACCACCACGGCCGCGTACCAGGTGTCCCACCTCGATGCGTTGGAGGCCGAGAGCATCTTCGTGATGCGCGAGGTGGTGGCCGAGATGGAGCGCCCGGTGCTGCTCTTCTCCGGCGGCAAGGACTCGATCGTCATGCTGCGGCTGGCGCAGAAGGCGTTCGCGCCGGCCAACATCCCGTTCCCGGTGATGCACGTGGACACCGGGCACAACTTCCCCGAGGTCCTGGAGTACCGGGACCGGCGCGTCGCCGAGCTGGGCCTGCAACTGATCGTCGCGAGCGTGCCGGAGGCCCTGGCGAACGGGCTGGTGCGGGAGACCGCGGACGGCATGCGCAACCGGATCCAGACGCCGGTGCTGCTGGACGCGGTCGAGAAGCACCGCTTCGACGCGCTCTTCGGCGGTGCCCGGCGGGACGAGGAGAAGGCCCGGGCCAAGGAACGCGTCTTCAGCTTCCGCGACGAGTTCGGCCAGTGGGACCCGAAGAACCAGCGGCCGGAGCTGTGGGCGCTCTACAACGGCCGGCACCACCCGGGCGAGTCGATCCGGGTGTTCCCGCTGTCCAACTGGACCGAGCTGGACGTGTGGCACTACATCGCCCGGGAGCGGGTCGAGCTGCCGTCGATCTACTACGCGCACGAGCGCGAGGTGATCGAGCGCGACGGGATGCTGTACGCGGTGAACGAGTTCTTCCGCCCGCGGGCGGGGGAGGAGCGGTTCAAGGCGCGGGTGCGCTACCGGACGGTCGGCGACGCGTCGTGCACGGCCGCGGTCCGCTCGGACGCGGACACGGTGGAGAAGGTCATCGAGGAGGTGGCCGCGACCCGGATCACCGAGCGGGGCGCGACCCGTGGTGACGACCGGGTCAGCGAGGCCGCCATGGAGGACCGCAAGCGGGAGGGCTACTTCTGATGACCACCGAGACGATCGCTCCCGGAGGCGCGGCGGAGGCCGCCCGCGTCGACGTCCAGGCCGGGCCGGAGCCCCGCCCGATGGACCTGCTGCGGTTCGCGACCGCCGGCAGCGTGGACGACGGCAAGTCGACGCTGATCGGCCGCCTGCTGTACGACACGAAGTCGCTGTTCACCGACCAACTCGCCGCGGTGGAGGCGGTCAGCGCGGCCCGTGGCGACGAGTACACGAACCTCGCGCTGCTGACCGACGGCCTGCGGGCCGAGCGGGAGCAGGGCATCACGATCGACGTCGCGTACCGCTACTTCGCCACCCCCCGGCGGAAGTTCATCATCGCGGACACGCCGGGCCACATCCAGTACACCCGCAACATGGTGACCGGTGCGTCCACCGCGGACCTGGCGCTGATCCTCGTCGACGCCCGTAAGGGCCTGGTGGAGCAGTCCCGCCGGCACGCGTTCCTCTGCTCGCTCCTGCGGGTGCCGCACCTGGTCCTGTGCGTCAACAAGATGGACCTGGTGGACTGGTCGCGGGACGTCTACGAGCGGATCGCCGACGAGTTCACCGCGTTCGCGGCGAAGCTCGACGTGCCCGACCTGACGGTGGTGCCGATCTCCGCGCTCCGGGGCGACAACATCGTCTCCCGCTCGGAGAACATGCCCTGGTACGACGGGCCGTCGCTGCTGCACCACCTGGAGCGGGTGCACATCGCGAGCGACCGCAACCTGGTCGACGTTCGTTTCCCGGTGCAGTACGTGATCCGCCCGCAGTCGACCACCGTCACCGACTACCGCGGGTACGCCGGCCAGGTCGCGTCGGGGGTCCTGAAGCCGGGCGACGAGGTGATGGTGCTGCCGAGCGGCTTCACCAGCCGGATCGCCTCGGTGGAGACCGCCGACGGGCCGGTCGCGGAGGCGTTTCCGCCGATGTCGGTGACGGTCCGCCTGACCGACGAGATCGACATCTCCCGGGGCGACATGATCTGCCGGCCGCACAACGCCCCGGCGGTCGCGCAGGACATCGAGGCGATGGTCTGCTGGATGGACGAGACCCGCCCGCTCCAGGTCGGCGGCAAGTACTCGATCAAGCACACCACCCGGTCGGCGCGGGCCATCGTGCGCGGCCTGCACTACCGGTTGGACATCAACTCCCTGCACCGGGACGAGTCGGCCGCTGAGCTGAAGCTCAACGAGATCGGCCGGGTGCGCCTGCGGACCACGGTTCCGCTGCTCGCCGACGAGTACCGCCGCAACCGCACCACCGGCGGCTTCGTCATCATCGACGAGGCGACGAACCGGACGGTGGGCGCCGGCATGATCGTCGAGGCGGGCTGACGCCGGCTCCCTGGAGCGAACTGGAGCGCACTTACAGCGAAAGAGTGGCTATTCCCGGTCGGATAGCCACTCTTTCGCTGTAAGTGCGGGCCTCGGGTTGGTGGGGGTGGGGGTGGGGCGCTGGGGTGGGGTCAGGGGAGGCGGGTGGTGCCGGCGGCAGGGAGGACGGTGACGGTGCCGGGGGCGGTGAAGCCGCGGCCGGCGTACGCGGCGCGGACGGCGTCGGCGACCGCGTCGGCGCGGCCGGCGTCGACCAGGGCGAGCACGCAGCCCCCGAAGCCGCCGCCGGTCATCCGGGCACCGAGCGCCCCGGCGTCGAGCGCCGCCTCGACCGCGGTGTCGACCTCCGGGACGGTGATCTCGAAGTCGTCCCGCATCGACGCGTGCGACGCGGTGAGCAGCGGCCCGATCTCGCGGACCCGTCCGGCGCGCAGCAGTGCGACGGTGTCGAGGACCCGCTGGTTCTCGGTGACGACGTGCCGCACCCGGCGGCGGGTCTCGTCGTCGGTCAGCTGGGCGAGCGTGCCGTCGAGGCCCTCGACCGGCACGTCCCGCAGGGCCGGCACCCCGAGCGTCGCGGCGGCCCGTTCGCAGGCGGCCCGGCGGGACGCGTACTCGCCGTCGGCGTGGCGGTGCGGTGCCCGGCTGTCGACGACCAGCACGGCCAGCCCGGCCGCGTCGAGGTCGAACGGGATGTGCTCGACCGACTCGTCACGGCAGTCGAGGAAGAGCGCGTGCCCGGCCCGGCAGCGGATCACGGCCGACTGGTCCATGATCCCGGTCGGCGCGCCGACGTAGGCGTTCTCGGCCCGCTGGGCGAGCCGGGGCTGCTTCTGCGGGGGCAGGTCGAGGCCGCCCAGGTCGACCAGCGCGGCGAGGACCGCCGCCTCGAGCGCGGCCGAGGAGGAGAGCCCCGAGCCGAGCGGCACGTCGGAGGCGATCGCCAGCCGGGCACCGGGCACGGCGTACCCGGCGTCGCGCAGCGCCCACACCACCCCGGCGACGTAGGCGGCCCAGCCGGTCACCCCGCCCGGCTCGTCGACCGCCGCCGGCCCGAACTCCACCGGGTCGCCGGCCTGCTCCGACCAGACCGTCCAGCCTTCGCCGTGGTGGGGCGCCGCGGCGACGACGGTACGCAGCGGCAGCGCGAACGGCAGCACGTACCCGTCGTTGTAGTCGGTGTGCTCGCCGATCAGGTTGACGCGACCGGGCGCGGCCCAGCGGCCGGCGGGGTCCTCGGCGTAGCGGGCGCGGAAACCGGCGGTGGCGCGGGCCGCGACGTCGGGCCCGACCGTCACGACCCCTCCAGGACGTGCCGGCGATAGAAGGCCCAGGCGTCGCGGACCATGTCGTGCAGGGTCGGCTTGCGGGGCTCCCACCCGAGTTCCTCGCGGGCCAGGCGGGAGGACGCGACCAGCTCGGCGGGGTCGCCCTCGCGGCGCGGCGCGACCTCGACCGGGACGGGGTGGCCGGTGACCTCGCGGACCACCTCGACCACCTGCCGGTTGGTGAAGCCGCTGCCGTTGCCCAGGTTGTAGACGCGGTGCTGCCCGGCGACCGCCGCGTCGATCGCGAGCAGGTGGGCGCGGGCCAGGTCGGCGACGTGGATGTAGTCGCGGACGCAGGTGCCGTCGACGGTGGGGTAGTCGTCGCCGAAGAGTTGGAGCTTCTCGCGGCGGCCGGCGGCGACGTCGAGCGCGATCGGAATGAGGTGGGTCTCCGGGTCGTGGCGTTCGCCGAGCGCGACGGGGCCGTCGAGGTGGGCGCCGGCGACGTTGAAGTAGCGCAGCGACACGGCGGCCAGGCCGTGGCCGGCGGCCTCGGAGGTCAGCGCCATGTCGACGGCGAGCTTGGTGGCCCCGTACGTGTTGGTGGGGGCGGTCACCGCCGTTTCCGGGATCGGCAGCTCGGTCGGGTTGCCGTAGACGGCGGCGGTGGACGAGAAGACCAGCTTGCGTACCCCGGCGGCGCGCATGGCGTCGAGGAGGGCGAGCGAGCCGACGAGGTTGTTGTGCCAGTACAGCTCGGGCTTGACCATCGACTCGCCGGCGGCGATGAGGGCGGCGAAGTGCAGCACCCCGTCGAAGCCGGCGTCGGGGGTGAGCACCCGCGCCACGTCCTGCAGGGGGAGCTCGACATGGGTGGCGTCGGGGGCGAGCGCGGCACGGTGGCCCGTGCGCAGGTCGTCCAGCACGACCACCTCGTGGCCGGCGTCGAGCAGCATCCGGGTCACCACGCTGCCGATGAAGCCGGCGCCGCCGGTGACGAGCAGTTTCACGTCCGTCTCCTCCTGCCTGCCTGGCCGCCGCGCCGGCGACCGTCCGGTGATCACCCTACGGCGGCCGGTGAGGTCGTGGGTGCACCCGACCATCCGCCATTCCACCACAATCTTTCACAACCGAACAGACCCGAACACTGTCACCCCGGCCACGGTCCGGATGTCTACCATCCTTCTCATGCGGGAAGCGGGTGGTCCCGGGCTCCGGCGCCGCGCGCGGGGGCGGCCCCGCCGCGAGCCCGGACCGCTGGCCCGGGCGGTTGCCCGCGTCGTGGTCCGCGCCACCAGCGCCGCCACCCGCCTGGTGACCGGCCTGCTCGGCGCCAGTCCCGCGGCCGGCCGGGAACGGATCAGCGAGGACGAGCTGCGCGACCTGGTCGCCGCCGCGACCGTACTGGACCCGGTGGAGCGGCGGATCATCGACGAGGTGCTGGTGGCCGGCGCGAGCCTGGTACGCGAGGTGATGATGCCGCGGACCGAGGTGGTCTTCCTCTCCGCGGCGCTGACCATCGCCGAGGCCGAACGCCTCGTCCGGGTCGAGACGCACACCCGGTACCCCGTCGTCGACGGCACCCACGACGACGTCGTCGGGTTCGTCCACCTGCGCGACGTCCTGATGCGACCCGACCAGGACCCGTGCACCACCGTCGGCGAGCTGGCGCGGGAGGTCAAGCGGTTGCCCGCCAGCAAGCGGGTGCTCGCGGCGCTGAACGAGATGCGCCGCGAGGGGCACCACCTCGCGGTGGTGGTCGACGAGTACGGCGGCACCGCCGGCATCGTCACCTGCGAGGACCTGATCGAGGAACTGGTCGGCGAGCTGCACGACGAGTACGACACGCCACCCGAGCCGACCACTCCCGGCCTGCCCGCCGTGGTCGACGGCCGGCTGAACCTGGCCGACTTCGCCGAGCGCACCGGGGTGACCCTCCCGAGCGGGCCGTACGAGACGGTGGGCGGGTTCGTCATGGCGTCGCTGGGCCGGTTGCCCGTGGTCGGCGACGAGGTGTGGTTGGCCGCCGAGCCGGCCGGCGGTCCGGCCCCGCAGGGTGATCCACCGGCCGGCTGGCTGCTGCGGGTGCTCGCCCTGGAGGGCCGCCGGGTGGCCCGGGTGGCCGTGTCCGTGGCACGGGTGCCCGAGCCCCGGCGGGAGGTGACGGCCACCGCGTTGACCGCCCGTGGGCGACCCGCCGGCCCGTCATGACGAACGCCGGGTGTTGCTGACAGAATTGCCGGCATGTCCGACGTACCCGCCCGCCCGCGCGTCTTCTCCGGCATCCAGCCGACGGCCGACTCGTTCCACCTCGGCAACTACCTGGGCGCGGTCCGGCACTGGGTGGCGCTTCAGGAGAGCCACGACGCGTTCTACTGTGTCGTCGACCTGCACGCCATCACGGCGGGGCACGACCCGAAGGAGTTGCCGCAGCGGACCCGGATGGCCGCGGCGCAGCTGCTCGCGGTCGGTCTGGACCCGGAGCGGTGCACGCTCTTCGTGCAGTCCCAGGTGCCCGAGCACGCCCAGCTCGCCTGGATGCTGGGGTGCATCACCGGGTTCGGCGAGGCGAGCCGGATGACCCAGTTCAAGGACAAGTCCCAGAAGCAGGGCAACGAGCGGGCCAGCGTCGGCCTGTTCACGTACCCGATCCTCCAGGCCGCCGACATCCTGCTCTACCAGGCCGACGCGGTGCCGGTCGGTGAGGACCAGCGTCAGCACCTGGAGCTCTCCCGGGACCTGGCGCAGCGGTTCAACTCGCTCTTCGGGCCGACGTTCACGCTGCCCGCGCCGCACATCGTCAAGGACACCGCGAAGATCACCGACCTGCAGGACCCGACCGCCAAGATGTCGAAGTCGTCCTCCTCGCCGGGCGGCATCGTCAACCTCCTGGAGGACCCGGCCCGGTCGGCCAAGAAGATCCGCTCGGCCGTCACCGACACCGGTCGCGAGATCGTCTTCGACGCCGAGACCAAGCCGGGCGTGTCCAACCTGCTCACCATCTACTCGGCCCTGTCCGGCCGGAGCGTCGACGACCTGGTCGCCGCGTACGCCGGCAAGGGCTACGGCGACCTGAAGAAGGACCTGGGCGAGGTGGTGCGCGAGTTCGTCACGCCCGTCCAGGAGCGCACCCGCGGCTACCTCGACGACCCTGCCCAGCTGGACAAGCTGCTCGCCGCCGGGGCGGAGAAGGCCCGGGCCGCGGCGGCGCCGACCCTGCGGGCCGCGTACGAGCGGGTGGGTTTCTTCCCGCCCGTCCGCGGCGAGTAGCGGCGCGGTACGGGTGAGGTCGTGGAGTCGGTGGCCGGAGGGGTGGCGCTGAGCGTGGATCCGAGGGGCGGCGCGCCGGTGGCCGGCGACACCATCCAGATCGGCATCGCCGTGGACATCCCCGAGCCGTGGGGCGGCATGCTGACCCGGCGGCGGGTGGAGGCCGGCGACCAGCAGGCCGTCCCCGCGCACGTGACGCTGCTCGGGCCGACCGAGATCCCGGTCGCCACGCTCCCGGCCGTCGAGCGGCACCTCGGCGCGGTGGCCGCCGCCCACCTGCCGTTCACGCTGCACCTGCGCGGCACCGGCACCTTCCGGCCGGTCACCCAGGTGGTGTTCGTGGCGGTCGCCGCGGGGATCAGCGAGTGCGAGCTGCTCGCGGCGGCGATCCGGGCCGCACCGGAGTTGCGCCGGGAGGCGCGCTTCCCGTACCACCCGCACGTGACGGTCGCGCAGGACGTCGCGCCGGAGGCCCTGGACAAGGTGTACGAGGACCTGGCCGACTTCTCGGCGATGTTCGAGGTGGAGGCGTTCACCCTCTTCTCGCACAGTGGACAGGCGCGGTGGCAGCCGCGCCGGGACTTCCGGCTCGGCGGCTGAGCGGCCGGTCGGCGCCGACCGGCGGGTGCCACCGGGCGACGCGCCGCCCGGCGAGGGCTCCGGGCGGGATCCCCGCGTACCGGCGGAAGATCGGCGAGGATGACGGCGTGAACGTGTTCGGCCGCGTCGAGGCGAGCATCGGCGAGCGGATCGATGCCGCGCGCCGCCGTTCCGGCGGGTTCGACCACGTGTGGCGGGCAGGGGTGCTCTACAACGACCTGCTGGGTGGGCGGTTGGCCGCCGCGATCGCCTACTACGGGTTCTTCGCGGTGTTCGCGCTCGCGCTGGTCGCGTACTCCGTCTTCGGGGCGATCCTCGAAGACAACGACGAGGTCAGCGACGCGGCGGAGGACTTCCTGCGGGAGAACCTGCCGTTCCTCGACCCGGGGCAGATCTCGGAGAGCAGCGGCACGGTCGGCGTGGTCGGCCTGATCATCCTCGTCTTCACCGGGATCGGCTGGGTGGAGGCGATCCGCTCGTCGCAGCGGCTCATGTACGGCCTCAACCAGCAGCCCGGCAACCTGATCATCCGCCGCCTGGTCGACCTCGGCGTGCTGCTCGTGGTGTTCGTGCTGCTCGGGGTCTCGGTGGCGGCCGTCGACGCGCTGGAGTCGCTGCTGCGGTGGCTGCTGCGCAGCACCGGCTCGCTCGGCCTGACCACGGTCAGCGCGGTGCTCAGCGTCCTGGTGAACGCGGTGCTGGCGACCCTGCTGCTGGTGGCGGTGCCGCGGCTGCGGATGAGCCGCGCCCGGCTGCGCCCGGTGGTGCTGCTGGTCGCGGTCGGCATCACGCTGCTCAACACGGTGGGGCGCTACTACGTGGTGCGGACCGAGCGGAACCCGGCGTACACCGTGGTCGCCGGCGCGGTGGGCCTGCTGCTCTACCTCTACCTGCTCAACCAGTTGGTGCTCTTCGGCGCGGCCCTGGCCGCGACGAGCACCCGGGGCCGGGTGGTGGATCTGGCGGAGGGGCCGGTGGCGGTCGACCTGGACGAGGAGATCGAGCCCGGTACGCCGGGCGGGGCGGGTTGACGGGGAGGGGAACAGTGGTGCGGATCGCGGTGGACCCGGACTCGGCGGTGCCGCCGTACGAGCAGGTGCGGGCGCGGATCGCCGAGCAGGTGGGGGACGGGCGGCTGCCGGTCGGGACGCGCCTGCCGACCGTCCGTCAGCTCGCGGCGGATCTCGGTCTCGCGGTCAACACGGTCGCCCGCGCGTACCGGGAGCTGGAGGCGGCCGGGCTGGTGCGGACCCGGGGGCGGCACGGCACGGTGGTCGCGCCCGGCCGTGACGACGCGACGGACCGGTTGCAGCGCGCCGCCGCCGGGTACGCGGCGGAGGCCGCCCGGCTGGGCGTGCCGCCCGACGTCGCGCTGGCCCTGGTCCGGGCCGCACTCGAGGCCCGCTGACCGACCTGACTCGGGACGAGGCCGCCGAACCGGGCCCGCGACGGGAGCCGGGCAGCGATGATGGGCGGGTGGGCGCTCTCGTGACACTCGACCTGCCGGACGACTCGCCGATGCTCGACCTGCCGTGGATCATCACCTTCGGTCCGCTCGGTGACGACGACGAGTGGGAGCCGGTGGTCTGCGGCCCCTACGAGCGGGAGCACGCACTGGCGCTCGCCGAGGCGGTGGTCGCCGAGGAGCAGCTGATGGGGGTCGTCGAGCCGCTGCTGCCGGCCGTGTCGGTCGACGAGATCCGCGGCGAGATCGCCGCCGCGCAGATCGCGGCGCGGGACGAGGCGGCGCAGGTCGACGACGCCGACCTGTACGGCGACTACGAGGACACCGTCGACGAGGAGTTGGAGGAGGCGGCCGAGCGGCACGCGCGTACCGGGCCGGCCACCCCGCCGACGGAGACCGAGCTGCGGGCGGGCTTCGGGCGGATCGCGGCGAGGCTGCCGGGCGCCACGGGTTGACTCAGCGGCGGTCCGGCGGGCGGTGCAGGACGCAGAACTCGTTGCCCTCCGGGTCCGCCAGGACGGTGAAGCCCTCGTCGCCGGTCTGGCCGACGTCGGCGGGGCGGGCGCCGAGACCGACGAGGCGGTCCACCTCCGCGGCCGGGTCGCCGTCGCTCACCAGGTCCAGGTGCAGCCGGTTCTTCCCGTGTCTGGGCGTACCGGAGCCCTGCAACCAGACCGTCGGCGCGCCGGCCGCGCCGGCCGGTGGGTAGAGCTTCGCGCTGCCGTCGCCCCCGGCGTCGGCGGTGTAGCCGAGGGCGGCCGACCAGAACGCGGTCATCCGGGCGAGGTCGGTGACGTCGAGGGTGTACTGCGCGACATGGGCGACCATGCGGCTCCGGTACCCGGCCGGGGGCGCGGCGACACGCCCTCGTAGATGGACACCGGCGCTTCCGGGAGAGGTCTCTCCCGAAAGCGCCGGCGCCACCTCACCCCCCACCACAAGGGGTCGGTTGCCCGGTCGCCCGGCGGCGCGGGGCACGCCGGACGACCAGGTCGATGAGGGCTTACCCGCTCAGCGCCGTTCGAACCAGGCGGCGGCGTCCACCGGGAGCACGTGGGCGGAGCCCTGCCGGGTGAGCGTCTCGCTGGCGACGAGCGGCTCGCCGTACCCCTCGATCCCGGCCGGCCCGCCGCTGATGTTGACCACGCAGGTGAGCACCGTGTCGCCGGCGGAGCGGGTGAAGGCGAGGACGCCCGGGGCGGTCTCCAGCCAGGTGACCCCGGATGCCGCGGCGGACAGCGCCGGGTGCGTGCGGCGGATCCGCAGCGCGGCGCGGTACAGCTCCAGCGTCGAGCCGGGCCGGCCGGCCTGGACGGCCACCGACAGTTCGCGCCAGGTGGCCGGGGTCGGCAGCCAGCTCAGGTCGCTGCCGTCCGGGCCGAAGCCGTACGGGGCCAGCTGGCCGCTCCACGGGATCGGCACCCGGCAGCCGTCCCGGCTCTCGCCGGTACGCAGGAACTGCGGGTCCTGCCGCACGTCGTCGGGCAGGTCGAGCACCTCGGGCAGGCCCAGCTCCTCGCCCTGGTAGAGGTACGCGCAGCCGGGCAGGGCGAGCATCAGCAGGGTCGCGGCGCGGGCCCGGCGCAGGCCCTCGGGGCCGTCGCCGTAGCGGGTGACGTGCCGCTGCTTGTCGTGGTTCGACAGCACCCAGGTGGTCGGTGCCCCGACGATGGTCGACTCGGCGAGCGCGGTGTCGACGACCTTGCGGAACGACTCGGCCGACCAGGTGGCGTCGAGGAAGTCGAAGCTGAACGCCTGGTGCAGCTCGTCCGGGCCGATGTAGCGGGCGAGCCGCTGCGGCGTCTCCGCCCACGCCTCGGCGACCGCCATCCGGCCGCCGGGGTAGCTGTCCAGGATCGGCCGCCAGGAGCGGTAGATGTCGTGCACCTCGTCCTGGTCGAAGTAGGGGAGCCGGCCCTTGCCGAGCAGCTCGACCTGCCGCTGCCCGGTGGTCATCGTGCTGAAGCCGACGTCCGGCAGTCCCTCAGCCTTGATCATGCCGTGGGCCACGTCGATGCGGAAGCCGTCGACGCCGCGGTCCAGCCAGAACCGGAGGACGTCCTCGAACTCGGCGCGGACCTCGGGGTTGCGCCAGTTCAGGTCGGGCTGTGTCGGGTCGAACAGGTGCAGGTACCACTGCCCGTCGTCGAGCCGGGTCCAGGCCGGTCCGCCGAAGATGCTCTCCCAGTCGTTCGGGGGCAGCTCGCCGTTGTCGCCCCGGCCGTCCGCGAACAGGTACCGCTCGCGCTCCGGGGAGCCGGGGGCCGCCGCCAGGGCGGCCTGGAACCACGGGTGCTCGCTGGAGGTGTGGTTGGGCACCAGGTCGACGATGATCCGCAGGCCGAGGGCGTGGGCGTCGGTGATCATCTCGTCGAAGTCGCCGAGCGTGCCGAACATCGGGTCGACGTCCCGGTAGTCGGCGACGTCGTAGCCGCCGTCGACCATCGGTGAGGTGTAGAAGGGCGTCAGCCAGAGGGCGTCCACGCCGAGGTCGCGCAGGTACGGCAGGCGTTGCCGGATGCCCTGCAGGTCGCCGATGCCGTCGCCGTCGGAGTCGGCGAAGCTGCGGACGTAGACCTGGTAGACGACTGCGGAGCGCCACCAGTCGTCGTCGGCGGTCAGCGGCGTGGGGGTGCTGACGGTCATGGAGGCGTTCCCCGTTCTGTGGCGCGGGACGGCGGTCGCCGGCGCTTGGCGATGGGCGCGCGGTGTCTGTGCAGGATGCCGCCCGAGCGCTGCAAGAGTCAAGCATTCCTTGCGCAAGAAATGAGGGCCGTCACGTCGCCCGGGGCCGGCGACGGTCAGGCGGACACGGCGAGGGCGGAGGGCGCCGGGCGCTGCCGCGCGGGGCTTCCGGCGGACGCGTCCACCCGGGCCACCGCGGTCGAGCCCCGCACCACCAGCTCGGGGCGGAACAGGTACTCCGAGTTCGGGGCGGCGTGCCCGTTGATCTCGTCGACCAGCGCCCGCACGGCGGCCACCGCCATCGCGGCCACCGGCTGGCGCACGGTGGTCAGCGGCGGGTCGGTGAAGGCCATCAACGGGGAGTCGTCGTAGCCGACGACGGACAGGTCGTGCGGCACGGACAGGCCGCGCTGCCGGGCGGCCCGGATCGCGCCGAGCGCCATCAGGTCGGAGCCGCAGACGATGCCGGTGACACCGCGGTCGAGCAGGCGGGCGGCGGCGGCCTCGCCACCCTCCACGCCGAAGAGGGAGAGTTCGGTCAGCTCGGCCAGTTCGTCGTCGGACACGTCGGTGAGGCGCTTCATTGCGGCCTTGTAGCCGTTGACCTTCCGCAGGACCGGGACGAACCGGTCCGGGCCGGTGATCAGGCCGATGCGGTGGTGCCCCAGCGCGACCAGGTGGGCGACCGCCAGCTCGGCGGCCTCCCGGTCGTCGCAGGAGATGAAGGGCGCCGGCAGGTCCGGCGTGTACCCGTTGATCATGACGATCGGCAGCGGCCGGGCGATCAGCGCCCGGTACCGGTCGTGGTCGGCGGCGGTGTCGGCGTGCAGGCCGGAGACGAAGACGATGCCGGAGACCTGGCGGTCGAGCAGCATCTCGACGTACTCGTCCTCGCGTACGCCGCCGGGGGTCTGGGTGCACAGCACCGGGGTGTAGCCGGTGGGGGCCAGCGCCGACTCGATGATCTGCGCGAAGGCGGGGAAGATCGGGTTGTCGAGTTCCGGGACCACCAGGCCGACCAGCCCGGCGCTGCGCTTGCGCAGCCGGGCGGGGCGCTCGTAGCCGAGCACGTCGAGGGCGGTCAGGACGGCCTGCCGGGTCTCGGGTGCCACCCCGGGGCGGTCGTTGAGCACCCGCGACACCGTCGCCTCGCTGACTTCGGCCTGCTGGGCGATGTCGGACAGTCGAGCGCGCATGGCGGCACTGTAGCTCACCGAATCGTTCTTGCGCAGTGGCCGGCAAGATCTTGCAGCTTCGAGCAGAAGTGATCTCGGTGGGCGGTGAATGCGGTCAGGATCGCCGCAGCGGGTTCCTTCGCGCGCGACCGAGGGTCGGGCGGGCGGTGACGCGCAGCTCGCAGGTCGTGACGACGGTGGGATCTGAGCCACGTTCGGCCACCCCGGTTCGTCCGATAAGCCCGTCCCGAGGCATCGTCTGATGACAAGACGGGATCGGTTGTTGCAAGCCCGTTCGCAAGGGGTTTCTAATCCGGAAACTTCTTGCTACTGTCCCGCCGAAACCCGGCAGGCAATCTAGGAGCGAACATGCGTCGCACAGCCAAGGGGATCGCCGTACTCGCCTCCACCACCCTTGCTCTCGCCCTCGCCGCCTGCGGCGGGGAGGACAAGAAGACGGAGGAGCAGCCGAAGGCGGATCCCGCAGCCCTCAAGGCCGAACTGACCTGGTGGGACACGTCGGACCCGAAGAACGAGGGCCCCGCGTTCCAGGAACTGATCGCCAAGTTCAACCAGACGTACCCGAACGTCAAGGTCAACTACCAGTCGGTCCCGTTCGGTGAGGCCCAGAACAAGTTCAAGACCGCCGCGCAGGCCAAGACGGGCGCGCCGGACATCCTGCGGGCCGAGGTGGCCTGGGTGCCGGAGTTCGCCTCCCTCGGCTACCTCTACGCCCTGGACGGCTCCGAGCTCCTCGCCGACGAGTCCGACTTCCTCGAGACCCCGCTCGCGTCGAACAAGTACGACGGCAAGACGTACGGCGTCCCGCAGGTGACCGACACGCTGTCGCTCATGTACAACAAGGAGCTGCTGACCAAGGCCGGCATCTCCGCCCCGCCGAAGACCTGGGCCGAGCTGAAGACCGCCGCCCAGACCGTCAAGCAGAAGACCGGCGCCGAGGGCCTCTACATCAACCCGGCCGGCTACTTCATGCTGCCGTTCATGTACGGGGAGGGCGGCGACCTGGTCGACGTCGACTCCAAGAAGATCACTGTCAGCTCCGACCAGAACGTCGCCGGGCTGAAGATCGCCAAGGACCTCATCGACAGCGGCGCGGCCGCCAAGCCGTCCGCCAACGACGCCTACGGCACCATGATGACCCTCTTCAAGGAGAAGAAGGTCGCCATGATCATCAACGGCCCGTGGGAGGTCAACAACGTCACCACGGCGCCGACCTTCGGCGGCAAGGACAACCTGGGCATCGCCCCGGTCCCCGGCGGCTCCGCCAAGGCCGGTGGCCCGGTCGGTGGCCACAACTACACGATCTGGTCCGGCATGCCGCAGGAGAAGGTCGACGCGGCCGTCGCGTTCGTGAAGTTCATGAGCTCCGCCGAGTCGCAGGCGTTCCTCTCCGAGAAGCTCGGCCTGCTGCCCACCCGCAAGTCGGCGTACGACCTGGACGCGGTGAAGAACAACCCGATCGTGGCCGCGTACCAGCCGGTCGTCGAGGCCGCCGTCGGCCGCCCGTGGATCCCCGAGGCCGGCCAGTTCTTCGGCCCGCTCGACCAGATGGCCACCGAGGTCCTGATCCAAAACAAGGACCCGAAGGCCGCGCTCGACGCCGTCGCCAAGAAGTACAAGGCAGAGGTCGTCACCTCGTACGGTCTCTGACCCGACCGTCGGCGCTGGCAGCGGCCGGCGACCACTTCGGCACCCGGCAGGGCCGTGCGACCGACCCCGGTCGCCGGCCCTGCCGGCTCACTCCCTGGAGCACAGCTGATGAGCACTGTGACAGCCGAGCCGGCGCCACCGCCCGCGCCCTCCGGCCGCCGCTCCGCACCCCCGTCCCGGCTGCGGCAGAGCTGGGACAAGCACTGGTACGCCTGGGCGATGGTCCTGCCCGTCGTCATCGTCCTGGCGGTCCTGATCTTCTACCCGCTCTTCCGCGGGGTCTGGCTCTCCTTCACCAACCTCACCGAGGCCAACCAGGTGGCGGAGATCTGCACCAAGTCGATCACCGGTAGCGAGGTCTGCAAGGACAACCCGAACAAGTGGGAGGTCGTCGGCCTCGACAACTACGTGAAGGTCCTGTCCGGCGAGGTCGGCCAGTTCTGGGAGTGGACCGGCATCACGCTGATCTGGACCTTCGTCGGGGTCGCCTTCCACTACGGCCTGGGCCTCGGGCTGGCCGTGATGCTCAACCGCCCGATGTGGGGCCGCGGTCTCTACCGGGTGCTGCTGGTGCTGCCGTGGGCGGTGCCGGCGTTCGTCAGCGCCTTCGCCTGGAAGTTCATCTTCAACGAGCGCTTCGGCCTGGCGAACTCGCTGCTGTCGTCGCTCGGGATCGACCCGGTGTCGTGGTTCTCCGACCGGTGGACGTCCCTGTTCACCGCGATCGTCACCAACATCTGGCTCGGTGTGCCGTTCATGATGGTGGCGCTGCTCGGCGGCATGCAGACGATCCCCGGCGAGCTCTACGAGGCCGCCGAGATCGACGGCGCCTCACCGTGGCAGCGGTTCCGCAACATCACCCTGCCGGGCCTGCGCTCGGTCAGCATGACGGTGATCCTGCTCGGCACCATCTGGACGTTCAACATGTTCCCGATCATCTTCCTGGTGACCGAGGGGCAGCCGGCCGGCCAGAGCGAGATCCTGGTGACCGGCGCCTACCGGGCGGCGTTCGAGGGCATCCGCAACTACTCCCTCGCGTCCACGTACGGGGTGCTGATCCTGTCGATCCTGCTGGTCTTCTCGATGTTCTACCGGCGCGCGCTGCGCAAGCAAGGCGAGGTGTGGTGACATGAGCCAGTTGACCACTCCCGGTGCGGCCACTCCGGTGGCGGCCGCCCCGGCCGCCCGGCCCGCGAAGCGGCCCGACCGGGGCCGGCGCAGCCCGGCGAAGTCGGTGCTGCTGCACGGCACGCTGATCGTCGCGTCGCTGGTCGCGATCGGCCCGATCGCCTGGGTGCTGCTGTCGTCGTTCAAGCCCGGGTACGCGATCCAGAGCAGCGACCTGACCCTGGTCAAGGACCCGACCCTGGCCAACTACAGCTACGTGCTGACCGACACGAACTTCCCGAAGTGGATGCTGAACTCGGTGATCGTCGCCGCGCTCACCATGATCATCGGCATCTTCTTCTCGGCCACCACCGGCTACGCGGTGTCCCGGTTCAACTTCCCGGGCCGCCGGCCGCTGATGATGGTCTTCCTGATCACCCAGATGTTCCCGGTGGCCATCCTGATCGTGCCGATCTACACGATCATGGCGCGGCTCGGCCTGATCAACACCCTGCCGTCGCTGGTCATCGCGTACCTGACCATCGCGGTGCCGTTCTGTGCCTGGATGCTCAAGGGCTACTTCGACTCGATCCCGACCTCGCTGGACGAGGCGGCGGCGCTGGACGGCTGCGGCCCGTTCGCGACCTTCTGGCGGGTGGTGCTGCCGCTGGCCCGGCCGGCCATCGCGGTCACCGCCTTCTACACGTTCCTCACCGCGTGGGGTGAGGTCGCGTACGCCTCGGCCTTCATCCAGACCGACAACAAGTTCACCCTGGCGTACGGGCTCCAGCAGTTCGTGCCGCAGTTCAACCCGCAGTGGGAGTACCTGACGGCGGCGGCGGTCCTGGTCACCGTGCCGGCCGGCCTGGTGTTCCTCTTCGCCCAGCGGCACCTGGTCTCGGGCCTGACCGCCGGCGGCACGAAGGGCTGACGCGCCCGGGCCGATCGGGCCGCTACTACAAACCGTCGTTGATAGGGGAGGATGGGCGCGTGGAAGCTCTACGACTCATCCTCCGCTACATCCATCTGATCGGGTTCGCGCTCCTGCTCGGCGGCGCGGTCGTCCAGTACCTCAAGGGCCGGCTCCGGATCAATCCGGCGATGCTCTGGGGTTCCGTGATCATGCTGCTGACCGGAATCGGGCTGTCCGCCCCGCTGCGCGACGGGGACGAACCGGCCCCGGCGAAGCTTGTTACCAAACTGGTGCTCGCGCTGCTGATCTATGTCATGGTGTTCTTCTCCCGTAAGCGGGAGGCGGTCAACCGGGGCCACTTCCTCGCGATCATCGGCTTGACCCTGGTCAACGCCGCGGTGGCCGTCTTCTGGCGGTAACGTCCGACAGGAGGGGAGCCATCGGAAACGGACGTTTCGTCACGCTCGGACGCCCCTGCAACGGCACGGAGAGTGATCTGCCCCACCCAAGGGTTACGTCGGGGTAACAGGCGCTCAACAGTCGTGCACGATTGGCGGCCGGTGGAGGGGCGCGGGCGTACGCTCTGCGTCCGTAACGTGGGACGCCGGCGGCACAGCGCAGGCCGGTTCACAAGGGCTGCCACCGCAAACAGCGGTGTGCAATGGAAGGAGACGTCTTGCGCTCGGTGCGTGGGATGCGGATCGCCTCGGTCTTCGCGGTGGGTGGCCTCGTGCTGGCCGCCACCGCGTGCGGTGAGGCCCCCGAAGATGACAACAACGCCGGCAGCGGCGACAAGAAGTACAGCGCCTGCATGGTGACCGACGTCGGCGGCATCGACGACAAGTCGTTCAACACCTCGGCCTGGAAGGGCCTGGAGGCCGCCAAGGCGGAGAACAGCAACGTCGACATCAAGTACGTCGCGTCGAAGGCCGAGGCCGACTACGAGCCGAACCTGACGCAGTACGTCAACCAGAAGTGCGACTTCATCCTGGCCGTCGGTGGCCTGATGGGTGACGCCACCTCCAAGATCGCCAAGGCGAACCCGGACCAGCAGTTCGCGATCGTCGACGCGAAGGTGCCGGAGACCAACGTCTACCCGATGCAGTTCGACACCGCGCAGGCCGGCTTCCTCGCCGGTTACCTGGCCGCCGGCATGACCAAGAGCGGCAAGGTGGGCACCTACGGCGGTATGAAGATCCCGCCGGTGACCATCTTCATGGACGGCTACGCCGACGGTGTCGCCCACTACAACAAGACGAAGAGCAAGAACGTGCAGGTCCTGGGCTGGGACAAGGCCACCCAGAACGGCTCGTTCACCAACGACTTCGTCAAGCAGGACGAGGGCAAGAAGGTCAGCGACGCGCTGGTCGCCCAGGGCGCCGACATCGTCATGCCGGTCGCCGGCGGCGCCGGCCTCGGCACCACCGGTGCGGCGAAGGCGTCGGCCGGCAAGTACAACACCATCTGGGTGGACGTCGACGGCTGCGAGAGCACCCCGGACTGCCCGGCGATCATCACCACCGTGGTGAAGAACATCCCGGACGCCGTCAAGGAGGCCGTGCTCAAGGCCGCCGCCGGCGAGAAGCTGGAGGCGACCCCGGGCTTCCTGGGCACGCTGGCCAACAACGGCGTCTCGCTCGCCCCGTACCACGAGTTCGACAGCAAGGTCCCGGCCGAGCTGAAGGCCGAGGTCGACAAGCTGAAGGCGGACATCGCCGCCGGCACGATCAAGGTCGAGTCGCAGGCCCAGCCGAAGTGACGCCCCGCCGGCCGACCGCGGTGGAATGATCACCGTAGGTGGCCGGCGAGCGGTCAGCACGACGATCCGGCCGCCCCGGCAGCGCCGCGG
>JAEYGD010000098.1 GCA_023402505.1 Actinomycetes bacterium
ACCCGCCTGATCACCGTCGACACCGCCCAACACGACACCCAGCAGGCCAACCCGAACCCGATCGCCGCCTAACATCAAGCCGGATCCCGCGATGGCCGTCTCTTACACCACCAGCGCGGACGCGACCTTGTTCAACTCCTGCGCTCGACCCGCCGACATGATCCCGGCGGTACGTACTGCGATCACGACGCCGGGTGCCAGCACCCGGAAGGCGGTGCATACTTTGATGCCGGCAGGCTGGCCGTCAGCTGGTTCGAGGACGAAGTCGGTGCCGACACACACCAGGTCCTCCTGCGGCAAACACGGGCGGTTCGGTCGGTACTGATAGCCACCACTCGTCCGGCTCTCATCAAAGATCAGAATGGCAGACGGCTGACTGGCTACCGCATCGGTCCGGCCGCTCAAGCGATGGCCGAAGCGACGGGCACCCTTCTCGGCCGCGCTGGATTACAGCGGTTCCAGCTCGGCTGAACCTGCCGCGATCTCGACGTCAGGCAACCCACTCAACTCGGCAGAGTCGGACGTCCGAGAGTCTGGTCGAGTGCGCGCGTCGCGGCAGATCCGTGCACCGCCGCGAGCAGGCTCAACGTGGTCCTGGGCAACCCGGGAAGCCGGATCCGTCCATTATCATTCTGGCGCCGCTGGCGGCCGGCTGGGGCACGGCACTTCACGGGGAGGGGACATGGCGACGGACGTCTGGGGCGTTCTGGTCGAGGCGCAGCGGCGCCCGTGGTCCTTTACGCCTTTCGAGCGCGTCGGCCCGTTGGAATTCGGCATGACACACGACCAGGTTCAGGGCGCAGTGCATGGCGCCCTCAGCGTCGCCGTCTCGCAAGTCACCTCGGGCAGTGAGGGGTGGGCTGACTTCTGGCTTGAGCGACGCCCTGGCGCGAGGTTCTCCGGGCCGGCGGTCACCACCTCTTACGACGAGTCGATCGGCCTTGCGGGCATCGCGGTCAATGCGCTGCGTGGCCCACAGGTGGCCCTGGAGGGGATACGGCTGGTGGGGCAGACGCCCTCGCGCCTGGAGGATGAGTTCACTGACTACCTCGTGGCCCACAGCAGGGAATTGCGGTACTCGCAGTGCGCCGATCTGTGCTCGCCACAACTCGGGTTGGTGCTGCGGGCACAGCGAGCTGGTGACGTTGTGCTGAGCCGCCCGGTGATGGTGGCAAAGGCATGGGCTGATCGCTGCTGGAACTGATTCCGGGTGGGGCGAAGAGGAGTCTGTCCGCCGCCCAGGCCAAAGCGCTGCTGGCCACGGTCCGGCCCCGTGACGTGGTCGGAAAGGCCCGACGGCGGGTCGCTGCGGAGCTAATCGCCGACCTCGAACGGATCTACCGACGCGCCAAAGAGGCCGACAAGGAACTCAAGGAACTGGTCGCCTTCACGGGCACCACGTTGATGGACCTGCACGGCATACGAGTGCCGCCCCGGGTGGCCCAGACATTCCGTCGCAGGCAATCGCACTATCTGAAACGAGTCCATGACCTGCTCGAATCGAACGCGGCGTGATCGGTCCGAAAGACGCGGCGGCGGCTGATCGAGCCGGCCCCGGACCGGGCAGCCGACCTGAGACCAGTACGGTCGTGCGGTGCGACTCTTCCACCAGGATCCGAACTCAAAGTTGGATCTCCATCCGGCGCAGGACGATGCGGCACTGCGGGCGACCTGCGACGCGGTCGCCGGGGGCGACTGGACCGCCGCCCGCGACCTGTTGGCGGCGCACCGCACCGACTTCGACCGTCGAGCACGCCATCTCTGGGTCCTGGCGGAATCCGTCACGAACGTCTGGTGGGCGACCGGCGGCGCTGCCGGACGTCGGCCGCGGCGACAGCGGTTGGAGGTGTCCGACGCCTGGCCTGACCGATGGTGTCTGGATGAGCCGGATAACCCGGACGCGGTGCTGATGCGCGCTCGATCGCTGATCGCCCGTGCCTGGGAGGTGCGGGGCAGCGGCTGGGCAAAGTCGGTGGGTGCTGGGAGATTCGAGGAGTTCCACCAGACTCTCCTGATGGCGGTGCCGCTCTGCCACCGGGCCGCCCGGCTCGCCCCGCAGGACCCGACGCCCTGGGCGGTGCTGCTCCTGCTGATCACGGCCCTCGGCGGCAGCCGGTCGGATTTCGACCGGTGCTGGGCGGAGGTGATTGCCCGGGATCCGTTCCACCGGGAGGCGCACAACTTCCGCCTGATGTACCTGTGCCAGAAGTGGCGCGGCTCGCACCAGGAGATGTTCGCGTTCGCCCGGTCCGTGGCGGCCGCGGCGCCCCCGGGGTCGCCGTTGCACATCCTGCCCGTGCAGGCGAACGCCGAGTGGGGGCTGTGGGTGCTTGACCGCGAAGGCATCCGTGCAGGGCAGCATGTCTACCGCACCTGGCTGCAGAACCCTATCTACCACGCCGAGTTGGACAACGCCCTGCGGCGTTGGTTCGACGTGGCCGATCGCCGGCATGCCATGTGGTATCACGATCTGAACTTCCTGGCGTACGGCCTGTACCGCGCCAACCGGCACGCACAGGCGCGGACGGTGTTCGAGGCGATCGGGCCGTACGCGGAGGAAATCCCCTGGATCTGGGATGTGCACCAGGACGGCGCGGTGGCGTTCCGGGCGGCCAGGCGACGGGCACGCAACGCGTGACGCCGGCCGGTGGTCGGGCATCCGGCGGAATGCCCGACCGCGCGCCTCACCCGGCTCAGCCGGCCGTACGTGTTAATGGCGGCCTGGACAGCGAGGAGGTCATCGAGGGTCCAGCGGGACATGTCGATGCCTTTGGGGAAGTACTGGCGCAGCAGTCCGTTGGTGTTCTCGTTCGTGCCGCGCTTGGCAAGGTGACCTATTCGGATCCGCCTAAGAGGCCACCGAGCAGGAAGCTCTGGTCAGAGGGATTCCCGTGGGATTCAAGTCTCAGCTCTCGGAATCCACAGTGAAACTCAGAGTCGTGCGTCGATGCCGCATGGCAGTCCCGGCTGGCGTCAGCGGAGCGCACGTCGATCGCCGGCACCAACCACGCGCAGAGCGACGATCCCCGACCACTTCGGTGTTCTCTGGGAGGTCACGCCGGACCGCTCGCCCACATCACCGCAGGTCAAAGCCATCGGCTCTGTCCAGTGCCGATGAGCACTTCGGGCGCGGTGACCACTTCGCCGACCTGCACCCAATCTGCTCCCACTTGCAAGGCCAGGCCATCCAGCGGCTCCTTACCGCCTTGACCTGCACACACTCCCCCACCAGTTGACATAGAGTGCGGTCGACTACTGCCCAAACCCGTGGAGCACTCCGGTGTGAAGTGGGACCCTGCGCCCACTCTGACCTGCGGAAATGCAGACCCGCGGGCGTGGGTGCCGTTGAGTGAGTTGGGCGACGTTCAATGCGGTTCGGTGCCGTTCAGCGCGCCCCGTTGCTCCCAACCCGCTCCCCCATCATCCGCTCGCGATCGGGTTGAACGTTGCCGCGGTTCGACCTGGCGGGACAGCCACATGAATTCGGCGTGAGGGTGGCGAACAGGTGGGGCCTCCGACAGCCGGGTGATCAGCTGGGTCGGACCGGGGGCTGGAAGTCCCACGGCCCGGGGCGGCGGGCGGCGACGACGTCGACGTGCGCGCGAGCCTGCTGGTCGATGAGCTCGGGTTCGGTCGGGCAGTCCGGCGCGGCGAGCACCTCGGCGCGGGCGCGGCGGGCGACCGCTGAGCGCCGGTAGAAGTGCCGCACCGCGTGCACGTCGAGCGTGCCGTCCCAGTCCATCTCCGTGCAGGACTCGTCGCTGTACCAGTGGCTGCCGACGTCGCCGGCCGAGGTCGCCCAAGCGCGCAGCCGGGCCGGCGTGGCGAGGGCGGTCACCAGTTCGGGTGAGGCGGTGACGACGGCCGGTCGGGGGCTGGGCTCGTATGTGTGCTGCAGGGGCACACGGTTCCGACGGGCGTCCTGTACGGCGTGCAGGGTGGCCAGTGCGACGGGGAAGCCG
>JAEYGD010000112.1 GCA_023402505.1 Actinomycetes bacterium
ACCGGGCGGTGGCGGGTCGGCGGGTGGCGGGCCGGGCGGCGGCCCGACCCGGTCGTCGTAGGTCACCGCGGGAATCCGTTGTGCGCGCTCACGATTCGAGGGTAGGCGATCCGGCCACCGGGACGACCTCGCGCAGGAAGCCCCGCACGTCGAGGAAGTCGCCGAGCGTGTGGCGGTGGTCGGCGCAGGCGAGCCAGGTCTTGCGGCGTGCCGCGTCGTGCAGGCGGGGGTTGTTCCACCGCAGCGCCCACTCGGCGGGGGCACGGCAGCCACGGGCCGAGCAGACCAGGGCGTCGGGTCCGGGGAGGTCCATCCCGGCCAGTCTAGGGTGGCGGGGACGAGGAGATGAGCGCCGGGCGGCCACGGGGGGAGCCGCCCGGCGACGGGGTGAATCGTACACGGGCGGTACCCGTCGCTGTCCACCCCACCGACCGACGATTCGGTCACCGGACGGCGCGGCGGAAATCGGGTTCTCGCCGTCTCGGTACGCAGCAGGGCATGTCAGTCTTGATACGCACCACGCCCGACAACCGATCACGCTGTGGAGGACCGGTGGCCCAGCCGACCACGCCCGACGCCACGACCCCGAACGGGTCGGGCCCGGAGACACCCGCCCCGGCGACCACGCCGGCCGAGGACGCGACGCTGCTGGAGCGGGCGTTGTTCGAGATCAAGCGGGTGATCGTCGGGCAGGACCGGATGGTCGAGCGGATGGTCGTGGCGCTGCTCGCGCGCGGCCACTGCCTGCTGGAGGGCGTTCCAGGGGTGGCCAAGACGCTCGCCGTGGAGACCCTGGCCAAGGTCGTCGGCGGGTCCTTCGCCCGGGTGCAGTTCACGCCCGACCTGGTCCCGGCGGACATCATGGGCACCCGGATCTACCGGCAGTCGAGTGAGAAGTTCGACGTCGAGCTGGGGCCGGTGTTCGTCAACTTCCTGCTCGCCGACGAGATCAACCGGGCGCCCGCCAAGGTGCAGTCGGCGCTGCTGGAGGTGATGAGCGAGCGGCAGGTCTCGATCGGCGGCGAGACGCACCGGGTGCCGGACCCGTTCCTCGTGATGGCCACCCAGAACCCGATCGAGCAGGAGGGCGTCTATCCGCTGCCGGAGGCGCAGCGGGACCGGTTCCTGATGAAGATCGTCGTCGGCTATCCGACCGACGCGGAGGAGCGGGAGATCGTCTACCGGATGGGCGTCGCCCCGCCGGAACCCGCTCCGGTGTTCACCACCGCCGACCTGGTCGCGCTGCAGCGCAAGGCCGACCAGGTCTTCGTCCACAACGCCCTGGTCGACTACGCGGTCCGGCTGGTGCTGGCCACCCGTACCCCGGCCGAGCACGGGATGCCGGACGTCGCCCAGCTCATCCAGTACGGCGCGAGCCCGCGCGCCTCGCTCGGCCTGGTCCGGGCCACCCGCGCCCTGGCGCTGCTGCGCGGCCGGGACTACGCGCTTCCGCAGGACGTGCAGGACATCGCGCCCGACATCCTGCGGCACCGGCTCGTGCTGAGCTACGACGCGCTCGCCGACGACGTGCCGGCCGACCACGTCGTCCAGCGGGTGATGGCGACGATCCCGCTGCCGTCGGTCGCGCCCCGCCAGCAGGCCACACCGGCCCCCACGCCGCCGGGCGCCGGGTGGCCCGGGCAGCGGCCGTGACCCCACCCACCCGTCGGCCCTCCGACGCCGCCCCCCATGACCGCACCGAAGCCGTCCTGTCCCGGCTGCAACTGCTCGTCACCCGCAAGCTCGACGGCCTGCTCCAGGGCGACTACGCCGGCCTGCTGCCCGGGCCCGGCAGCGAGGCGGGCGAGTCCCGCGAGTACCGCCCGGGCGACGACGTGCGCCGGATGGACTGGCCGGTCACGGCCCGGACGACCATGCCGCACGTGCGGCGTACGGTGGCCGACCGGGAGCTGGAGACGTGGCTGGCGGTCGACCTCTCGGCCAGCCTCGACTTCGGCACCGGCCGCTGGCTCAAGCGTGACGTGGTGGTGGCAGCCGCGGCGGCGCTCACCCACCTGACCGTCCGGGGCGGCAACCGGATCGGTGCGGTGATCGGCACCGGTACCGGCAGCCAGGCGGGCGGCGGGCTCCGGTGGCGCCGGCCGCCGCCGCCCGGGCCGGGGGTGTTCACCCGGCTGCCCGCCCGGTCGGGCCGCAAGGAGGCGCAGGGCCTGGTACGGGCGATCGCCGGCACCGACATCCGCCCCGGGCGGGGCGACCTCGGCGTCCTCGTCGACATGCTCAACCGGCCGCCCCGCCGGCGCGGCGTGGCGGTCGTCGTCTCCGACTTCCTGGCCCCGCCCGAGCAGTGGGCTCGCCCGCTGCGCAAGCTGCGGGTACGCCACGACGTGCTGGCCGTCGAGGTGGTCGATCCGCGTGAGCTGGAGCTGCCCGACGTCGGCGTACTGCCGGTGGTCGACCCGGAGACGGGGGCGCTGCACGAGGTGCAGACCGCCGACCCGCGGCTGCGCCGCCGCTATGCCGAGGCCGCCGCGACCCAGCGGGGGCAGATCTCCACCGCGCTGCGCGCCGCCGGCGCCGCGC
>JAEYGD010000125.1 GCA_023402505.1 Actinomycetes bacterium
GTGCCGGGGCAGCGGACGCCGGAATCGGACCCGGCGGAGGTCAGCGCAAGATGACCGTCTGGTCACCACTACCGGTGGAGAGGTCGAGCACCAGCGGGGCGCCCGGTGTGTTCGGCACCCCCAACTCGGCGTTGCCCGAGCCGATCTCGGAGCGCACCTGGTAGCTGCCGGTCGGGACGAGCAGCTCGACGTCCCCGCTGGAGGCGTGCGCCCGCACCGAGGCGGGCTTGACCAGTTCGACCATCACCCGGCCGGAGCTGGCCTCGGCGTCGACCCCGCCGCCGACGCCGCGGGCCGTGATGTCACCCGAGGAGGCGCGCAGCGTGACCGGCGTGGCGACGTCGATCACCTCGATGTCGCCGGAGCCGGTCTGGACGCTCACCGGGCCGGTGGCGCCGGCCACCCGGACGTCACCCGAGCCCACCTCGAGGTCCACGGCACCGGACCGGTTCAGGTCGACGTTGCCGGAGCCGGTCTCGCCCTTGACCGCCACACCCGGTGGGGCCGTCACCTCGTAGGAGATGCTGCACCGCGGGCCGCAGTCGGCGTCCAGCACCAACTCCTCGCCCTCGACCCGGTGCACGGTCCGCGGCTGGTCGCCCTGGTAGCGCACCACCCGCTTGATCCGGACCGAGCCCGGAGCACCGGTGGCCCGGACGACCACGTCGCCGGCACCGGGCAGCACCCGTACGGTGGTGATCTTCACCGCCTCGGTGTTGTCGAAGTCGAGCCGGCGGTACGACAGGCTGTCACACCCGGCGACGACGATCAGCGTGGCGGCCGCGATCGCGGCGGTGCTCCGGTGCAGTGCCATGGCGAGCACGCTACGGCCGGGCGCACCCGCCCCGCATCGGGGTCGGTCCACCCGTCCACCCCGAACCGACCCTGATTTCCCACCCCGAGGGAGAATGGCCTGATGGCCGGGTACCGCCGACAGCTCTACCGCGACGACGCGGTGGTGCTTCGTGTGCAGAAGCTCGGCGAGTCCGACCGCATCATCACCCTGCTCACCCGCCGGCACGGCCGGCTGCGCGCGGTGGCCCGCGGGGTGCGCCGCACGATGAGCAAGTTCGGGGCCCGGCTGGAGCCGTTCGGCCACGTCGACCTCCAGCTCGCCGGCGACCCGAAGGGCAACCACGGCAGCTCGTTGCACACGGTGAGCCAGGTCGAGGGCATCGACCTGTACGGCAAGCGCTTCCTCGGCGACTACCCCCGCTACACGGCGGCCAGCGCGATCTGCGAGACCGCCGAGCGGCTCACCCCGGTGGAGCGGGAGCCGTCGCTGCGGCTGTTCCAGCTCACCCTCGGCGCGCTGCGCGCGCTGGCCACCGGAGAGCACGCCACCACCCTGGTGCTCGACGCGTACCTGCTGCGCGGCATGGCCCTGGCCGGCTGGGCACCGGCGCTGACCGCGTGCGCCGTCTGCGGCACGCCGGGACGGCACCGGGCCTTCTCCGTCCCCGCCGGCGGCGCCGTCTGCCCGGACTGCCGGCCACCCGGCGCCGCCCACCCGGCACCGGCCACGATCGACCTGATGTCCGCGCTGACCAGCGGCGACTGGCGGGTCGCCGACGCCACCGAGAGCGGGGTACGCCGGGAGTGCAGCGGCCTGGTCGCGGCGCACCTGCAGTGGCACCTGGAGCGCGCGCTACGCTCGCTGCCGCTGGTCGACCGGGGTGCCCCCGGGGCCGGTGCGGTCCCGTCGCCGGCTGGCGGCGGGCCGGTCGCGGACGGCGTGGACAGGGAGAAGACCGAGTGATCCGATCGACCAGGGCCGCCCGGCGTGTGCCGGTGCCGCCGACCCCGCACCCGTCGGGCGCCCGTCCACCGGCGCTGCCGTCCGAGGCGCTGCCGCGGCACGTCGCGGTCGTGATGGACGGCAACGGCCGGTGGGCGAAGGAGCGGGGCCTGCCCCGCACGAAGGGACACGAGGCGGGGGAGTACTCGCTCTTCGACACCATCGAGGGCGCGATCGAGTTGGGCATCCCGTACCTGTCGGCGTACGCGTTCTCGACGGAGAACTGGCGGCGCTCGCCGGACGAGGTGCGCTTCCTGATGGGCTTCAACCGGGACGTCATCCGCCGCCGCCGGGACCAGCTCGTCGACCTGGGCGTACGGGTCGTCTGGTCGGGGCGGGCGGGGCGGCTGTGGAAGAGCGTCATCTCGGAGCTGCAGACCGCCGAGGAGATGTCCCGGGACAACTCGACGCTGACCCTGCAGTTCTGCGTCAACTACGGCGGGCAGGCCGAGATCGCCGACGCCGCCGCCGCGATCGCGCGGGACGCCGCGGCCGGCCGGCTGGACCCGGCGAAGGTCAGCGAGAAGACCGTCGCGAAGTACCTCTACCACCCGGAGGTCCCCGAGGTGGATCTCTTCCTGCGCCCCTCCGGCGAGCAGCGCACCTCGAACTTCCTGCTCTGGCAGAGCGCGTACGCCGAGCTGGTCTTCCTGGACACGCTCTGGCCGGACTTCGACCGCCGCCACCTGTGGTACGCGTGCGAGCTGTACGCCCAGCGGGACCGCCGCTTCGGCGGTGCGCTGCCCAACCCGGTGGCACCCACCACCTGACGCTTACCGTGGGCTCGGGCGGGGTATCCCTCCGGTCAGCAGTCACTGACGGAGGTGAAACCCGATGATCCAGAAGCGTATCGCCCAGTGGGCGTTCATGGCCCTCGCGGTGCCGGTGGCGGCCGCTGGTGCGCGCAAGCTCAGCCACCGGATCGAGGCCCGGCGGGGCCCGTCCGGCATCTCTCGCCTGCTCACCAAGGGCGCTGACCTGATCCGCCCACAGCAAACGAAGCGCCGCCGCTTCTTCTAACCCGCTCCCGCCCCCGCCTCCCCGCTCCCCGCCCCCGCCTCCCGCCCACCCGGACGGGAGGCGGCGGCGTCTCCACGGTCGATCATGGAGTTGTGGTGCCTTACGAAAGCCGCGTTCTGTCACTATT
>JAEYGD010000216.1 GCA_023402505.1 Actinomycetes bacterium
CCCCGGTACCGCGGCGGCGGCCTCGGTGACCGCGCCGGCCGCCGCCGGGGTGGTGAGCACGGCGATGGGCTGGGTCGTCCCGGCGGGGAAGGCCCGCGCCAGGGTCTGCGCGCCGGCGCCCGCCTCCGGCTGCACCCGGAACTGCTCGGTCTCCGACAGCCCGGTGCGGATGCCCAGCCCGCCGAGGGCGAGGCCGGCCAGCAGCAGGATCGCCAGGACCGCGACGGTCGCCGGGCGGCGGATCACGCCGGCGCCGAGGCGGCCCCACAGCCGGCCCTCGCGGACGGGGCCGCCGACGCGGGGGATGAACGGCCAGAACAGGCCCCGACCGAAGATCACCAGGGCGGCGGGGAGCACGAGCAGCGCCGACAGCATCGCCAGGACGATGCCGGTGGCGCAGGCGACGGCGAGCGCCCGGTTGGTCTCCTGCTCCGACAGCAGCAGGGTGAGAACACCCAGGACGACGGTGGAACCGCTGGCCAGGATGGGTTCCGCGGTGCGGCGCAGCGCGGCGCGCATGGCCGCGAACCGGTCCTCCTCGCGGCGTAGTTCCTCCCGGTAGCGGGCGATGAGCAGCAGGGCGTAGTTGGTGGCGGCGCCGAAGACGAGGACGCTGGCGATGCCGGTGACCTGCCCGGACTGCAGGTTGATGCCGACCGCGGGGACGATCGTCTCGACGACACGCAGGGTCAGTTGTTCGGTCGCGGCGACGACCGCCAGTGGCACCAGCCACAGGAACGGGCTGCGGTAGGTGATCAGCAGCAGCAGCGCCACCACGCTGGCGGTGACCGCCAGCAGCGTGATGTCGGCGCCGTCGAAGACCTTGGCCAGGTCGGCGGTGAAAGCCGGCGCACCGGTCACCGTGACGGTGAGGCCGGAGGGTACGTCGTCCAGGGCGGTACGCAGGTCGTCGACGCGCTCGACGACCTGCTCCTGCCCGCCGGCGGTGGACAGCGGCACCGCGACCAGCGCGACGGTGCCGTCCGGGGACAGCTGCGGCGGTGCGACCTGCCCGCCGACCGCGAACCGGGCCAGGTCGCCGGACTGGCCGGCGAGAGCCTCCCGGTCGGTGGCGGTGAGCGGGGCACCGTCGGCGCGGCTGACGACGATCACGGCCGGTTGGACCTCGCTGGAGGGCAGTTCCTCCTGCAACCGCTCGACCTGGGTGGACTGCCACTGGTCGGACAGGCCGGTGGACGACACGGGTGCCGGGTTGTCGGGCTTGGGCAGCGCGAAGGCGGCGGCGCCGAGGACGATCGCGGCGACCACGGTCAGCCAGGCTGCCCACCGGCCGCGGGCGACGTGGGTGAAGAGGGACATGGTTTCCTCACGGGCTCGACGGGGGAGACTGCTGGGCTGGACCGGGGGAGACTGCTGGGCTGGACCCGGGGAGACTGCTGGGCTGGACCGGGGAAAACTGTGTGACCGCCGGAAATCGCACATGCGAACATCCTAGGTGGTCGAGTATCTCGATAACCGAGATTATCGACTGTTCAGATATGCTGCAACCGCAGGCGACGACGAGGAGAAGCGGCGGCACGTGGCAGCTCACGGCATGTACCGGCGGCGCGACACCCGGCGCGAGCAGCTGGTTGCGGAGATCACCAACAACCTCCGGCGGTACGCGGCGGACGCCCAGCACGTCGGCCACGCCTTCGCCAACCTGCACGGCCTCGGGGCGACCGACCTGCAGGCGCTGATCGCGGTCATGGACGCCGAGCTGCACGGCGACCCGATCACGCCCGGCCGCCTCGGCGAGCACCTCAACCTCTCGTCCGGGTCGGTGACGGCCCTGATCGACCGGCTGGAACGGGCCGGCCACATCCGCCGCGACCGCGACGCCACCGACCGCCGCAAGATCCTGCTGCACTACGCCGACCGGGGTGCCGCCGTGGCGATGGAGTTCTTCCGGCCGCTGGGCCGCCGCACCGACGCGGTGATGGCCGGGTTCACCGACGAGGAACTGGAGACCGTCCTGCGGTTCGTCACCGCGATGGGTGCCACGCTGCGGGAGCACCGCGACGACGTCCGGGCCACCCGCACGCCCCGGCCGACGAACGGCTGAGGCGTGCTGTCGGCACTGGCGACCCGGTTGGCCACGGCGGCACTGCGCCTGCCGCCGCCCCGCACCCGCCGGGTCACCCTGACCCGCGACAGACCGGTGCGGGTCCGCGACGGCGTGCCGCTGCGCACCGACCACCACGCGCCGGACCTGCCCGACGCGCCGACCGTGCTGATCCGCACCCCGTACGGGCGGGGTGGCCCGATGCGCCTGCTCGGGCGGCTGGCCGCCGAGCGGGGATACCACGTGGTGATCCAGTCCTGCCGCGGCACCGGCGGCTCCGGTGGCGTCTTCGACCCGCTCGTGCACGAGCGGGACGACGGACTCGACACCCTCGACTGGCTGCGCCGCCAGCCCTGGTGGAACGGGACCTTCGGCATGTTCGGGGCCAGCTACCAGGGCTTCGTCCAGTGGGCGCTCGCCGCCGACGCGGGCGACGAGCTGCGCGCGATGGTCGCGGTGGTCACCGCCTCGGGCACCCGCGACTCGACGTACGCGGGTGACTCCTTCGCCCTGGACACCGTGCTCACCTGGGCCGAGCTGCTCCAGGCGCAGACCGTGCCGTGGCTGGCCCGGCAGTGGGAACTCAAGCGGGGCCAGCCGCGCCTCACCGCCGCCCTCGCCCACCTGCCGCTGGCCGAGGCGGACCGGGTGGCCACCGGCGTCACCGTGCCCTTCTTCCAGGAGTGGCTGCGCCACCACACCCCCGACGCGGACTACTGGCGGCCCCGGGTCTTCGGCGACCGGCTCGCGCAGGTCCGTGCCCCGGTGGCCATGATCAGCGGCTGGCACGACATCTTCCTGCCGGCACAGCTGCGCGACTTCGCGGCCCTGCGCGCCGCCGGCGCCGCGCCCCGGCTGACCGTCGGGCCGTGGACGCACGGCAGCCCCGGGCTGTTCGTCGCCGCGCTGCGCGACGGGCTGGACTGGCTCGACGAACACCTGGGACGGCGGCCGACGCCCCGCCGCGCCCCGGTGCGCGTGCACGTCGGGGGTGCCGGTGCGGGCTGGCGGGACCTGCCGGACTGGCCGCCGCCGTCGACGCCGACCGCCTGGCACCTGCACCCGCACGGCCGGCTGGACCCGGCGCCGCCGCCGCAGTCGGCCCCGGACGGGTTCTGGTACGACCCGGCCGACCCCACGCCGTCGCTGGGCGGTCCGCTGCTCGTGGCCCAGCGGGCCGGCGCGGTCGACAACCGGCCCGTCGAGGCCCGTGCCGACGTGCTCACCTGGACCGGTGCCGCCCTGCCGGAGCCGCTGGAGGTCGCCGGGCCGGTCCGGGCCACCGTGTTCGTCCGAAGTGACCTGCCGTACCTCGACGTCTTCGTGCGACTGTGCGACGTGGACACCCGTGGGCGGTCGTGGAACGTGTGCGACGGTCTCGTCCGGGTCGGTCCGGACGCCTTCGGTGCCGACGCGACCGGCGTGGTGCGGGTGCCGGTGGAGCTGTGGCCGGCGGCTCACCGGTTCGCGGCCGGCCACCGGCTGCGTGTGCAGGTCTCCGGCGGCGCGCACCCCCGGTACGCGCGCAATCCCGGCACCGGCGAACCGCTCGGCACGGCGGTCACTCTGCGTGCTGGCTGGCGGGAGGTCATGCACGACCCGGCGCATCCGTCCGCTGTGGTCCTGCCCATCGTCCATGCTGGTTCCGCACCGCCTCCACGATAAACAATCGTGCTCTGAGCTGGGCGTTTGTCCAGCAGGCGGGTTATCGTTGGGCTACGCCCGGCGCTGTGCGCACCTCGGCCGGGCCCGCTCGTGCAGCCCTCACACCGCGTACGCGGTGTCACCATCGTGCCCGGCCCCCGACCATCCGCGAGGGGGACCCATGACGCGGGCTCCGGCAAACCTGCTCGCCGTTCGCAACCTGCTGCTGACCCATCTCAACTTCGACCCGAAGGCCGTACGGGAACAGGATCTCGAACCCGCCGAGTTGGGCATCGTCGGCGACGCCAACCACCGGGGCGGCTACCACTGCGGCTCCGACCGGGTGGTGACCAACGACTACTCGGTGGTGGAGTCGCCACGGGACTCCTCCGGCCTGACCCTCGACGCGGCGGCGCTCGACGTCGGGCTCTTCGAGTTCCGGTCCGGTGGCCGTACCCACACCCTGCGGACGTTCTCGGTGTGGTGCGTCCAGCAGTGCACCGCCGGCGCACCGGACACCCGGGACATCCGCGAGATCATCTACAGCCCGGACGGCCGGACCGTACGCCGGTGGGACCGGCTGCGGCGGCGGAGCAGCGGCGACAGCTCCCACCTGTGGCACACCCACTTCAGCTTCTTCCGCGACTCGATCAAGGCGGGCCGGGACCAGACCCCGCTGTTCCGCCGCTACCTCACCAGCACCGGACTCATCCAGGGAGACGACATGAGCGAGAAGGCCGAGCAGCAGATCCACAGCGTGTTCACCGGGATGTTCCAGGGCGGCAGCAGCATGGGCCGCCGGGTCGACCCGGACGGCTCCGGGCCGCTGCCCGCCAGCAACAGCGTGGTGGCCAAGCTCGACTACACGATGCAGCGCCTCGACCAGGTGGTCGACCAGCTCAACGCCCTGGCCAACCGGGACACCACGGACGAGGAGGCGATCGTCACCGGTGTGCTGGCCAGCCTCACCCCGGAGAAGATCGCCGCCGCGATCCCGCCGACGATGGCCCAGCAGGTCGCCGACGAACTGGCCCGGCGCCTGGCGGCCTGAGGGCGGGGGAGCGCGAGGAAGTGGCGGCGGCCGGAGACCCGGCCGCCGTCACCGCCACGGTCACGCCGGCCGGACGTTGTCCGCCTGCGGTCCCTTCTGGCCCTGGGTCACATCGAACTCGACCTTCTGGCCCTCGTTGAGCTCCCGGTAGCCACTCATCGAGATCGCCGAGTAGTGGACGAAGACGTCCGGTCCTCCGCCGTCCTGCTCGATGAAGCCGAAGCCCTTTTCCGCGTTGAACCACTTGACGGTGCCGGTTGCCATGCATCTCTCCCTGTTCCAAGCAGGCGACCGCCGACCGCGGGGGCCGATGATCGCCCGGTACCTTCCCGACAGTAACCGGCCAAACGCCGATCTGCCGGGCGAAGTGCCGCAGGTGATGCGGTGAAGTCTTCGAAGTGGCGCCGGCCGAACACGGCGCGGCGGCCCGCCGGGTGAGGCATGCTGGCGCCGGTGAGCGGAGCCACGAGCGCGTTGGTCGACCTGGAACGGGAGGTCGGCCGGACCGGTGGTGGCCTGGACCGGCTGTCGCTGGTGCCGGTCCCGTTCGTGCCCGAGGTCCGGCTGCACCTGGCCGAGGACCCGATCGTCTGGTGGGCGCGGATGGAGGCCCGGGCCGGTCACGCCCTCGCGCCGCCGTACTGGGCGTCGGTCTGGGCCGGCGGGCAGGCCCTCGCCCGGCATCTGCTCGACCACCCCGACCTGGTCGCCGGCCGCCGCGTGCTCGACCTGGCGGCCGGCTCCGGCGTGGTCGCGATCGCCGCCGCGCTGGCCGGCGCCGCGCACGTGACCGCCGACGACACCGACCCGTACGCGGTCGCGGCCGTCACCGTCAACGCCCGCGCCAACGGCGTGACGGTCGAGGCGACCTCGCGGGACCTGCTCGACACCACGCCGGCCGGGCTGGACCTGCTGGTCGCCGGCGACGTCCTCTACGACCGGGAGACGGCGGCGCGGATGCTGCCGTTCCTGTTCCGCGCCGCGGCCGCCGGCGTCGAGGTGCTGGTGGGCGACCCCGGCCGGGGGCACGTCCCGCCGCGTGCGCTGGCCGTGGTGGCCGACTACGCGGTGCCGACCACCGAACCGGCGCCCAACTCCCCGATCCGCCGGGTGCAGGTGCTCCGGCCGAGCTGACCCGGTCAGGGGCGACCCCGAGGCCGGAACCAGGGGCGGGTGGGGGATCAAACGGGATGTCCGGACCGGCCGGCGGCAATACCGTACGGGACATGGCGGATTGGCTGGCCCAGGTCGGAGAGCTTCCCACCACCCTGTTGCTGGGGGTGCTCGGGGTGGTGATGATCTTCGACGCCGTACCGCTGCTGGGTGTGCTGGTCCCGGGGGACGTGGCGATCCTCGCGGCGGTGGGGGCGGGTGGCCCCACCGCCGGCCCCGCCACCATCACCGTCGTCGTCGCCGGCTGCCTGGCCGGGTGGTCGCTGAGTTTCCTGGCCGGCCGGCACTTCGGGGAGCGGCTGCGGCGCAGCCGGGTCGGCGGCTGGATCGGCGAGGAACGCTGGGCGGCGGCGGAGGGGATCCTGCGCCGCGGCGGCGGGCGCATGGTGCTGGTGGCGCCGTTCCTGCCGGTGTTCAACGCGCTGCTGCCGCTGGCGGCGGGCGGGCTGCGCATGTCGTACCGGCGGTTCGTGCTCTGCGCGGCGCTCGGCGCCGCGGCCTGGGCCGGCCTCTACCTGGCGCTGGGCACGATGTCCCGGACGCTGGCCGGCCTGCTGCCGGGCGCGCCGAGCCCGATGGTGGTGACGATGGCGGTCGGCGTCGTGCTCGCCGGCGTGGTGCTGGCGGTGACCCGGCGGCGGCTGCTGTCCGTCGGCTGAGGCGGGGTGGGCCGGCGTGCCCGGCTCCGGGCACCTACCAGCCGCGGGCGCGCCACTGCGGCAGCGCGGGACGTTCGGCGCCCAGGGTGCTGTCCTTCCCGTGGCCGGGGTAGAACCACGTCTCGTCGGGCAGCCGGTCGAAGAGCCGGTGCTCGACGTCGTCGACGAGCTGGCCGAACCGCTCCGGGTCGCGGTCGGTGTTGCCCACTCCGCCGGGGAAGAGACTGTCGCCGGTGAACAGGTGCGGGGTGCCGGCCGGGTCCCGGTAGAGCAGGGCGATCGAGCCCGGCGTGTGCCCGCGCAGGTGGATGACCTCCAGCGCGCAGTCGCCGACCGGCACGCTGTCGCCGTCGGTCAGGGTCTGCGCCTCGATCGGCAGCCCGGCCGCGTCCTCGGCGTGTACGAGCGCCCGGGCACCGGTCTTGGCCACCACCTCCTCCAGCGCCACCCAGTGGTCCATGTGCTGGTGGGTGGTGACCACCGCGGTGAGCCCGCCGTCGCCGACCAGCTCCAGCAGCCGCGGCGCCTCGTTGGCCGCGTCGATCAGCACCTGGTCGCCGGTGGCCCGGCAGCGCAGCAGGTAGGCGTTGTTGTCCATCGGGCCCACCGACACCTTGGTGATGGTGAGCCGGTCGAGGTCGCGGACGGCCGGCGGGCCGCCGGGCGTGACGTCTCCGGTGTAGGTCATGGGATCGCCTATATCCATTCCGGTGGGGTCGGCAGGGGGCCGTCGGGGGTGACGGTGAGCACGGTGCCCGGGCTGCGGCCGATGAGCCAGGCGGCCAGTTCGGTGGCGGCGCCGGTCACCGTCGGCGCCGCCGCGCGGTCGCCGACGACCAGTTCGTGCCGGCTGCCGTCGAACCGCAGCACCATCGGCGGCGCGTCGGCGCGCCCGGCCAGGCCGGTGGCGACCTCGTGCAGCAGCCGGTGGCCGAACGCCTCCGGCCAGTCCGCCGGCCGGTAGCCGGCGGCCAGGTCCACGTGGTGCACCTCCAGCTCCCGCAGGCGCCCCCACACGAGCATCGCGGCCGGCCAGGGCCCGCGCCGCGTCTCGACGGTGGCGCCCCACGCCTCGACCGGCATCGCCGCCACCGCCTCGGCGAACCGGTCCGCGGTGCGCCGCAGGTCGTCCAGCTGTTCCTCCGGCGGGCGGGACGCTCCCGAGGCGATGTCCGCCTCGCGGGCGGCCGGGCTCGCGTACATCGGGATGGGTTCCCCGGTGCGCGCGGCGGTGAGCAGGTTGACGAAGCCGTCGGCGTTGCGGGCGAGGTGGGCCAGCACGTGGCCCCGCGTCCAGCCCGGCAGCAGGGACGCGGCGGCCAGGTCCGGGTCGTCGAACGTGGCCGCGGTGCGTAGCAGGCGGGCCGTGGCGTCGTCCACCTCGCCGGTCAGCAGAAGCGGATCGGAGGTCACGTGTCGACCCTAGCGGTCGGGCGCTCCGGCGTCGCCGGGGAAATGGGTTTCGGCGCGCCGCCCGCGCCCCCTACCGTCGGCGTCGACGCGGCACCGGAGAGTCGGAGGAGGTGGTGACCGTGCCGGTCGCAGCACGCGTGAGCCATCCGCACCGACATCCGCGAGGAGCCATGAGCATCGACCTGACCGCCCTCGGCTGGGACGCCGACCGGGCACACGACGTACGGCGGCGCACCGACCACCGGCCGGGCCGGGTGGCCCGGGTCGACCGGGGCGTCTGCACCGTCCTCGGCGCGGACGGGCCGGTCCGCGCCACCCTCGGCGGGGCCGTGCTGGCCGCCGCCGCACGCGATCTGACCTGCCTGCCCTGCGCGGGTGACTGGGTGCTGCTCGCCACCTGGCCGGACCGGAACGTCACGGTCGAGGCGGTGCTGCCCCGGCGCACGGCGCTGGTCCGGCGTACCGCCGGCAAGGACGCCAGCGGCCAGGTGCTGGCCGCGAACCTGACCGCCGCCGCGGTCGTCGAGCCGGTGCACCCGGAGCCCGACGTCGCGCGGATCGAGCGCCTGCTCGCGCTCGCGCACGAGTCGGGCGCCCGCCCGCTGGTGGTGCTGACCAAGGCCGACCTGGCGCCGGACCCGGCCGCGCTGGCCCGGCAGTTGGCCGCCGTGGCGCCCGGGGTGCCGGTGCTGCCGGTCAGCGCCGAACGGGGCCAGGGCCTCGACCCGTTGCGCGCCGAGGTGGCGCCGGGCCGCACCCTCGGCCTGCTCGGCCCGTCCGGTGCGGGCAAGTCGAGCCTGGTGAACGCCCTGGCCGGCGCGGTGGTGATGCCGACACAGTCGATCCGGCGGGTCGACGGCAAGGGCCGGCACACGACCACCTGGCGGGCGCTGGTGCCGGTGCCGGGCGGCGGGGCGGTGCTGGACACCCCGGGGGTACGCGCGGTGGGCCTGCTCGACGGCTCCACCGGCCTGGACCGGGCGTTCGCCGACATCGCCGCGCTCGCCGTCGGGTGCCGGTACGGCGACTGCGCACACGACGGCGAGCCGGCGTGCGCGGTGCGGGAGGCGCTGGAGTGCGGGGAGCTGTCCGCCCGGCGGTGGGAGAGCTGGCGCCGGCTGCAACGTGAGGTGGCGTACGAGACGCGGCGCCGGGACG
>JAEYGD010000220.1 GCA_023402505.1 Actinomycetes bacterium
GCTTGAACGGCGCGGCGACCTTGTTCTTCACGACCTTGACCCGGGTGCGGTTACCGACCACGTCGGTGCCGTCCTTGAGGCTCTCGATGCGGCGCACGTCGAGCCGGACCGAGGCGTAGAACTTCAGGGCCCGACCACCGGTCGTGGTCTCGGGGCTGCCGAACATCACACCGATCTTCTCGCGGAGCTGGTTGATGAAGATCGCCGTCGTGCCGGTGTGGTTGAGCACACCGGTCATCTTGCGCAGCGCCTGGCTCATCAGCCGGGCCTGCAGACCCACGTGGCTGTCGCCCATCTCGCCCTCGATCTCGGCACGCGGCACGAGCGCGGCGACCGAGTCGATGACGATGATGTCGAGCGCGCCGGAACGGACCAGCATGTCCGCGATCTCCAGCGCCTGCTCACCGGTGTCGGGCTGGGAGACCAGCAGGGCGTCGGTGTCGACGCCGAGCGCCTTCGCGTACTCCGGGTCGAGCGCGTGCTCGGCGTCGACGAAGGCGGCGATGCCGCCGGCCCGCTGGGCGTTCGCCACCGCGTGCAACGCCACCGTGGTCTTACCGCTGGACTCCGGACCGTAGATCTCGACGACCCGGCCCCGGGGCAGGCCACCCACGCCGAGCGCCACGTCGAGCGCGATGGAACCGGTCGGAACCACCGCGGTCTGGATGACCGGGCGCTCGCCGAGTCGCATCACCGAGCCCTTGCCGAACTGCTTGTCGATCTGAGCGAGAGCAAGGTCGAGTGCCTTCTCCCGGTCAGGCGCTGCCACCATCGTTGCCACCCCTGCCTTCGCCGGCGTCTTTGCTGAGCTTCGCGTCACGCGGACACGCTAGGCGCTGGGTCCGACAGAAAACCAGCGACCATGCCGCGAGCTGTGGACGAGCACCCCGCTGTGGACAATAGCCGAACAGGTGTACGAGTGGGCAAGCGACACGCGGGCGCGGCGAAAACCCTGCTCAGCGTAGTCGCGCGGGCACCCGGTCGGGATACGCGGCGATGACCGCGCGCCACACGACGTGCGTCTCCTCACCCGCGGCGAGCGCCTGCTCGATCGTCCGCCCACCGAGTTGGGACAGCACCTGGTCGCTGGCGATGCTGGCCGCGTACGCCGGGCCGAACGCCGCCTCCAGCCGCGTCCAGAAGTCGGTCAGCCGCACTGGTCATTCCTCCTCGTCGGACGCCCGGACGGACGCGCCGGACGCCCCGGCGGGCTCCTCGGGCGCCCCCGCGGACACCGGACGCAACGCTAGCGCCACCAGTGGCACCACCGCGATCGCCGCCAGCAGGGTCAGCACCGGGTAACCGGCCGCCCGCATGACAAACCCGCTGACCGCGGCGGCCCCGGCCCCGGCCAGCCCCATGGTCAGGTCGGAGAAACCCTGCACGCTCGGACGGACGGCCGCCGGCACCGACTCCGACAGCAACGTGGAGCCGGCCACCATCGTGCCCGACCAGCCGAGCCCGAGCAGGACGAGACCGACCGAGAGCCGGGGCGTGTGGTGCCCGGCGGTGCCGGCGACGGCGCACGCGGCGAGCAGCAGCCCGACGCCACCGAGGATGACCGCACGCCGACCGAACCGGTCGGTGAGCCAACCCACCAGCGGGGACAGGGCGTACATGCCGGCGATGTGCAGGCTGAGCACGATGCCGACCACCCGGAGGACGTCGGCGTCGCCGTGTGACTCGCCGAGCCGCACCGGCGTCATCGACATGACCGCCACCATCACCACGTGGCCCACCGCCACCGCGGCGATGCCGAGCCGGGCCGCCGGACGGCCGCGTACCACCTGCCAGGCCGTCCGCATCCCGGCGCCGCGCCGGCCGGCCGGCGCCTTGGCCACGACGGCGCCCGGCGGCGGGGTGACGTCCGGCGCGGCAAGAACCGTGGCCGGTGCGTCCGCCGCCGCCAACCGGCGCGCGGTGAGCAACGGATCCGGCCGCAGCAGCGCGAGGAGCACACCGGCGGCGAGCACGAAGGCGGCGGCGCTGAAGGCGAACGGGCCGGCCAGCGGCGGCAGCCCCCACCCGCTGGTCACCCGGTCGGCGAGCGCGGCGAAGTTCGGCGCGGCCACCGCGCCGATGGTGGTGGCCCAGACGATCACGGAGAGCTGGCGGCCCCGGCGGGCCGGCTCGGCCAGGTCCACCGCGGCGTAGCGGGCCTGCAGGTTGGCCGCCGTGCCGCCACCGAAGAGCAGCATGCCGAGGAAGAGCAGCGGCACGGAGCGGGAGGCGGTCGCGAGCACCACCAGCACCGCGCCGGCCGCGCCGCTCAGGTACGCGACGGCCAGCCCGGGCCGGCGCCCGTGCCCGTTCATGATCCGGGTGACCGGAACGGCCAGCAGCGCGCCGCCCACCACGGCGGCGCTCTGCGCCAGACCGGCGACCGCGGTGCCGGCCACCCGGGCGGCGAGCAGCGCACCGACCGAGATGCCGATGGTGACGCCGATACCGCCGATGATCTGGGTGCCGAAGAGCAGTCGCAGCGTACGCCGCTGGATCGGCGCGACGTCGAGCCCCGTGCGGGCCGGCGCGGTCAGGTCGGTGGCCATCGGTGTCTCCCCCGTCGGTAAGGAGTGCTCATCCTTTCGCACCGGACCGGATCGGCGGCACCGGGTTTCGCTACAGGCCGAGCCCCCGGCCGATGATCTCCTTCATGATCTCGGTGGTGCCGCCGTAGATCGTCTGGACGCGACCGTCCAGCCAGGCCCGCGCCACCGGGTACTCCAGCATGAACCCGTAGCCGCCGTGCAACTGCACGCAGCGGTCGGCGACCCGGTTCTGCAGCTCCGTGGTCCACCACTTGGCCTTGGCCGCGTCGGTCACCGACAGGCGCCCCGCGTTGAACTCCGCCACGCAGTGGTTGACGAAGGTCCGCGCGATCGTGACCTCGGTGTCCAACTCGGCCAGCAGGAACCGGTTGTGCTGGAACTTCCCGATCGGCCGGCCGAACGCCTCCCGGCTGCGCGCGTAGTCGAGCGTGAGGGCGAGCAACTTCTCCGCGGCGGCCACCGCGGCGACCGCGATGCTGAGGCGCTCCCGGGGCAGGTTCGCCATCAGGTGGTAGAAGCCGTGGTTCTCCGTGCCGATCAGATTCTCCGCCGGCACCCGGCAGTCGTCGAAGAACAACTCCGCCGTGTCGTTGGCCTTGAGGCCGACCTTGGCCAGCCGGCGACCCCGCCCGAAGCCGGGCGTGCCGGTCTCCACGGCGATCAGGCTCACCCCGTGCGCGCCCTGGTCCGCGGTGCGGGCCACCACCACGACCAGATCCGCCATCTCCCCGTTGGTGATGAAGGTCTTCTGGCCGTTCAGCACCAACGTGTCACCGTCACGCACCGCGCTCGTGCGGACACCGGCCAGGTCGGAACCGGCACCGGGCTCGCTCATCGCGATGGCCGTGACGAGGTCGCCGGAGCAGAAGCCGGGCAGCCACCGCTTGCGCTGGTCGTCGGTGGTCAGCTCGGTGAGGTACGGCGCCACGACGTCGTTGTGCAGCCCGAAGCCGAGCCCGGAGCAGCCCGCCGCGACGATCTCCTCGACCAGCACGGCGTTGAACCGGAAGTCCCGCTGACCGCCGCCGCCGTACTCCGGGTCGACGTCCATGCCGAGCAGCCCCGCCGCACCGGCCTTGCGCCAGACCTCACGGTCGACGATGCCCTCCGCCTCCCAGTGCTCGTGGTGGGGGACGGCCTCGCGGGCGAGGAACTCCCGGCACAGGTCGCGGAACTCCTCGTGGTCCCGCTCGTACAGATGCTGCTCCATGGCGGCAAGTGTGGCACCGCCCACCGACGCTGCCCAGGGGGCCCGGCCACCGGGCCGGTTCAGGCGACGAGGGCGCGGGCGACCACGGTCAGGTCGGCGACCAACCCCTCGTACGCCCCGTCCTGGTCGTCGGCGCGCAGCACCGCGGACGGGTGGATGGTGGCCAGCAGGCGCGCTTCGGGCGCATCGGCTACCGCGCCCTCCGCGTCCACCGGCACACGCCGGAAGTCCTCCGGGTGCTGGGCCGAGGCCGGCCACGGCAGCAGCTCGCCCCGCTGCCGCGTGACCCGGAACGTGGGACCCAGCAGCGCCTTCGCGGCGGTCGCACCGAGCACCACGACGACCTCCGGCCGGAGCTGGGCGAACTCGGCGACCAGCCAGGGCCGGCAGGCGGCGACGTGGACCCGGTCCGGGGTCTGGTGGATACGCCGCTTGCCCCGCAACTCGAAGCGGAAATGCTTCACCGCGTTGGTCAGGTAGATGTGGCCGGGGTCGAGCCCCGCGTCGTCGACCGCCTTGCGCAGCAGCCGGCCGGCGGGACCGACGAAGGGCAGGCCCTTCTGGTCCTCCAGGTCACCCGGCTGCTCCCCGACGAACACCACGCGGGCGCTCGCGTCGCCCCGGCCGAAAACCGTCTGCGAGGCGTCCCGGTAGAGCTCGCACCCGCGACAGCCGGTCGCGGCGGCACGCAGCTCGTCGAGCGTGTCGGCCTCGGGAGGGATGAACTGCTGGGCTCCGGGCGCGGTTTCGGTCTCGGCCATGATGACCGTTCTACCCTTTGCGGCGCCCGCTACGCGGACCGCGTCCCCCCCCGCGCGTCGCCCCCGGTCGCACCCCTCGCTCCCCCGTCGCGCACCCCGCGCCCCCGTCGCGCACCCTCGCACCCCGCCACGCACCCCGCGGGCACCCCGCGCACCCCACGCACCCCGCCACCCACCCCGCGCACCCCGCGCACCCCGCGCACCCCGCGCA
>JAEYGD010000262.1 GCA_023402505.1 Actinomycetes bacterium
CTTCCGCTCCCAGGAGGCAGCACTTTCCCCGAAACTGCTGCGCGGCGAGACGGCGGGGCAGCGGCGGGACGGAGGGCGGCGGGGCGGCGGGGCGGCGGGACGGCGGGCGGCGGCCGAGACGCGGGCGCGGCGGGGTCAGACGGTGATGACGACCTTGGCGCGGGCGTGTTCGCCTTCGAGGTACGCGATGGCCTCGGGCACCTCCCGCAGCGGGTAGGTCCGGTCGATGACGGGGACGAGGCGGCCGGCCTCGGCGTGGGCGCGCAGCGTGTCGAGGTGTTCGCGGCTGGGCGTGGCGGTGAGGGCGACGACGCGCTGCCGTACGAAGGGGGCCAGCAGCCGGCCGCGGGCGAGCAGCCAGACCGGGCCGAGGAGGCTGCCGCCGCCGTACACGCCGCCGCCGGAGAGCACCAGCGTCCCGGTCGGCGTGAGCGTCCGCCGCAGCGCGGTGAGCGAGCGGTTGCCGACCAGGTCGAACACGACGTCGTGGCGGCCGGCGTCGCGGGTGAAGTCGGTGCGCCGGTAGTCGACGACGTGGTCGGCGCCGAGCGAGCGGACCAGGTCGACGTTGCGGGTGCTGCACACCGCGGTGACGGTCGCGCCGAGCACCTTGGCCAGTTGGACGGCCAGGGTGCCGACGCCGCCGGAGGCGCCGTTGACGAGGACGCGGTGGCCCGGCGCGACCCGCCCGGCGTCGCGTAGCCCGGTGAGCGCGGTGACGCCGGCCAGTGGCAGGGCGGCGGCCTGCGGCGCCGTCAGGTTCGCGGGCGTCGGCGCGACCAGGGTCGCGGGCACGCGGACGTACTCGGCGAAGGCGCCGTTGGCGTCACCGAGGTCGCCGAAGACGGCGTCGCCGGGGCGTAGGTGCCGGACGTCGGCTCCGACGGTCTCGATCCGGCCGGCGAAGTCACGGCCGCGGATGCGGGCGCGGGGCCGCGTCCGGCCCAGGCTAAGGCGCGCCATCCGCGGGTCGCCGCGCATGACATGCCAGTCGTACGCGTTGAGGGCGGCGGCCTCGACGCGGACGAGCACCTCGTCGGCGGCGGGCACGGGCGTCTCGACGTCCGCGAGCCGGAGTGTCTCCGGTGGCCCGTACCGGTCCTGCACGATCGCCTTCATCTCGCCCTCCCTCTAGGTGTACGGCGTACACCTCCACGAGTTCGACGGTAGGTGTACGCCGTACACCTGTCAAGGCGGTTATGGTTTCAACCGTCGCCGGAAGACGAGGGACCGACATGGCCGAGCAGGTCGAGACGCTGCGCCGGGCGCCGCTGAGCAGGGAACGTGTCCTGCGGGCCGCCGTCGCGCTCGCCGACGCGACCGGGATCGAGTCCCTCAGCATGCGCAACCTCGCCCAGGACCTGGGCGTGGTGCCGATGGCCCTCTACAAGCACGTGGCCAACAAGGACGAGCTGCTCGACGGCATGATCGACGTGGTCGTCGGCGAGATCGACCCGCTGGCGCCGGACGCCGACTGGAAGCCCGCGGTCCGCGCGCGCATCCTCTCGGCGCGGCAGGCGCTGCGGCGCCACCCCTGGGCGCCGCTCGCGATCGAGTCGCGGAACATGGCGACGCCGGCGATCCTCGCGTACCTCGACTCGATGGTCGCGCGGTTGCGGGCCGGCGGCTTCTCCGCCGACCTCGCCCACCACGTGATGCACGCGATGGGCAGCCGGATCCTCGGCTTCAGCCAGGAGCTGTTCGACACCGCCCGGGAGGCCGGCCGCTCCGGCGCGACCACAGCGGACGCTCCGGCGGCCCTGCCACCGGAGGTCGCCGCCCGGTTCCCGCACCTCGCGGAGATCGCGGCGGCGGCCTCCCACGAGGACGCGTCGGTCGTGGGGCAGGGCTGCGACGACCAGTTCGAGTTCGAGTTCGCGCTGGACCTGCTGCTCGACGGTATCGAACGGCTGCACCGACAGGGCTGGACGTCACGCGGACCCCGGTGAGACGGTCACCGGCACCGGCACCGGCACCGGCACCGGCACCGGCACCGGCACCGGCACCGGCACCGGCACCGGCCGATCGGTCCGTCGGGCACGGGGCGCGGTCGCGCGGCTAGATGTCGAGGACCAGCGCGCGGTGGTCGGACACCTCCGGCTGGGCCAGGATCTCGAACCGCTCGACGGCGGCGACGTCGGAGACGAGCAGGTAGCTCGCGTGCCGTACCGGTTTGCGGTAGTGCGAGGTCCGGGTGTCGGCCATGCCGACCAGGTCGGTGAGCCCGACGTCGGCCAGCACGTCGAACGTCTCGCTTCCGGGCAGCAGGTTGAGGTCGCCACAGACCACCACCAGGTCGTGCGGACCGCGGATCCGGCGTACGAGCTGGGCGAGCCGCTCGGCCTGGCGGCGCCGTGCCGGGGTGTCGCCCTTGCCGGCCGGATCGCGCAGCCCGTGCACCTGCACGACCCACACCGACCGGCCGGCGGCACGATCGACGGTACGCACGGCGAGCGCGACACGGGGACGGTCGACCGTCCACTGGACGTGGTCGGTGAACTGCCCGTGCACGAAGGCGGAGTCCAGGCCCACCACCGGCAGGTGCTCGGCGACCAGGGTGGCCAGGCCGAAGTCCTGCCGGTGCAGGCCGCCGGTGTCGTCGTGGACGGGCCCCGAGTCGCTGGTGGCGAAGATCGCCTGGTGGCGCGGCAGCGCGCCGCGTACGTCGTCGAACAGGTCGGCGCGTTGCGGCAGGGTACGTTCGCCGTCGTCGAAGCGCGTCCACTCCCGCAGGCCCGGCGTCCGGGTGACCTCCTGGAGACAGACCACGTGCGCCCCGCTGCGGGGCAGCCACCCGAGCAACGCCTCGCACAGCGCCCCACCCCAGGCGTTCACGCTCGCGATCCGCACGACCACCTGCCCCACCTCGTCGGATGCCGACCGCCGACCGGCCGACCGGAGAGAGTCGACCCTAGAGCGCCGGAGGCGGGCCGGCGCCGGTGGGTACGCCGCCGGCCGCACGACGCGTCGCGGAGGAGGGGTCCGCCGGCCTACCGCAGCCAGCGCAGCGCGGCATCGACGGTGTCCTCGGGGGTGCTGTTGAAGGCGATCGCCGCGCCGGGGGCGTACTGCCGGACCAGGTTGACCACCCTTTCGAACAACCCGAGCAACGGTTCGTGCTTGCGGATGCCGCCCCCGACCACCACGCAGGCGTAGGCATGCCGGGTCAGCGCCGCCACCACTGCTTCCTCCGCGCTGTCGTCGGGCGCCACGAGGCACAGGTCGGCCTGGACGCCACGGTCGGCGAAACCGGCGTGACCACGGGCTATCGCCGCCAGGACCGGCTCCGGGTCCCAGCCCGGGACCCGGGCGGGATCGAGACCGATCACCAGCACCCGTGGGTTGTCCGGCACGTGCCACCTCCTGTGGTGCTCCACCTCGCGTCCGTAGCGGGCGTCCCGGGCGGCCCGGTTCCGTCCGGCCTCCATCATGGCGAACGGACCGGCGATGTGTCCGGCATGGTCACCGTCCGCCCGGCGACCGGCCCGGAGCGCCGCTCACTCACGGTCAGCGCGGCGACGGCTCCGAGCAGCACCAGCGAACCGAGAACGGCGGTCACGCCGACCCGTTCACCGAGCAGGCCCACCGCGATGACGGCGGCGGTGATCGGCTCGACCAGCGCGACCACCGACGCGGTGGTCGCCCGGACCGTCGCCAACCCGGCGAAGAAGAGGCTGTACGCCAGCGCGGTCGGGACCAGTCCCAGGTAGCCGATCAGACCCATCACCAGGATGCCGTTCCCCGACGCGGGCAGCAGCCCGTCGAGCAGGGCCAGGGGGAACAGGCAGACCAGGCCGACGGCGAACCCGCCCAGCGCGGTCTCCCGGGGCGGGCCCGCGTCGCCGTCGCGGTGCAGCCTGCGGTTGAGCAGGGTGACGCCGGCGTACCCAGCGGCGGACAGCAGAGCGCAGGCCAGCCCCGGCAGGGGCGCCGGACCGCCTCGGGCGTCACCGCCGAGCACCAGCAGCGCCAACCCGGCCAGGGCCGCTGTCACGGTCACCGCGCCGGAACGGCCGAGCCGCTCGCCCAGCAGCAGGCGGGATCCCACGGCGGCGAGAACGGGTCCGGACCCCAGGGTCACCACCGTCGCGACGGCGAGCCCCGCCCAGCCGACGGCGGCGAAGTAGGCGGTCTGGTAGACCGCCAGACCGACGCCGGTCGCCACCACCGGCCACCGGCGGACGCGGGCCCGGCCGGCGAGGGGCTCGCGGAACAGCAGGTGGACGGCGGCGAGTAGCAGGACCCCGCCGGCGAAGCGCCAGAAGGACACCGCCACCGGGCCGAGGCCGCTGGTGTCGTAGAGGATCGCCGCCGCGGCGCCGCCGGTGCCCCAGGCGACCGCCGCCACCGCGATGAAGAGAATTCCTCGTCCGGCGGACGAGGGCAGGCTGGTGTGCACGTGTGTCTCCGTTGTCGTCGCCGCCCCGGGCACCACGAACGCACCCGGGCTTCCAAGGGGAGCCGGGTCGGGAAGGTGGGATTACCGGGTCGCCGGTGGCGGCGAGACGACGAGGCACGTCACGCGGGGCAACGTAGCGCCGTCGTGACGTCCGCACAACGGAGATTCGACGGGCGGACGGGCGCTGTCTGCGCCGAGTGCCGGGTCAGAGCGGGAAGCGGCCGCGGCGCCAGTGCCAGTGGCGGCCCGCCGCCAGGTGATCGACGACCGCGCGCTGCAGCGCGGTGCGGCGCGGCAGCCGCTCCAGTGGCGTGGTCAGGGTGCGGAAAACGAACCGCAGCACCTCGACGTCGGCGTCCAACCCGTCCGGCTCCTGGTAGGGCTCCTCCAGCTCGAACCTCTGTTGGAACCGGGCGATGTTGGAGTCCTCGGGCAGGTACTCCAGCAGTTGCGGGTCGAGCAGCCACGAGCCGCAGGCGAACGCCGTGTAGTGCTCGTCGGGGAAGTGGCGCGGGAAGAACGCGCGGGCCTCGTCGAGCGACGCCGAGACGGCCTCCGGGGTCAGCGGCCCCGAGTCAGGGACGTGCAGGTCGATGGCGGTGCCGCCGCGCTGGTGTTGCAGCCGGCCCAACTCGTAGAGGCCGCCGCGTACGTGCAACGTCAGCCAGCTCTGCATGACCGGCCAGCCCTCGCCGTGCATCCGCCGGTCGACCGCGAGGTTGCGGCCCAGGTCCGCGAGGGTGGCCTGGGACACGTCGGCGGTGATCGCGTGGTCGCGGTGGTAGCCGGTGACGACGTCGACCAGGGCCAGGTACGCGTACACGTAGAGGTGCCGCCAGGCGGGGCCGCGCTCGCGGGGGAGCACCGGGCCGGGTGGTAACCAATCGTGGCCCCCGAGGTCGGCGCGGACCAGGGCGATCGAGCGGTCGAGCAGCCAGCGCAGTTCCGTGGTCCAGTGCGGAGAGTCCGGGTCGGGCCAGCCCGTCATGATCTCGGCGGCGTCGTCCGGCGGCACGGCGAGCCGGTCGAGGAGCGCGGGCGCGTCGGCCCTGGGGGGCAGCGGGGCCGACGGCCGGTCACCGGCGAGTTGGTGCACACGCTCGACGTCCTCGACGGGTACCCCGAGGCGGGTGGCGGTGGCGTCCAGGTCCACCCGGCGACCCTACCGGCTGGGCGGCGCCTGCCGGTGCGTCAGGTCGCGTGGAGACTGAACTCGTTGCCGTCGGGGTCGGCCAGCTCGACGGCGCCGTCCGTGCCCGAGCCGAGCCGGGTGGCTCCGAGGCGGATCAGCCGGTCGATCTCCGCCTGCTGGTCGCCGCCGGTCGGGGCCAGCTCGAACCGCTGCCGGTTCCGCCCCTCCTTCGGGGCCACGGGCGGTCCTCCCCAGGCGACCTTGGTGCCGCCGTGCGGAGACTGGATCGCCGTCTCCTCGTCCTGGTCCCACACGAGCGGCCAGTCCAACACCTCGCGCCAGAAGAGGCCGACCGCCCGGGTGCCGTCACAGGCGACCTCCCCGAGCGGGCCGCATCCGGCAAGGAACGTGCTGTCCGGCTCGACGACGCAGAACGCGTTGCCCTCGGGGTCGGCCAGGACGATGTGCCCCTCCTCGGGGCGCTGCCCGACATCGAGGTGACCGCCGCCCAGCGCGAGCGCCGTCGCCACCGTGTGCTGCTGGTCGGCGTTGCTGGCACTGGTCAGGTGCAGGTGCAGGCGGCCGGGCCCCACCCCCGCCGGAGGGCCGGGGACGAACCGAAGACCGACCTGGGTGTCCCCGCCGGGCAGGAGCACGCCACCCCGGTCCTCGACGGTCTCCCGGCCGAGCAGGGTGGCCCAGAACCGGCCCAGGCCCGCCGGGTCGTGCGCGTCGTAGGTCACCGTCAGCAGTCGTACGGGCATCACCGCACGGTAGACACCGGCCGGCAGGACGACAAGGCGTTAATCCGCCGGCCGGACACGGCCCGCGGCGTCGCTCGTCACGGACGACGGGCGGGGGGGTCGCGTTGACCCACCCGCCCGGCCTGCCCTCGCCGTCAGCGGCGGCGCCGGGCCGGCTCCGGGATGTCCGCGTCGACGCGTTCCCGCCGGATCTGTTCGTCGACCGGCTGATCCTCGACGATCTCGTCCTTGGCGAGCCGGACGCGTTCCACGGGCACGGTGTCCTTCGCCACCACGGGCCGCTCGGCGCGCAGGGTCATCTCCTGCTCCGCCTCGCCGATCTCACCGCGTACGCCTCGCGCCTGATCCCGCGCGATCGGCTCCCGCTCCACGTGCACCTCGTCGTGCTCGACCGGGACGGTGGTGTGGACGTCCTCGGTGACCACGTGCTTGCGCAGCCGGGCCGTACCGGCGGGTCGGCTCTCGGTGCCCACCCGCAGCCGCTCCTCGGAGCGGATCAGGTCGTTGCCCGCGCTGGGCGCGGAGGCCCGGCCCGCGGGCGGCCCACCCTGAGCGGGCAGGTGGTAGTGGGCGTGGAGCTGCCGCAGCTCCTCGGTGCTCAGCGGCTCCTCGCGGTCGCTGTCGACCGCCGGGGCGTTCTTCACCGTCGACATGTCGTAGTCGACCGTGACGCCGCCGCCACCGAGCCGGGCCTTCTGCAACGGTGCGAGGGTCTCCTTGGAGCCCATGGCGCCACCCGCCACGCTCACCCAGGTAGGTTCCCCGGCGGCGTCGGTCCAGATCTGGGCGACCGTGCCGATCGTCGCCCCGGACCGGTCGCGGATGTCCTGCCCGTACAGCGAACTGGCCTGCTGTGCGTTGAGTGTCATGGCTCAACTACCTCCCTCGGGTGTGTCGACGCGTGGATACCCGAGGGCCGGGGGCGGATTCGTCCGTCACCGGTCGGATAGGAGCAGGGGAAACGTTGCCGCGCGGCTCACCGGCTCGACAGTTGTTCGCGCAGGATGTCGGCGTGCCCGCAGTGCTGCGCGAGCTCCCGCAGGACGTGCAGGTACACCCACCGCAACGGGAGCGGGCCGCGTCGGTTGCCCCGCAGCAGGTCGTCCAGCCCCAGCGGTGACGTAGCGGCACGGGAGGCGGCACACGCCTCCCGGTACGCCCGCTGCACGCCGGCGATGGTGTCGTCGTCGCGCAGGATGAACGATTCGTCCGGCGTGGCCGGAATGCCGATCTCGGTCCGCGACCGGCAGGTGACGGCCTCGTCGAACCAGACCTTCTCGACGAACGTGGCGTGCTTGACCAGGCCGAGCAGGGTGGTCCGGGAGGGCACCAGGGACCGGCGGGCCTGCTCCTCGGTCAACCCGTCGAGACAGTCGTGCAGCGCCCTGCGGTGCTCGTCGATGAACGCCTCGAACTGGGCGCGGAGAGGCTCCCCGAAGACGTCTTCGGGACGGGTTGCCGGCACGGAGGACATGTCGCGCAGCATCCCAGGACCGCCGTCCGGGAGCAACGACCCCGGCCCGCTGAGTAGGCGGACGGATGCGCGGCGGCGCGGGTGTTGGTTCAGTGGCGACATGTCACGACGCGGTGTCGCCGCTCCACGATCCTCCGCTCCGATTCGCCGCGGCGGGACGGCCGTCCTGGTGCTGGCCGGCCTGTTGCTGCCAGCGGCCGGCTGTTCCACCACCGAGGGCGACGCCCGCCGCGAGGTGATGAGACGCGCCGAGCAGGTCGCCCACGAGGCCGAGCCGTGGGCCACCGATTCGCACAACCTGGACGGCTGGGTGAGCAACCGGTCGTTGATCGACCGGCTGGTCGCCGAGACCGGGGGCCGGGAGATCGCCTCCGCGGTGCACAACACCGACGCGTACGGGACGGGGGTGCTCGCCACGGTCGACGTCGTGCTGGTGGGGACGGGGTCCGACGGCTGGTTGGCCCCGGAAGAGGTGCGCCACAACGTCTGCGTACGGTTCGTGGTCCGTCGCGCGGACTCCGGCCCCCGCGAGGTGACTCCGGAGGTGATCGACTGCCCGCCGGAGGTGCCGCCTACGCCGTCACCCGAGTGACACCCCGTCGGGAGGCGTCAGCGACAGCGCTTCGCCAGGTCGACGAACGACTGCCACGCGGAGGGGGCGAAGTGGAGGGTGCCGCCGTCCCGGTCCTTCGTGTCGCGCACCAGCACGACGCCCGGCAGGTTGTCGGCCACCTCCACACACGATCCGCCGTTCGCACCCGAGCGAGTCGACTTGTGCCAGCGGGCACCGGTCAGGTCCATGTCTGCGCCGCTTCCTTGATCAGGTCGAGGGACTGCCTGCGTGAGAGGGCTTCACCGCGGACGGCCTCCCACAGGCGCTGGAGAATAGCCAACTCGTCGGCCCGGTTCACCACCTGCGCGCGGACCTGATGGTCGAGATGCGCCACCACCGACCCGTCGCTCAGGTTGGCAAGGATGAATCCTCCCTGCAGGCCAGGGTAGACGCCGGCGTCGTCGGGCACCACGAGGATCTGCGCGTGCGGTAGCTCGGCCAACTTGACGAGATGGTCGAGCTGCTCGCTCATGACGCCGGGGCGGCCGTTGATCGGCCGGCGCAGCACCATCACGTCGAGCACCGCCACCAGCGGCACCGGAGCCTCCCGGGTGAGGATGCTCTGCCGCTCCAGCCGGGACTCCACCCGCTGCTCGATCTCGTCGGGCAGGAGCAGCCCGTCGGCGAGCGTCGCCCGCGCATACGCCTCGGTCTGCAGGAGACCCGGCACGTACGCCGGTTCGTACCAGCGGAGCAGGTCTGCTTCGCGCTCCAGCTCGATCCACTCGCGCAGCCAGGGCGGCGCGGTGTCGAGCTGACCCAGGTCGCGGAGCATCCGGCTGAACCGCTCCCCGGTCCGGTGGGCCCGGTCGACAGCCGCCATGTACTCCTTCGTCGGCGGCCGGCAGCTCGTCTCGACGGAGCTGACGTGCGACCCGGAGTATCCGATGCCCCGGCCGAAGTCCTCCTGGCTGAGCCCGAGGCCGGCCCGGAACAGGCGCAACTCGCTGACGATGTACGCGGCGGCGCTCCCCATCGATCCCCCAAAGTCTGCCCGTTGTCGTCGAGGCGCTGCTCCTGGTTGCTCAACCGCCCTGGTGAGCTGCGCGGATGGGCGGAGCACCTGTCGACGGTAACGGTGTCCTCAGCAGACTGTCACCACGCGGGCCGTTCCGGGTTCGCGGTTCGCGTCCGCCGGCCGTGTTTCATCCGGCGGCCCGCCCCCGGCACGAGGAGTCGACGTGATCTTCGCTCAGCTGCCCCAGCCACGGCTCGGGCCGTACCCGGAGCACCCCCGCTACCGCACCGAACGGGTGCCGCCGCACACCCCGCTGCGGCCGATCTGGGCGTGCCGGGCGTGCGGCCAGCCGTGGCCGTGCGCCGAGGCCCGCCTCCTGTTGAAGGCCGAGTTCGAGGGCCGGTACCCGACCCTGTCGATCTACCTCGCCGGCCTGCTGCACGAGGCGATGCACGACCTGTACCACCTGAACCCGCACGACGGGCCGGGACCGCGCGACCTGTTCGACCGCTTCGTCGGGTGGGGGCCGTTCCGCAAGCCGCTCCCGGGCTCCCGGCCCGGACCGGACTGACCCTGCCGGACGGGCAGCCGGCTGCCCGCCCCTCGGCGGCACCTGACGTGCCGCCCGGCGACCGGCTCAGACGATGGCCAGCAGGACGGCCTCACCGTTCTGCGCCGCGATGCCGTAGAACCGGCGGAGTTCGGTGAAGTTCGGCGCGAGGTAGTCGTCGAACACCTCGATGCCCTCGTCCCAGATGCCCGGGTAGACCTCGGCCGCCTCCAGGGCGTCCGGGTCGAAGCGGGCGCGCAGCGCCGCCACGTCCAGCGCGTCGAGCCCCGACGCGATGACGCGGACGGCGGCCGGGTCGAGTATCCGGGGCGGTCCGTAGCCGGCGTCCTCGCCGACCGGGTCGCCGCCGAGGATCGCCGCGCCGGCACCCTCGCCGACCTCCCAGGAACTGCCGGTGAGCAGGTAGTGGATGCCGTGCCACGCCTTGTCCAGATCCAGCTCCGGCTCGGGCATCTCGGCCTCGTCGTCGTCGAGGTCGCCGTACAGCAGCTCGTTCACCCGGGCCTCGTCGGTGCGTACCGCCGTCAACTCGCCGGCCGGCACGCGCCGTCCGATCAACGTCATGCCCACGAAGGCAACTCCATCCTCGGTCGGGGCCGGTTCCACCGCCGGCCGCCGGTGGTCGCGGCCGGCACCGTACCGCAGGCCCGTTCGCCCCGGATCATCCGGACCACGAGACCCGTGGGGTGCGGTCGAGGAAGGCGGCGTAGCGGGCCAGGGCGCGCTCCACGCGAGCCCGCAAACGCTCGTCCACCGGTGCGAGCGGTCGCACCGTTACCGTCACCCGGGTCGGGTCGAGCGTCCGCTTCCAGGTGCCCACGACCCGCCCCGCCCGCACGACCGTCGCCTGGAAGACGCCGTTGCCGCCGGGCACGACCGCGTTCGCGTGCGCCGGGTCGAGCATGAGCGAGCGGTCCCGGTAGCCCAGCAGGTACTCGTCGAACCCGGGCAGCACCAGCACGTCGTCCAGCCGGCGCGGCGCGGTGTCCAGCAGCGCCGCGTCGACCAGCGCGGCCTCGCCGTCCACCAGGACCGGCGCGAGCGCGTCACCGGCGGCGGCGAACCCCCGGCGGGCGTCGGTGAGGGTCAGGCCCGACCAGCCGGCGAACTCGCGGGCGGTGACCGGCCCGTGCGAGCGCACGTAGCGGTGGGCGAGGACGGCCAGCGCCTCGTCCCGCTCCGGCCGGTGCTGGCCCGGCGCCCACTCGTCGAGCAGCACGAAGGTCTGCTCGGCGCCGACGTTCGGGGCCAGGCAAGTGACGCCGGCCAGGCTCGCGTGCGCCAGCAGGTGGTAGCCGCGCTGCCCGGAGGTGCCGATGCCGGCCGCCGCCAGGGTGGTCAGGCACTGGGTGCGGGTCAGCCGCCCGCCGCCGGCCAGCGCGTCGCCGAGCACCTCGACCGCCCGGTCGGCGTCGCTCTCGGTCAGACCGAGCTGGGCGCGGCGGGTGGCGGCGGCCTTGCGCACCCGTACCCCGGTCAGCTCCAGCATCCAGCGGGCGTCCCGGGGTGGGACGAGGTGCAGCGTGCCCCGCATCGGCCAGGTGCGCAGCGCCTCCCGGCGTTCCAGCGCGGCCGTCACGTCCGTCTGGCGTGCCGCCGGCAGCCGGACCCCGAGCGACCACAGGCCGCTCGCCAGGTCCTGCGCCTGCATGGCGCCGAACCACTCCACCACGTCCGCCACCGTCCGGCGTGGCCCCGCCGGGTGCGGTCGGAGCAGCAGGCTGGCCATCCGCAGCGCGAGCGCCGCCCACCCGGTCAACCCCACACCCATCCGCCCCCTCCGTCGATCCCGGCAGCCTAGGCCCGACCACCGACACGCGGGCATAACGCGACCCGGACGGGGGATGCGACCGGCGGAGTACGCGCACCCAGCCGTGCCGGGGGGCGAAACCGGGGCCAAGACCAGCGCGGCGGCCACCTTCGCACTGGTGTTCGGGGTGGCCGGGCTGCTGAGCGTGCTGACCGCGGTCCTGGCGCCGGTCGGCCTGGTGCTCGGGATCATCGGCGTCGTGCTCGGCATCGTCGCGTTGCGGATGTCCCGCCGACCGGGGGTCACCGGGCGGGGTGTCGGCGTCGGCGGACTGGTGCTCAGCGCGCTGGCCGTGCTGATCGGGCTGGCGCTCGGTGCCGGGATGACCACGGTCGTGAACAACGAGGCGGCGGTGGACCGGCTGCAGCAGCAGGTGGACGACCTGAGGGACCGGCTCGACTGACGGTTGGTCCCCTGATCGCGCTGCGCCAGCCTCGTTGCCGGCTCAGCGCGATCCCCCGTTCAGGCGACCGTCGCGTGGCCCCCCGCGGCGGTGTGACCAGGATCCCCGCCGGTGCCCGCGCGAGCAGCGGTTCCCGGCGGAAATTGCGCAAATCTTGAGCACCGGTCAGAGCCGGCGGTGCATGACCAGCAGGTCGACGTAACCCTCGGTGGGGTGCCGGAAGGCCTCCGGCACCCGGCCGACCACCGTGAACCCGAGGGACCGCCACAGCGCCACCGCCCTGGTGTTGGTCGCGACCACGGCGTTGAACTGCATCGCCCGGTAGCCCTCGGCGCGCGCCCGGTCGAGCACCGCCTCGCCGAGGGCCCGGCCGACACCGCGTCCGGCGGCGCCGGGGGCCACCATGAAGCTCGCGTTGGCCACGTGGTCGCCCGGCCCGGCCTGGTTGGGGACCAGCTTCGCCGAGCCGAGCACCGTGCCGTCGGCGTCCACCGCGACGAGGACCCGGCCCGGCGGCGGCACCAGCCACAGCCGGCGGGCCTGCTCCTCGTCGACGTCCGGCGGCCACGTGTACGTCTCCCCGGCGGCGACGATCTCGCGCAGGAAGGGCCAGATGGCGGGCCAGTCGTCGGGCCGGGCGGTACGGATCAGCACCGGACGAGCATGCCACCCGGTGGCGGCCACCCGGCGTTTGACGCCGCAACTAACGGGTAGTCCCCGGGGCTTACCCAATAGTTGAGGAGGAAGACATCCGATGGCTGCCCAGACCAAGGTCGCGGTGATCTACTACAGCGCGACCGGCATCACGTACCAGTTGGCCCAGGCGGTGTGCGAGGCCGCCGGCGATGCCGGCGCCGAGGTGCGGCTGCGCAAGGTGCGTGAGCTGGCGCCGGACGAGGCGATCCGGTCGAACTCGGGCTGGCAGGCGCACCACCTGGAGACCCAGGACGTGCCCGAGGCGCAGCCGGACGACCTCTCCTGGGCCGACGTGGTCATCTTCGGGTCGCCCACCCGGTACGGCATGGTCGCGGCGCAGCTGAAGCAGTTCATCGACACGACCGGGCCGCTCTGGGCGCAGGGCGCCCTGGCGAACAAGGTCTACTCGGCCGTCACCTCGACCGCGACCTCCCACGGCGGCCAGGAGACCACGTTGACCTCCCTGTTCTCGGTCTTCTACCACTGGGGCGGGGTCGTGGTGACGCCCGGCTACACCGACCCGAGTCAGTTCGTCGCCGGCAACCCGTACGGCGCGTCGCACACCAGCAACAACGGCGAGATCGCCCCGGACAGCATCGCGCTGGGCGCGGCGGCGCTCACCGCCCGGCGGGCGGTGGAGATCGGTACCGCCCTGAAGAAGGGCCTGGCCGCCTGACGACCGGGGGACCGGCGGTCGCGGACGGGGGCTCTCGGCCCGTCCCCGACCGCCGGTCGCCGCCACCTGTACCCCCGACCGCCCGGGTCATGCCCGGGCCACGCTCGCGGCGGGCAGCAACCCGCCCAGCAGCTCGGCCAGGACGTCCACGCCGTCCGGGCTGAGCACCGACTCCGGGTGGAACTGCACCCCGGCCAGACCGGCGCCGCGCAGCGCGTGGACCGCACCGTCCGCGTCGTCGCGGGCCACCTCCACGGCACCGTACGGGGTGTGCAGGCGGTCCGCGTCCGTCCGCGCGGTGAACGTCGAGTAGAACCCGACCCGCCGCCGGGTGCCGAAGATCGGCACCTCCCGCTGCAACCCCTGGTACGGGGCGTCCCGGCGGTGCAGGGGCAGCCCCAGCAGGCCGCAGAGCAACTGGTGGCCGAGGCAGACCGCCAGGGTCGGCCGGCCGGCGGCGAGCAGCCCGGCCAGCAGGTCCCGCATCGTGGCCATCTTCGGCACGGCCAGGTCCGCCGGGTCGCCCGGGCCGGGGCCGACCACGACCAGGTCGTACCCGTCCAGGGATCCCGGCGCGTCCCACGGTCGCAGGTCCACGGCGAGGCCGAGCGCCCGCACCTGGTGGGCGAGCATGCCGGTGAACGTGTCCTCCCCGTCGACGACGACCGCCCGGCGGCCGGCGAGCCCGGGGTGGCCGGGCGCGTCCGCCGGCCGCTGGTCGAGCCAGAACCGGGCCAGCGGCGCGTTGCGGGCGGCGAGCGCCGCCCGTACCTCGGGGTCGTCGGCGAGCCGGCGCAGCGACCCGGCGGCCGGTACCGGCGCCTGCGGGCCGAGGCCAAGCGCGGCGAGGACACCGGCGGCCTTGGCGTGGGTCTCGGCCACCTCGCCGGCCGGGGTGGAGTGGCGCACCAGGGTGGCGCCGACGGGCACCCGCAGCTCGCCGGCGGGGGAGATCTCGGCGGTACGGATCAGGATCGGCGCGTCCAGGGTCTGCCGGTTGGCCCCGTCACGGCCGAGCAGCGCCAGCACCCCCGCGTAGTAGCGCCGCCCGCCGCGCTCGTGCCGGGCGATGACCCGGCAGGCGTTCTCCATCGGGCTGCCGGTCACCGTCGGCGCGAACATCGTCTCCCGCAGCACGTCCCGCACGTCCTTCGAGCCGCGGCCGGCCAGCAGGTACTCGGTGTGCGCGAGGTGGGACATCTCCTTCAGGTACGGGCCGATGACCTGTCCGCCCCGGTCGGCGACGGTGGCCATCATCTTCAGTTCCTCGTCGAGCACCATGTACAGCTCCTCGACCTCCTTCGGGTCGGCGAGGAAGCGCAGCAGCCCGGCCCGGTCGGCGGTGGTCCCGGTGTGCCGGAACGTGCCGCTGATCGGGTTCATCATGACCAGGCCGTCGTCGACGCTGACGTGCCGCTCCGGGCTCGCCCCGACCACCGTGCGGGCACCGGTGTGCACGACGAAGGTCCAGTACGCGCCGCGCTCGGCCAGCAGCAGCGAGCGCAGCGCCGCCAGCGCCGCCCGCAGCGGCGGGCCCTGCACGGTGGCGTGCAGGGTGCGGTGCACGACGAAGTTGGCGCCCTCGCCGCGGCCGATCTCGTCGGCGAGCACCCGGCCGACCGTGGCGGCGTACTCCTCGTCGGTGACGTCGAAGCGGGCGTCCCGGGTGACGACCGGGGTGTCCGGCAGCGCGGCCAGCGCCGCCGCCAGGTCGATCCGTTCGTGCCGGTCGATCGTCAGGCATTCCAGCGGGGCGCCGTCGTCGACGCAGGCGAAGCCGCGCTCGGCGATCTGCCGGTAGGGCACCAGCGCCAGGGTGCGCGGTCCCGGCGGACCGTCGGGCAGCGGGATGTCGGCGAGGTGCGGCACCGCCCGCACCGGACCGGTGAACAGGTCCAGGTGGTCGGCGCCCTCGCGGCGGACGAGCGCGAACGGGCCGGGGTCGGCGCCGGCGGCGACGTCGGCGAGCAGCGCGGGAAGGTGGGTCATCGGGTCTCCTTCGGGCCGGTTGCCGCCCGGCGGGGCGCTCCGGTGCCCGGTGCGAGACCGGCGGCCGCCTCGACGGGCGGCCGCGTGGAAAGCTACGCGCGGGGGGTGGCCGCCGGATCGGCGGGCCACCAGCAGGACAGGTGCGCGAGCATGAGCCCACCCTACGCGGTGGCCGCCGGTGGCGGAAGCGTGAGCGTCAACGCGGGAAGCGTGGGCGTCAACGCGGGAAGCGTGGGCGTCGACGCGGGAAGCGTGGGCGTCGACGCGGCGGGAGGGCGGTCGGCCGGATAACGTGACCGGCGATGACCATTCTCGCGCTGGATCTCGGCACGTCCTCGGTACGCGGCCTGGTACTGGACGACGACGCCCGTGCGCTGCCCGGGGCGCTGGCCCGCCGCCGGGTGAGCCTCGCCGTCGGCGAGGACGGCACCGGCACCCTCGACGGTGACCGCTATCTCGCGTGTCTGGCCGAATGCCTGGACGAGCTGGCGGCCGGCGGGCATCTCGACGACGTGGCGATGGTGGCGACGTCCGCGCAGTGGCACTCGGTGGTCCCGCTCGGTCCCGGTGGCGCGCCGCTCGGGCCGATCCTGACCTGGCTGGACACCCGACCGGAACCGGCCGCCGGCCGGCCGGGGCCGGCCGACGACGGGGCCTTCCACCAGCGCACCGGCACCTGGTGGCACCGCTGCTACTGGACGGTGCGCCTGCCCTGGCTGCGGGAGCGGACCGACGGCCCGATCGCCTGCTTCGCCGGCCTGCCCGAGTACGTCCTCGGCGCGTTGCTCGACGCCGCGCCGATGTCGGTGTCCCAGGCGTCCGGCACCGGCCTGCTCGACCTGCGCACACTCGACTGGGACCCGGAGGCGTGCGAGCTGGCCGGCACCGGCCCCGCCGAGCTGCCCGAGCTCGCCCCGGCGAGCTGGCGCGGCCGGTTGCGACCGGAGCACGCGCGCCGCTGGCCGCAACTGGCCGGCGCCTGGTGGGCGCCGCCGCTGGGTGACGGCGCGGCGTCCAACGTCGGCTCCGGCTGCGTCGGCCCGGGGCGGGCGGCGGTCACGGTGGGCACGTCGGCGGCGGTGCGGCTGGTCCAGGCCGTTCCCGCCGGCACGCCGTTGCCCCGGCTGGCGCCGCAGCTGTGGCGCTACCGGGTCGACCACGAACACGTCGTGACCGGCACCGCGTACTCCTCCGGGGGCAACCTCTTCGCCTGGGCCAACCGGGAGCTGCGCCTGCCCGCGGGCCCGACGCTGGAGGCGGCCCTGGCGGCGGTGCCCCTCGACCGCGGGCCGGCGGTGAACGTGCGCTTCGGCGGCGACCGGCCGCCGGGCGTGGCACCGGCCGGCTCGGGCGAGTTGCGTGGGCTCAGTTTCGGCACGACCGCCGTGGACATCCTCGCCGGCCTGATGCGTGGCCTCTGCGACCTGGTCGCCGGGGACGTGGCCGTCATCGAGTCCGAGGTGGACGCTCCGCTCGAGGTGGTCCTGGGTGGAGGAGCGGTGGCCGCGTCGCGTTGGTGGCGGCGGGCGTTCGCCGTCGCGCTGGCGCCCCGACCGGTGTGGCACCAACGCAATCCGGAGATCGGCGCGACCGGCGCCGCGCTGGTCGCGCTCGGCCGGATGGCCGACGCGCCACGTCTGGCGGACATCGGCCGGACGGACGACCAGGCCTCACCCTCCTGATCCGCAGCTCGCTCGGCCCGTTGACACGGCTGTCGGGCCTGGTTGGATGGACTCCGCTCCTCGCGTCCGAGGACGCGCGGAACAGCGGGAGGCACGTGTGGGGGCAGGTCCGGAGCCGGCGCACAGCGCCGTACCCAACCACCGCCGCCGCCGGTTCGACGTCCGGATCGTTCCGCACCGGCGGCCGTCGGCGCTTCGGCTGCGCGACTGGCGCATGCGTACGAAGCTCACCACGGTCCTGGTGATCCCCTCCGCGGCGTTCCTGGTGCTGGCGGCGGTGCAGACGCACGGTCTGGTCGGGCGGACCACCGAGCTGGGCGACTTCGCCGGGCAGGTGCGCGTCGGGCGGGAGATCACCGCCGTGATGCACCAGGTCCAGCAGGAACGCGACCGGTCGGCCGGTGAGCTGGGCGCCCTGCGGCGCGCGGGTGACGCCGCCGACCCCAACACGGCGATCCTCGCGCTGCGCGCGTCGCACCAGAGCACCGACCGGGCGATGGCCGAGTTCGTCCGGGCCGCCGAGCCGCTCGCGAAGGCCGACGCGGCGTGGCGGGTGGCGTACTCGGAGGTGCGGGAGGCGTACGAGCAGGTGACCGCGGTGCGGGCGGTGGTGCCGCAGGGTGTGCTGGGCAGCGACACGATCATCGGTGCGTACAACCGGGTGGTCGAGGCGCTGCTCAACCTGCTCGGCAAGCCCAGCCCCGGCGCGGACCGGCCGGCGCTCGGCGACGCGGTGGCGCGTTACGTGCAGCTTGCCCGCGTCAAGGAGCTGTCGTCGCGGGTGCGCGCCGAGGTGTTCGAGGCCGCCCGCGCCAACGGCTACAGCGTGGCGGACCGGGTCCTGCTGACCGACCTGCGGGCGCAGCAGCTCACCGCGCTCGGCGCGTTCCGGGTCGCGGCGACCACCGACCAGGTCCGCCGGTACGACGAGACGTCGGTGAGCCCGGCGTTCGTGGCCGCCACCCGGCTGGAGGAGCAGGCCCTGCCCAGGGACGGCTCTGAGCCGGTGGTGCTGCCGGCCGCGCGGTGGTGGTCGGTCAGCGAGCAGCGGCAGGACCTGCTGCGGGAGGTCGAGGCGTCGGTGCTGGACGACGCGGTCCGGCAGGCCGACCGGGTGAGCAGCGCCCAGTTGCGGACCACGCTGCTGGTCGTCGGCGTGGTGGCGGCGGTGCTGCTGCTGGCGGTGCTGATGTCGCTGCTGGTCGGCCGGACCATCGCCCGGTCGATGCGCCTGCTGCGTAGCCAGGCCCTGCGGATCGCGCAGATCGAGCTGCCGGACGCGCTGGACCGGCTGAGGACGGTGACCGGTGGGGTCCCGTCCATCGAGGTGGCCCCGGCGGTGGTCCGCTCGCTCGACGAGATGGGTGAGCTGGCCGAGGCGTTCGTGGCCGTGCACCGCAGTGCCGTCAGTGTCGCCGTCGAGCAGGCCACGATGCGGCGCAACGTCAACGCCATGTTCGTCAACCTCGCCCGCCGCAGCCAGGTGCTGGTCGAACGGCAGTTGGAGCTGCTCGACGACCTGGAACGCGAGGAGGACGACGCGGACCAGCTGGAGAACCTGTTCAAGCTGGACCACCTGGCCGCCCGGATGCGGCGCAATGACGAGAGCCTGCTGGTGCTGGCGGGCACGGAGTCGACCCGCCGGTGGAACCGGCCGGTCGGGCTCGGGGCGGTGCTGCTGGCCGCCAGCGCCGAGATCGAGCAGTACCAGCGGGTCCGCCACGGCGACGTGGTCGACCTGCATGTCGTCGGCCACGCCGTCGGCGAACTCGTCCACCTGCTCGCCGAGTTGCTGGAGAACGCGACCGCCTTCTCGCGCCCGGACACGTTCGTGGAGATCACCGCCGTGCAGGAGGCCCGCGGGGCGCTCGTTGAGATCACCGACCAGGGCCTGGGCATGAGTCCGGCCGCGCTGGCCGAGGCCAACGCGGTGCTCGCCACGCCGCCGGCGGCCGACGTGGCCACCGTGGAGCGGATGGGCCTGTTCGTCGTCAGTCACCTCGCCGCGCGGCTCGGCGTCCAGGTGCGGCTGCACGCCGCCGGCACCGGCCTGGTGGCCCGCGTCCGCGTGCGCCGCGAACTGCTGGCCCCCGCACCCGCCGTCGAGCTGGAGCCGTCCGCGCCCACCAACCGCCGGTACGCCGGCCTGCGCCGGAGTGTCGAGCTGCCGGTGGCGGGTCGCCGCCCGGAGACCGTGGTGCCCCGGCAGACGCGCGCGGTGCCGGTACGGGCCGAGGACGTGCT
>JAEYGD010000306.1 GCA_023402505.1 Actinomycetes bacterium
GCGGGAGATCGCGCGGTTGCTCGGCAACGACCCGCGGTACGGGCTGGCGGCGCTCGCGCTGTTCCTGGTGCTGGTCCTGGTGGGCCTGGACGGCCCGCTGCTGCCGTGGCTCTGGGCGGACATCGTCGACGGTGTCGGGAGCCCGTGGCTGCCCGCGGTCGGGATCGCCGCCGGCCTGCTGGTCACGTTGCCGGTTCCCTGGTACACGACCATCTGGTTCCCGGCCTGGTGGGTGCGGCAGATGCTGCGGATCAGCCTGCGGCTGGTCCACGGGCAGACCGGGCCCCGGCGGGTCAGCACGCACACCCCGGCCGAGGTGGTCGCCCAGGGCGGCGACACCGAACGGGTGGTGCAGCTGGCGGACAACCTGATGGACCAGGCCGCCGCCGTCGTCCTGCTGGTGGCGATGACGGCGATCTCCGGCAGCGTCGTACCCGGGCTCTTCTTCGCCGGGACGATGGTGGTGTCCGGGCTGGCGGCGACGCTGTTCGGCCCGCGCCTGGAGCGCTCCGCCCGGGACACCGTGGCGGCCCGGGCCGCGTTCGCCACCGCGCTGGTGTCCGCGCTCTCGGCGGCCCGGACGGTGAAGTTGGCCGGCGCGACCCGGCCGGTGCTCGGGCATCTCGCCGACCTGGACGTGACGCGCAGCGAGCGCCAGCGGCGGGAGATCTCCGTGCAGGTGTGGTCCCGGTCGACGCCGTCGCTGGTCAGCGGGCTGCTGCCGATCGGCGCGTGGGCGCTGTACCTGACCGGTGGGTTGTCGGCGGGCGCGACGCTGGTGGCCGTGTCGACCCTGGCGGCGGCGCGCTGGTTCGCCTGGACCACGGCGTCGCTGATCTCCCAGGTGCCCTCGGCCCGGGTGTGGACGCACCGGACGGTGGCGATGGCCGGGGTGCCGACGTACTCGGCGGCGGTGCCGGCCGTGGACCTGGCCGCCGGGACCGCCCCGGCGCCGCCGGTGCCGCCGCGGCACCCGCTGCGCCGGCTGGAGCTGTCCGGCTTCGGCGTCCGGCACGCCGACGGCGTCGTGGCCGTCCGGGACGTCAACCTGACCGTGGAGCGCGGCCAGCTCGTGCTGGTGGTCGGGCCGGTCGGTTCCGGCAAGTCGTCGCTGCTGCGGGCGCTGGCCGGGATCGTGCCGCACACCGGGCGGCTGGCCTGGAACGACGAGCCGGTGACCGAGCCGGAGCTGTTCCTGCGCCCGCAGCAGGTCGGCTACGTGGGTCAACTGCCCCGGGTGCTGTCCGGCACGGTCGCCGACAACATCACCCTCGGCCATCCGGTGGACGCCGCCGCGGCCGTGTCGACCGCGCAACTCGAGCACGACCTGGCGGCGTCCGGGTCCGGCCTCGGGCTGGTCATCGGGCACAAGGGCACCCGGTTGTCGGGCGGGCAGCTCCAGCGCCTCGCGCTGGCCCGGGCGCTCGCGCCGCGTACCGAGCTGTTGGTCGCCGACGACGTGTCCTCGGCGCTGGACGTCACGACGGAGCTGGCGCTGTGGGAGGCGCTGCGCCGGCACGGCGTCACGGTGGTCGGTTCGACGTCCAAGCGGGCGGCGCTGGTGCGCGCCGACCACGTCGTGGTGCTGGCCGGCGGCCGGGCCGTCGCCCAGGGCCCGTGGCGGGACCTGGAACCGGCCTGGTCCCACCTGGCCGGCTGACCGCCGTCAGGTGGCGCGGAGGTACTGGGCGGGCCAGGTGGGCGCGGCGCCCAGCTTGGCGGCGGCGCGGTGCGGCCAGTACGGGTCGCGGAGCAGCTCCCGGCCGAGCAGCACCAGGTCGGCCGCGCCGGTCGCCACGATCTGCTCGGCCTGCTCCGGCTCGACGATGAGGCCGACCGCGCCGGTCGCGACCTCGGCCTCGCGGCGGATCCGCGCGGCCAGCGGCACCTGGTAGCCCGGCCCGACCGGCACGGACGCGTCGGGCGACGCCCCGCCGGACGAGCAGTCGACGAGGTCGACGCCGGCGCGGGCCAGCTCACCGGCGAGCACCACGCTGTCCTCGGGGGTCCAGCCGCCGTCGACCCAGTCGGTGGCGGAGATCCGGGCCAGCACCGGCACGTCCGCGCCGACCGCAGCGCGGACCGCCCGCGCCACGGCGAGGGTGAGGCGCATGCGCCCGGCGCGGTCGCCGCCCCAGCCGTCGGTGCGGTGGTTGGTCAGCGGGGACAGGAACTCGTGCAGCAGGTAGCCGTGCGCGGCGTGGATCTCCACCGCCCGGAACCCGGCGTCGACGGCGCGTCCGGCCGCCACCGCGAACGCCTCGACCACCCCGGCGAGGCCCGCCTCGTCCAGCGCGGCCGGGCGGCGGTAGTCGGCGACGAACGGTTCGTCGCCGGGACCGACGGGCGTCCAGCCGCCCTCGGCGTCCGGCACGCCGCCCCGGCGGGGCGCCCACGGCCGGTACGTCGAGGCCTTGAACCCGGCGTGTGCCAACTGCACCGCCGGCACCCCGCCGTGGGCGGCGACGAACGCGGTGACCGGCCGCCAGGCGTCGACGTGGGCGCCGGACCAGAGCCCGGTGTCCTGCGGGCTGATCCGGCCCTCCGGCACGACCGCGGTCGCCTCGGTCAGCACCAGGCCGGCGCCGCCGACGGCACGGGCGCCGAGGTGGACGAGGTGCCAGTCGGTGGGCAGTCCGTCGGGGCCGGCGGAGTACTGGCACATCGGTGCGAGGGCGACCCGGTTGGGCAGGGTCACCGCGCGCAGGTCGAGGGGGGTGAAGAGGGCGGTCATGTGGTCATCCTCCAACGCCGGGCGACGTCGGTCGGCCCGGTACCGGCGGGAGCTGCCTAGCGGTCGTGCCGGGTGATCGTGGCGGCGGTGGCGGTGCCCCAGAGGACGCAGGCCAGCAGGAGGAGCCGCTCCAGCAGGGCCAGCGGGCCGCCCCGGCCCACGGCGAGCAGGGCGACCGCCGTCGCGGCGGCCAGCGGCAGCGCGATGCCGGCCCCCACCGCGGCGAGCCGGCGCAGCGCCCGCGGTGCGTCCCGGGTGAGCGCGGTCGCCAGCATCGCGAGCACCACCGCACCGACCGCCGCGATGCTCGCCCCGCCGTGGACCAGGTCGGCGGTCGTCGCCTGCTCGTACGGCGGGAGCGGGCACCCGGTGCTGCAGGCCACCGCGCCGGAGACCAGGGCGAACAGGCTGCCGGCCGCGAGCAGGCCGGCGGCGAGACGCAGGACCGGCGGCAGCGCCACGGCGAGCAGCAGCACCCCGGCGGCCAGGGCGAACACCCCGATCCGGTACGCGGGGGCGTAGGCGCTGTCGGTGACGCCCGCCTCGCTCACGTACCCGGTCAGGCCCGGAC